>NZ_JAXAXM020000022.1:0-62073 GCF_047500745.2 Stenotrophomonas sp. FR024
GCCCCGCCAACCCACGGAATGCCAGCTTTTGCTTTTGCTTTTGCCGTTGAGGTTGCCGGCCAGCGGCCGGCACTACCAGGGTGCAGGGCGCAGCCCTGCCGAAAAACACACATAAAAAAAACAGCAGGCCGGGGCCTGCTGTTTCGGTGTAATGGTGCGCCCGGAGAGATTCGAACTCCCGACCGCCTGGTTCGTAGCCAGGTACTCTATCCAACTGAGCTACGGGCGCCAATTACATAAACTTGTTGTGCTGACTGTGTATGGTGCGCCCGGAGAGATTCGAACTCCCGACCGCCTGGTTCGTAGCCAGGTACTCTATCCAACTGAGCTACGGGCGCGCGGTACACAATCAAGTTACTGCTAAATTTTACTGCATTTCCAGCGGCGGATGCTGAAAACCTGTCGAGTGGTGCGCCCGGAGAGATTCGAACTCCCGACCGCCTGGTTCGTAGCCAGGTACTCTATCCAACTGAGCTACGGGCGCCCTGCGACAGGAGCGGAATTATGCGGATGTCGGCGCGTACCGTCAACAGTTTTGTGAAAATTTTCATCCAACTGAATGAAAAAGCTGTCAGCTACGGCCTCCGGCGCCTTCAGCCACGCGAAATGATCGGCGCGCGTGCCCAATTCCTGCACGGACAGCACGCGCAGCTGCGCGTCCACATTCGGCAGCTTCGCCAGCAGCGTCTGCATCGATCCGGTCGGTGCCAACCAGTCGTGCTCCATCAATACGGCCTGTGCGCTGCCATGCACGCGCGCCATCTGCGCATCGAGGTCTTCGTTCATGCCGGCCGCGGCGTAGTGGTTGTTCAGGCCAACGCGTGCCCAGTCGGCAATCAGCCCGCGCGCTTCGGTGCCACCAAAGCCGAGGCGCCGCCCATGCAGCACGCCCTGGCGTTGCGCGATCCACGGCAGGAAACGATAGACCAGTGGCAGCAGCCAGCCACGCGGTGGCGGGAAGCCGCGCCAGAACGGTGAGCCGCTGGCGGCCAGCCACAGCCGGTTGAAGTGCTGCGGGTTGCGGCCGGCATGCACGCAGGCCAGCTGCCCGCCCAGACTGTGTCCACCGATGATCCAGGGCAGGGCGTCGGTGGCGTCATCGGCTGCGGCCAGGACGGCCTGGCTGGCCGGCAGATCCTGTTCGAGTACCTCGCGATAGCCCCAGTCCTGCGTGCGCGAGGGGCGCAGTGAGCTGCTGCCGTTGCCGCGCCACTCATGCAGGTAGACCGCCACGCCCTTCGCCGCCAGCGCCAATGCCAGTGGCAGGTAGTGACGCGCGGCCACGCCCAGCGCTGGCAGCCACAGCAGGCGCGCGATGGGCTGTGCGGGCACGCAGGCGATCACTTCGTAGAGATGGCCGTCGTCGCACTGCACGGCGAGGACGCTCGACGTCAGGCTCATGCGTGCGGTGCCGCGCCGAAGTGATCGAGTACCAGCACCTCGCTGCGGCCAGGCGCGTAGCCCTGCTGCAGGCCGCGCGCAACGTAGTCGATGCCGGCTTCGCAGGCATTGGCCAGGCTCAGGCCGTTGCACAGCTGCGCGGCGATGGCCGAGGCGAGCGTGCAGCCTGTGCCATGTGCGTCCAGCGGCAGGCGGGCGTGGATGAATTCTTCGCTGCTGACGCCGTCGAAGTAGCGATCGATCACGCGGTTGCCTTCCTGCAGGTGGCCGCCTTTCAGCAGCACCGCACCGGCACCGAGATCGAGCAGGGCAGAGGCAGCCTGTTCGGCGTCATCGCCGTTGCCGATCTTCCGGCCGATCAGGAGTTCTGCTTCCGGGGTATTGGGTGTAACCAGCGTCGCCAACGGCAGCAGGCGTTCGCGCATGGCCTTGAGCGCACTTTCCTCCAGCAGGCGCGCGCCGCTGGTGGCGACCATCACCGGGTCCAGCACCACGTGCGGCGGGCGATGCTTTTCCAGTGCGTCGGCGACCGCATGGATCACCTCGGCGTTGGCCAGCATGCCGAGTTTCACGGCATGGATGTCGAAGTCATCGAAGCAGGCTTCGATCTGCGCCTGCAGGAATGCGATCGGTGGCACATGCACGGCGGTGACGCCACGGGTGTTCTGTGCAGTCAGCGCGGCGAACACGGCCAGGCCATGCACGCGGTGCGCGGCGAAGGCCTTGAGATCGGCAGGGACACCGGCGCCACCGCCGGAGTCGGAGCCGGCGATGGTGAGGGCGGAAACGGGAGTGGTCGGGCTCATCAGTTGATTGTGCCGTGGTCCCGCAGGGGAAGGTAGATCCACGCCATGCGTGGATGTCCTTGATTCAATGCCGCCAACGCGCCCACTGCTGGTACACCACATAACCCAGCCCGGTCAGGCCGGTCAGCAGGGCGGGGGCGAGCAGGGCGTCGTATTGCCAGCGCATGAACAACCAGGCGCCGAGGATGCCGCCGCCGAGGAAGCCGCTGATGATCAGGCCGCTGAGGGTCAGCCGTCGAACCTGCAGCGGCAGTCCACGCAGCAGGTGGCCCAGGCCGATGCCGAGGTCGGTGAACATGCCGCTGAGGTGGGTGGTGCGCACCACCGCGCCACTGAAGGTGGTGGCCATAGCGTTCTGCAGGCCGCAGGCCATGGCGGCGGCCAGTGCGCCCCAGATCTGATGCTGTTCGAACAGCGGAATGGCCACCAGCAGCAGTGCCGATTCCAGCGCCAGCGCGACACCGTAGCGGCGGCCCAGCTGCAATGCGCTGTCCTGGATCAGCAGGCCGCTGAGCATCGCGCCCAGCGAAAACGCGATCAGCAATCCCCACAGGTGGCCGACCGCGCGCCAGTCACCCTGGGCCAGCGCCATGCCCAGCTGGCTGGTGCTGCCGGTCATGTGGCTGACCGCCTGGTGCTCGAAACCGAGGAAGCCGACCACGTTGACCATCCCGGCCACGCACGAGAGCGCGACCGCGCCGATCCAGACCCAGGTGGGCAGGCGTATTCCCATCGGCGGGGCCCCTCAGGGCCCGCCGAAGCCGCCGTTGAACTGCAGCTCGCTGAAGGTGTTGCTGGCCGGGTCGAATACCGCGCCCCAGAACTGCGTGCCGCCGTCACAGACGCGGATCGCTTCCCGTGCCGGGTTGATGCCGCTGTCGTCGGGCAGATGGAAGGCGTTGATGTAGATCAGCCGCTTGCCGGTGCTTTCGATGCCGACGTATTGGCGGTCGAAGTCCAGCACCTTCGGTACCTGTGACTCCAGCGACGACAGCTGCGCTTCCAGCTGGTCGATCTGCTGCCGGCTGGGTGCCCAGTATCCGCTGACCCGCCCGGCCTCGCGGCCGGGACTGGGGCGCGAGCAGGTGTCGAGCACCTGCGCGGCGATGATCGGGCGGGTGACCACCCAGGATTGGCCGGTACGCTCGGCGGTCGGCACGCTGGCCGGGCCGCGCGTGGTGGTGCAGGCACCCAGGGCGGTTGCGAGGGCGATCGCAGCCGTGGGCAGCAGCAGGCGGGTGCAGCGGTTCACAACACCTCCGAAGCGTAATCGGCCAGGCGCGAGCGTTCGCCTCGGCGCAGGGTGATGTGCGCACTATGCGGCCAGTTCTTGAAGCGATCCACCGCGTAGGTCAAGCCCGAGGTGGTCTCGGTCAGGTACGGGGTGTCGATCTGCTCGACGTTGCCCAGGCAGACGATCTTGGTGCCGGGGCCGGCACGGGTGATCAGCGTCTTCATCTGCTTGGGGGTGAGGTTCTGCGCCTCGTCCAGGATCAGGTAGCGCGACAGGAATGTGCGGCCGCGCATGAAGTTCATCGAGCGGATCTTGATGCGGCTGGCGAGCAGGTCGTTGGTCGCCTGGCGTCCCCAGGTGCCGCCTTCCTGGTTGTGCGTGAGCACTTCCAGGTTGTCGGTCAGTGCACCCATCCACGGCGTCATCTTCTCTTCCTCGGTGCCGGGCAGGAAGCCGATGTCCTCGCCGACGCTGACCGTGGCGCGGGTCATGATGATCTCGCGGTAGCGCTGCTGGTCCATCGTCTGCGCCAGGCCGGCGGCCAGCGCCAGCAGGGTCTTGCCGGTGCCGGCGGTACCCAGCAGCGTGACGAAGTCGATCTCCGGATCCATCAGTGCGTTGAGGGCGAAGTTCTGCTCGCGGTTGCGTGCGCTGATGCCCCACACGGCGTGGCTGCCGTGGCGGAAATCATCGACCAGTGACAGCACCACCTTGCCGTCGCCGACCACGCGGCTGACGCGCAGCTCGACTTCATCTTCGCCAGGCAGGTAGACGTACTGGTTCGGGTACCACTCCTCGCCATCCTGCGCCAGGATTTCGTAATGCGTGCGGCCCTTGTCGCTCCAGCTGCGCAGGTCATCGCCGTGGCGCTTCCAGAAGTCTTCCGGCAGCTCGGTGGCGCCGGTGTAGAGCAGGCTGAAATCGTCCAGCGCGCGGTCGTTCTCGTAGTCCTCGGACACGATGCCGGCGATCGCGGCCTTGATCCGCAGGTTGATGTCCTTGGAGACGAACACCACCGGCAGGTCCGGGGTTTCTTCCTTCAGGGCCAGGATCGCGCCGAGGATGGCGTTGTCCGGAATGACCTTGCCGAAGCTCTTGCCGGCGTCGAAATGGCTGGTCTGGAAGCGCAGCTTGCCGGCGCTCTGCTTGCCGCGCAGCTGCAGCCCATTGGGGCGCTGCAGCGGAATGCCGTCGGCCAGGTTGTCCAGGCCGGATTCCTGCACCAGCTCGTTGAGGAAGCGGCTCACCTGGCGGGCGTTGCGGCTCGCTTCGGAGGTGCCCTTCTTGCCGTTGTCCAGCTCCTCGATCACCTGCATGGGCAGGTAGACGTCGTGCTCCTCGAATTTGAACAGCGCGGTGGGATCGTGCATCAGCACGTTGGTATCCAGCACGTAGATGCGCTTGCCTCGGGTCATCGTCGATTCCTGGTTACGGACAGGGAAAAACCACCACGGCCTGCTGCGGGGCAGGGTGATGGCAGACACAGTAGGCAGTGGGACTCACTTGGACTGGGAGGCCTTCAGTTCGGTGAGAACGGCATCGGCATGACCTGCAACCTTGACCTTGCGCCAGGACTGCACGATGCGGCTGTCGGGGGAAATCAGGAAGGTGCTGCGTTCGATGCCACGTACCTGCTTGCCGTACATGTTCTTCATCTTGATCACGTCGAAGGCGCTGCACAGCGCTTCGTCGCCATCGCTGACCAACGGGAAGTTGAAGCCCTGCTTGGCACAGAAGTTGTCGTGCGACTTCACCGAGTCGCGCGAGACACCGAGTACCACCGCGCCTGCCTTCTTGAATTTCGGCAGCAGTGCGTTGAAGTCGATGCCTTCGGTGGTGCAGCCGGGGGTGCTGTCCTTGGGATAGAAGTACAGCACCAGCCAGTGGCCGGCGTAGTCGCCGAGAGTGGCCTGTTCGCCACCGGACAGCGCCAGCGGCAGGGAGAGGGTGGTGCTGTCCAGGGTATCGCCGTTGTTCATGAGGTCCTTCTGTCGAGCCTGGGTTCTTTCTACGACAATTGCATGAAACGCCACGCGCCCGTGAGAGGCGCGCGAAGAATCAGAATTTCATCGGGTCCATGATCGCGTCCAGGTTCAGGTGGTCGCAGAATTCAAGGAAGTCGTCGCGCAGCGCGGCGATGTGCATGTTGGCCGGCACGCCGATGGTGACCTGCGCGCTGAACATCTCCGCACCGGTCTGCATGGCGCGGTAGCGCGTGCTCTGCAGGTTCTCGATGGTGATGCCCTGGCGGTCGAAGAAATCGGCCAGCTGGAACAGGATGCCCGGCTTGTCGGCGGCGATCACTTCGACGATGTACGGCAGCAGGTTGGACTGCGCCTGTTTGGCGGCGGTGCGGTACCAGACCAGTTTCAGGCCCTCTTCGCGCTCCAGCCGGGTCAGCATCGCTTCCAGCTTGGCCACCGAGTCCCAGGAGCCGGTGGCCAAGGCGGTGACCGAGACATCGCGGCCGACCGTGGCCAGGCGTGCGTCCACCAGATTGCAGCCGCTGTCGGCAATGCGGCGGGTGACGGACAGCAGGGGGGACTCCGGATGCGTCGTGTAGGCGTTGATCAGGAGGTGGTTTTCGCTCGGCGCGGGGCGCGGGGTGGTGTCGGTCAAGGCGATTCCGGGTAATGCATGCGTTAGTCTGAATGCCCGCCAGAGGCGGGGATCCACCGGTGTCCAGCATACTTGCCCGTGCTTTCGCGCCGCAAGTAACATTAAGGTCGCCCCCGGCCTTTCGTGGCGGGCGTTTTCCCTTTCCAGCCAAGAGCAGCACGTCCTTGTCCCTTTCCGGCCTCATCACCGCGCTGGCGACCCCGTTCCGGGCCGACGGCGCCCTCGATCCCGACGGTTGGCAGCGCCTGCTGCACCTGCAACTGGAAGGTGGCGTCCATGGCGTTGTCGTAGCCGGCTCGACCGGTGAAGCAGCGACCCTCACCGATGCCGAGTACGACCTGCTGCTGGCCAGCGCGGTCGAGCGCATCGGCGGCCGCATCCCGGTCATGGCCGGTACCGGCCTGTCGGGCACCGCCAAGACCATCGAACAGACCCGCCGTGCCGCCGCGCTTGGCGCCAGCCACGCGCTGGTGGTCACCCCGCCGTACGTGCGGCCGACCCAGGCTGGCCTGATCGCCCACTACCGCGCGGTTGCCGACCAGGGCGGGCTGCCGGTCGTGCTGTACAACGTGCCCGGCCGTACCGGGTGCGACATGCAGCCGGAGACCGTGGCCGAACTGGCCAGCCATCCCAACATCGTCGGCATCAAGGAGGCGGTGGGTGACACCGGCCGGGTGCAGGCGCTGCTCGCCCTGCGCAGCCCGCAGTTTGCCGTGTTCAGTGGCGACGACGGTACGGCGGCGCGCTCGATCCAGGCCGGTATCGATGGCCTGATCTCGGTCGGCTCCAACGTGCTGCCCGGCGCCTACCGCCGGATGTGCGAGCTGGCTGCCGCCCACGACCACGAAGCCACCGGGTCCTGGGATGCGCGCCTGCAGCCGTTCCATGATTTCTGCGGCGTTGAGCCGAACCCGATTCCGGTCAAGGCGTTGCTGCGCCGTATCGGCATCGGTCACGACCTGCGCCTGCCGCTGCTGCCGCTGTCGGTGGCGCACCATCCGGCGGCCGATCACCTTGCCGGCGACATCGCCGCCCTCGAAGCCCTTTCCAGCCACTGACCTTCCGTCTTGGTCTGACCCAGGAGATTCACATGCGTCAATCCGTATCCACCGTCCGCGTGCTGTCCTACGCCCTGCTTGCGGTGGCCGTTGCCGCCGGCACCACCGGCTGCTTCAAGCGTGGCGTCAAGGGCGACTACGCCCTGGCCCCGGAAATGCGTCCGCTGGAAGTGCCGCCGGACCTGAACCTGCCCAACGCCACCAGTGACAACAAGGTGCCGACCCTTGCCTCGGCGACCAAGCCGGCGGCCCCGGTGGCTGCGGCCCCGGCCGTGGGCAACACCGGTTTCACCATCGCCGGCGGCAAGGACGAGGCTTTCGCCAAGGTCGGCACCGCGCTGGAAGGCGTGGAAGGCGTGACCATCGCCAGCCGCGCGCAGCTGCTGGGCTCGTATGACGTGGCCTACGAAGGCAGCAACTTCCTGGTCCGCGTGGTCGCCGTCGATGCCGGCGCCTACATCTCCGCGGTCGACCCGCGTGGCCTGCCGGCCACTGCAGAAGCGCCGGTGAAGCTGATCGCCGCGCTCAAGGCAAAGCTGGCCCAGTAAGGGCCGGTCGGGTGGGTGCGGGCCCAGGTCCGCACGTGCCCGGGTAGAGGCCGACCTTGGTCGGCGCTTCTGTGCCAACCAAGGTTGGCACCTACCGGATCCTGCAGTTGGCACCTACCGGATCCTGCGGTTGGCAGCTACCGGATCTTGCGGTTGGCACCTACCGGATCTTGCGGTTGGCACCTATCGGATCGCGCGGTTGGTATCTGCCGAGCAACGAAAAAGGGCGCCATAGGCGCCCTTTTCGTTGCGGCAAGAGGCGCTTCTCAGCGCTCCAGCAGCTTCAGCTTGTCCGGCTTGCCGTCCCATTCGCCGGCGTCGGCGGGCGGGTCCTTGCGCACGGTCAGTACCGGCCACTCCTTCGCCAGCTCGGCGTTGAGGGCGACGAAGCTCTCCTGGCCGGCAGGAACATCGTCCTCCGGGAAGATCGCGTTGACCGGGCATTCCGGTTCGCAGAGGGTGCAGTCGATGCACTCATCCGGGTCGATCACCAGGAAGTTCGGGCCTTCGTGGAAGCAATCCACGGGGCATACTTCCACGCAATCGGTGTGTTTGCACTTGATGCAGTTTTCGGTGACGACAAAGGGCATGGGCTGGGGGTGGATCGATTCCTGAACCCGCCAATTCTAGAACAGGTTGGCCCCCGGTGTCGGCGCGGGGCGGAAATCGGGCGTCTGGCAGGCGCGGCCGTGGTGGTCGTTGGCGGCAGGGTGAGGCCTGTGCGACGCTGCGGGTCAGCCGGCTGCATTGGATGGCCGGACCCCTTCCCAGCAGGATCGTTCATGTCCCCAGCCCAGCCCAACATCGCCTCCCATGGTGGTGAGAACACTGCATTCATCGTCCTGATCAGCTGCGTGGCCACGCTGGGTGGATTCCTGTTCGGCTTCGACAGTGGTGTCATCAATGGCACGGTCGATGGCCTGCGCCAGGCCTTCAACTCCAGCGAGGCGGCGCTCGGTTTCGAAGTCGCCTCGATGCTGCTGGGCTGCGCGATCGGTGCCTTCCTGGCCGGCTGGCTGGGGGATCGCCTGGGCCGCCGTGGCGTGTTGATTGCCTCGGCACTGATGTTCCTGGTCTCGGCGCTGGGCGCCGGTGCCGCACACGCTTCCTGGCTGTTCATCGCCGCACGGGTGCTCGGCGGCTTCGCGGTGGGCGCTGCCAGTGTGATGTCGCCGGCCTACATCGCCGAAGTGGCTTCGGCACGCTATCGCGGTCGCCTGGCCACGGTGCAGCAGATGGCGATCATCTGCGGCCTGTTTGCCGCCTTCCTCAGCAATTACCTGCTGGCCCGCGCGGCAGGGGCCTCCACCGAGCCATTGTGGCTGGGGCATGAGGCCTGGCGCTGGATGTTCTGGATGCAGGCGCTGCCGTCCGGGCTGTTCCTGCTGTTGTTGCTGGTGATTCCGGAAAGCCCGCGCTTCCTGGTCCTGAAGGGGCGTCAGCAGCAGGCGAGGGCGGTACTGTCGCGGCTGTACGGCGAGGCGGCAGCGGCGACCAAGCAGGCCGAGATCGAAGCCAGCCTGGCCCAGGATCAGCACAAGCCGCGCTTCAGCGACCTGCGCGACACGGTCACCGGCAAGCTGCGCCCGATCCTCTGGGTAGGCATTGGCCTGGCCATGTTCCAGCAGCTGGTCGGCATCAACGTGGTGTTCTATTACGGCGCGGTGCTGTGGCAGGCGGTGGGCTTCTCGGAAAGCGACGCGCTGCTGATCAACGTGCTGTCCGGCGCGCTGAGCATCGGCGCCTGCCTGCTGACGGTACTGTTGATCGACCGCATCGGGCGCAAGCCGCTGCTGTGGATCGGCTCGGTTGGCATGTCGGTGGCGCTGGTGCTGATGGTGGTGGCGTTTGCCAGCGGCAGCCTGGCCGATGGTCGCCTGCAGCTGTCCGATGGCATGGGTCGGCTGGCGCTGGTTGCGGCCAACGTCTATGTGGTGTTCTTCAACATGTCCTGGGGCCCGGTGATGTGGGTGATGCTGGGCGAAATGTTCCCGAACCAGATCCGCGGCCCGGCGTTGGCCGTTGCCGGTGCGGCGCAGTGGACGTCGAATTTCGCGATCACCGTGACCTTCCCGATGCTGCTGGCCGGCATCGGCCTGGCCGGGGCCTACGGCATCTACGCTGTCGTTGCGATCCTCTCGATCTTCTTCGTGGTCCGTTACGTACGCGAGACCAAGGGCAAGGAGCTGGAGCAGATGGAAGGCTGACGGCCGGCCTGTGTTTCAGCGCCTCCTTTCTCCGTGGGGAGACTGCTGGCCAGCCGATCCAGGACACGCCGTAAACCCGTCCATGGGGGCTCGATGGCGCCTTGCTCGCGTGCGCTGTCCTGCGCACTCGGCAAGACCAGGGTTGGGCTCCTTGCCCAACCCGTCGGGCGCATGCGCCCAACCCATGGCGCCAACGGTCCTGGATCGGCGGGCCTGCAGCCTCTGGTCAGATCATGGGTTGCGCGGACGCGGCGCAGCACGTCGGGGTCGAGTTTGCCGCGAGTACGGAAACTGTGAAGAGTGCGGGCAAGGCCATCCAGGGCAGGACCGTGAGCGCCATGGATGGCGCGACCGAGCCCCCAGGGATGGGTTTACGGCGTGTCCTGCCCTGGATGGCCTTGCCCGAGCTCCTTTCGGGAGGGTTGGCGCTACAGCGATCAAGCGGGCGGGGTGCGCCAAATCCGGAAAACAGAAAAGCCCGCACAAAGGCGGGCTTTTTCGGTTCCTGCTGCGGCGACTGGCGCTCCCTAGGGGACTCGAACCCCTGTTTTAGCCTTGAGAGGGCCACGTCCTAACCACTAGACGAAGGGAGCGTAACTGTGTCGCTGCCGAGGCAGGAGCGCTAGTATATGCACCTCGATGCCATTGGGCAATCCCGAAACTTCAACCGGAAGCGCCAACATCATTTCCTCTGCTACATCACCGTTCAGCCTGCGCGTCATCCCGCGCGACCAGCACACGATCTCCCGCAAGGACATCAGCCCGAACGCCCTGCGCGTGCTTTATCGCCTGCGCGATGCCGGCTTCGGCGCCTACCTTGTCGGCGGCGCGGTGCGCGATCTGCTGGTCAATGGCCAACCCAAGGATTTCGACGTGGCCACCGACGCCACGCCCGAGCAGGTCAAGCAGCTGTTCCGCAACTGCCGCCTGATCGGTCGCCGGTTCCGCCTCGCCCACGTCGTGTTCGGCCGCGAGATCATCGAAGTCGCCACCTTCCGTGCCAACAGCGATGACGGCAGCGGCGACCGCGAGATGGAAAACGGCATGCTCGTGCGCGACAACGTGTACGGCACCATCGAAGACGACGCCATCCGCCGCGACTTCACCTGCAACGCCCTGTACTACGCCATCGAGGACTTCTCGGTGCGTGATTACACCGGCGGCTTCGAAGACGTCCAAGCGCGCCTGATGAAGTTGATCGGCGACCCCGAGCAGCGTTATCGCGAAGATCCGGTGCGCATGCTGCGTGCGGTGCGCCTGGCGGCCAAACTCGGCTTCCAGATCGAAGAGGGCACCGCCGCGCCGATCCCGCACCTGGCCGGCCTGCTCAACGAAGCCGCACCGGCGCGCCTGTTCGAAGAAGTGCTCAAGCTGTTCCTGTCCGGGCACGGCGTGGCCAGCTTCGAAGGCCTCGAACGTTACGGCCTGCTGGACGTGCTGTTCCCGGAGAGCGCCAAGGCGCTGAAGTCCAACCGCACCGGCGCGCTGCGCCGCATGCTGGTGGAGGGCCTGGCCAACACCGATGCCCGCGTGGCCAACGATGAACCAGTCTCGCCCGCGTTCCTGTTTGCGCTGCTGCTGTGGCCGGCGTTCTGCCGCGCCCAGGCAACCCTGCTCAAGCAGGGCGTGGCACCGGAAGAGGCGCAGCGCCGTGCCGCCGATCGCGTCACGGTGCAGCAGTTGAGCACCATCGCGCTGCCGCGCCGCTTCTCGCTGCCGATGCAGGAAATCTGGCTGCTGCAGTCGCGCTTCAGCTCGCGCCAGCGCAAGCGCGTGTTCCGTACCCTGACCCATCCGCGCTTCCGCGCTGCGTTCGACTTCCTCAGCCTGCGCCAGGTGGCCTCGGCCGAGCACGCCGCCGATGTCGAGTTCTGGCGTGAGGCGCAGGCGCAGTCCGGTCGCGAGCTGGAATCGTCGCTGGACGTGATGCACAGCGAAGAGGGGGATGACGAGAGCGGGGCACCGCGCAAGCGCCGCCGTCGCCGCCGTCGTCCGGGTGCCCCGGCCGGTGCGGCTGGCGAGTAAACGATGACCCTTGCCTGGATCGGCCTCGGCGCCAACCTTGGCGACGCGGCCGTCACCGTCGGCGCGGCGATTGCCGCGCTCGACGGCCTGCCCGATACCCGCCTGCGCCAAGCCTCAAGGCTGTACGCCACGCCGGCCTGGGGCAATGAAGACCAGCCGCCGTTCGTCAACGCGGTGGCCGCGGTCGAGACCACGCTGCCCGCCGATAGGCTGCTGCAGGCGATGCTGGCGCTGGAGCAGCGTTTTGGTCGCGTACGCGATCCGGCGGTGCACTGGGGCCCGCGCGCGCTGGACCTGGACCTGCTGCTGTATGGCGCGCAGGTGCTCGACCAGCCTGGTCTGCAGGTGCCGCATCCTTACCTGCACGAGCGTGCCTTCGTGTTGGTGCCGCTGGCCGAAATCGCGCCGGATCTGGCCATTCCCGGCCATGGCCGCGTGCGGGATGCAGTGATGCGGGTGGATGCCTGCGGGATTGCGCCGATAGGGTGATAATGCCCGGGTTATCTCCCCCGGTTATCAGCACATGAGCACCCACGCAGACAGCAAGCCCTGGACCGTTCCCGCCCTGGCCGAGGCCAAGCGCAATGGCCAGAAGCTGGTCATGTTGACCGCCTACGACGCCGGCTTCGCCCGCACTTTCGATGCCAACGGCGTCGACCTGATCCTGATCGGCGATTCGCTGGGCATGGTCGTGCAGGGCCATGATTCGACCTTGCCGGTGACCGTGGCCGACATGGTCTACCACACCCGCGCCGTGGCCCGCGTGCTGCAGCGTGCGTTGCTGGTGGCCGACCTGCCGTTCGGCGCCGATGCCACCCCGGAGCGCGCGCTGGATGCCTCGTTGCAGCTGCTGCAGGCGGGCGCGGAGATGGTCAAGATCGAAGGTGCCGGCTTCAAGGTCGACATCATCCGCTACCTGGTGGAGCGCGAGATTCCGGTCTGCGCGCATCTGGGCCTGACCCCGCAGTCGGTGCTGCGACTGGGCGGCTTCAAGATCCAGGGTCGTGGCGATGCCGCGCGCCAGCTGGTGGAAGATGCCAAGGCTGTGGCCGCTGCCGGCGCCAGCATCATGGTGCTCGAATGCGTGCCGACTCCGGTCGCCGCCGAAGTGACCGCTGCGGTGGATGTGCCGACCATCGGCATTGGCGCAGGCCCGCAGTGCGATGGCCAGGTGCTGGTGCTGCATGATTTCCTCGGCCTGGACAGTGGTCATCGCCGTCCCAAGTTCGTCAAGGATTTCCTTGCCGAAGGCGGTTCGGTGGCCGGTGCCACCCGCGCCTATGCCGACGCCGTGCGCGACGGCAGCTTCCCCGACGAACAGCACGCCTACGCCCAATGATCCAGACCTTCAACGAGCTCGGCGCACTGCGCGGGCAGATCGCCGAGTGGAAGCGCGAGGGCCTGCGCGTGGCGCTGGTGCCGACCATGGGCAACCTGCATGGGGGTCACCATTCGCTGGTGACCCTGGCCCGCCAGTACGCCGACAAGGTGGTGGCGAGCATCTTCGTCAACCCGACCCAGTTCGGGCCGAACGAGGATTTCAGCCGCTACCCGCGCACGCCCGAGGCCGACGTGGCCGGGCTGGAGCAGGCCGGCTGCGATGCGGTGTGGCTGCCCAGCGTCGAGGTGATGTACCCGCTGGGGGTGGACAAGACCACGCGCATGCACGCGCCGGGCGTGAGTGAAGTGCTGGAAGGCGCCAGCCGTCCGGGGCACTTCGATGGCGTGTGCACGGTGGTGGCGCGCCTGTTCCTGCAGGTGCAGCCGGATGTGGCCGTGTTCGGCCGCAAGGACTACCAGCAGCTGGCGGTCATCCGACAGATGGTGGCCGAGCTGTCGTTCCCGATCCAGATCGTCGGTGCGGACATCGTGCGCGACGAGGATGGCCTGGCCAAGAGCTCGCGCAACCAGTACCTGAGCGCCGAACAGCGCCCGGTCGCGACCAGCATCCACCGCACCCTGCTGGGCATGCGCGAGGGTTACGTGGCTGGCCAGTCGCGCGCGCAGATCGAGGCCGACGCAACGGCCGCGCTGCAGGCGGATGGTTTCCAGGTCGACTACGCCGTGTTGCGCACGCCGGAACTGGCCGAGCCGACCTTCGACGGCGGTGGCCGCGTGGCGCTGATCGCCGCACGCCTGGGCAGCACGCGCCTGATCGACAACCTGGAGTTCTGAGCCGCATGCGGCTCCGGGGCGCCCGCAACGGGCGCCTCTCGACTTCCCACGGACGGGAGACCGGAAATGAAGACCCCCAGCACTGATACCGGCCGTCTTGCCCAGGCCTCGATCCTGGCGGTGCTGGCCGCCGGCATGCTGCCGGCCCAGCTGTTTGGCGGGCTGTTGTTCGCGCTTGAATTCAGGCGCACGCCGATGCCTGCGCTCACCGGCGGTGGGCTGATGTTCGTGTTGGCCGTGTGCAATGCGATCACGGTGTTGCTGCCGATGGCGCTGATCCTGCAGTCTCAACAGCGGCTGCGCCGGACTGGATTCGTGCTGGTCGGCTTCGGACTGGGCGCGCTGGCCATGGCCACCTGCACCTGGCCGGGCGCGGACAATGGTCCGCTGCTGCAGCGCCTGCGCTATGTCGACACCTTCGACGTGATCAGCTATGCCTTGCAGGTGCTGGCCGCAGGTGGCTTCGGCCTGGTCGCCGGGCTGGCCTTCCATACGGTGTTCCGGCTGTCTCTGGAGGGCCGTTCCGGGCATGCCGCGCCGCCGCCGCCGGGGGAGGGGGCCTGAACAGCCCTCAGCGTCCTGCTGCGGCCCCCTGACGATGGCCAAGCGGGTGCTAGAATCCGCTCTTTCCTTTGCCGTTGCAGCGCCCCCATGCACCTGTCCCTGCTCAAGACCAAGATCCACCGCGCCACCGTCACCCATTCCGAGCTGAACTACGAAGGCTCGATCGCCATCGATGACAACCTGCTGGCTGCCACCGGCATCCGCGAGTTCGAGCAGGTGCACATCTGGGACGTGACCAACGGTGCGCGCTTCTCGACCTATGCCATCCGTGCCGAAGCCGGCAGCGGCGTTGTCTCGCTCAACGGTGGTGCCGCG
Source organism: Stenotrophomonas sp. FR024 (assembly GCF_047500745.2). Classification (NCBI taxonomy): domain Bacteria; kingdom Pseudomonadati; phylum Pseudomonadota; class Gammaproteobacteria; order Lysobacterales; family Lysobacteraceae; genus Stenotrophomonas; species Stenotrophomonas sp. FR024. Next base: position 14,953 of record NZ_JAXAXM020000022.1, read on the forward strand.
CGCCACGTGCAGGTCGGTGACATCATCATCATCGCCGCGTTCGCCAGCATGACCGAGCAGGAAGCTGACAGCTTCAAGCCGAAGCTGGTGTACGTTGATGGCAAGAACCAGATCTCCCACACCAACGACACGATCCCGACCCAGGCCGCATGACAACGAACAACGGATTCGACTCGCTGCATTCCCACGCCCAGCGCCTGAAGGGCGCAAGCATTCCCAGCCTGCTCGCCGCCGAACCCGGCCGCGTGCAGGACCTGGCGCTGCGGGTCGGTCCGTTGTATGTCAATTTCGCGCGGCAGAAATACGATGCCGCGGCGTTGCAGGCCCTGCTCACGTTGGCCGCCGACCGTGATGTCGGTGGTGCCATCACCCGCTTGTTCCGTGGCGAGCAGGTCAACCTCACCGAAGGTCGCGCCGCGCTGCATACCGCGCTGCGCGGCGACGTGGTCGATGCGCCGGTGGCGGCCGAGGCCTATGCCACCGCGCGCGACATCCGCCAGCGCATGGGCGTGCTGGTGCGTGCGCTGGAAGACAGCGGCGTCACTGACGTGGTCAGCGTCGGCATCGGTGGTTCCGATCTCGGTCCGCGCCTGGTCGCCGATGCGTTGCGCCCGGTCACCGGCGCGCGCCTGCGCGTGCATTTCGTATCGAACGTGGACGGCGCCGCCATGCAGCGCACACTGGCCACGCTGGATCCGGCGAAGACCGCCGGCATCCTCATCTCCAAGACCTTCGGGACCCAGGAAACCCTGCTCAACGGCCAGATCCTGCACGACTGGCTGGGTGGCAGCGAGCGCCTGTACGCGGTCAGTGCCAATCCGGAACGTGCCGCCAAGGCCTTCGCGATCGCTGCCGATCGCGTACTGCCGATGTGGGACTGGGTCGGTGGCCGTTATTCGCTGTGGTCGGCCGTTGGTTTCCCGATCGCGCTTGCGATCGGCTTCGAGCGCTTCGAGCAGCTGCTGGACGGCGCCGCGCAGATGGATGCGCACGCGCTGGATGCACCGCTGGAGCGCAACCTGCCGGTGCTGCACGGCCTGACCGACATCTGGAACCGCAACGTGCTGGGCCATGCCACGCATGCGGTGATGACTTACGACCAGCGCCTGGCGCTGCTGCCGGCCTACCTGCAGCAGCTGGTGATGGAAAGCCTGGGCAAGCGCGTGCAGCGTGACGGCCAGCCGGTCACCACCGACACCGTGCCGGTGTGGTGGGGCGGCGCGGGCACCGATGTGCAGCACAGCTTCTTCCAGGCACTGCATCAGGGCACCAGCATCGTTCCGGCCGACTTCATCGGCTGCGTGCACAACGACGATCCCTACACGATCAATCATCAGGCCCTGCTGGCCAATCTGCTGGCGCAGACCGAAGCACTGGCCAATGGCCAGAGCAGCGACGACCCGCACCGTGATTACCCGGGAGGCCGCCCGAGCACGCTGATCCTGCTCGACGCGCTGACCCCGCAGGCGCTGGGTGCGCTGATCGCCATGTACGAACACGCCGTGTATGTGCAGTCGGTGATCTGGAACATCAACGCGTTCGACCAGTTCGGTGTAGAGCTGGGCAAGCAGCTGGCCAGTGGCCTGCTGCCGGCGCTGCAGGGTGAGGATGTGGCGATTGCCGATCCGATGACCCGCGAGATCCTGGTGCAGCTGAAGGGCTGACCCGGCCTGCGGATGTGCCGGCGCCGGCCGGCCATCCGATGCCTCTCCGGTTGCCTTCGATCCGGTCACGCAGGAATGGCGGCGCGGCCACTCATTCCACGTCACCTCCGTACTTCACGTGCAGCGTATTCGTGCGCCCTGCCGCAGCGCAGCTTGACGCACTTCACACGCGGATGCAGTGTGCACGGGCGGCTGTACCTGTCATCCAGTATCGCTCGCAGCATGATGTTGATGCCAGGGACTGGCCGTATCCGAAGGGACGTGGAATCGATCCATGTCCTCAACGCCTCATGTTGTGAATGACAGGAGATTGCGAATGGATCTGAACGACGATGTTGTGTCCGGCTGGCTCAATGGCTCGGACGATGTGGATGGGTGTGCCAACCCTGCGGGTTCGCTGTTCATCTACGGTGCGGCAGCCACCGAAGCGGCCCTCACCGGAGCTTCGGACACCATGATCACCGGGGGCACCAACGAGTGCACCACCACGGTATCGGTGATCAACCACTGCCTGTGTTGCTGATGTAACCCGAGCCGGCACGCAGAGGCATGCAGCTGCGTGCCGGCGACTGGAACAGACTCTCGATATCTCGCAGGGGGCGTAATGACCGCTTCTCCGGCTGCGGCCGCGTTTGCGTGCATCACCGAACATTTCCTTGCCCAGGCGCGCGCTGCGCTGGTTGCCGGCCTGCATGATCCCGCCATTGCTCTGCAGCCTGGCGAGCGCGATCTGCTGCATGCACGGGGCGATGCGGCACTGCGTGAGCATGCCCAGCTCAAGCTCAACCGCGTGCTGCTGCTGGAACTGCACGCCGCTGCGCGCAGCGGTGACATCGGCCCGCTTGACAGCGCTGGGGTGCTGGACGAATTCGTTGCCCTGGCCACCAGCGAGGGCTTCCGCACGCATCTGCAGCGACGCTATCCGGTGCTGCTGCCGCGCCTGACGCGCATGCTCGTAGGACAATGTGCGGCTGTGGTGGAGCTCGCTGTTCGCATCGGCAGCGATCGTGCGGCGCTGGCAGAGTTGCTGGGTGCGCCGGCGGGCACGCTGCATGCCGTTGCATTGGGACGCGGTGACCTGCATGGTGGCGGCCGGACTGTGGCACGGCTGCAGTTCGATGGCGGCACGGTGATGTACAAGCCACGCTCATTGCGCATCGATGCGACGCTTGATGGCCTGTTGTCCACGGTCTTCGGTGACGGCCCTGACCGCGTATGCGTGCCGAAGGTGATTGATCGTGGCAGCCACGGCTGGGCCGCCTTCGCCGCGCACCGCTACTGTGCCGATGACCTTGAACTGCGTGCCTACTACCGCGGTCTTGGCCATTGGCTGGCAATCCTGCGCCTGGTCGGTGGCACCGACATCCATCTGGAGAATCTGATCGCGGTCGGGCCGGTGCCGGTTGTGGTCGACGCCGAAAGCGTGTTCTCCCGGGTAATCGACATCGAGCCATCAGGGCTTGGCGATGCGTACGACACCGCCGTCAAGCTGATGCGTAATTCAGTGCTGCGTACCGGAATCGTGCCATTCCGTACTGCCGGCCTGGGCATGGAAGGCGTGGATCTGTCCGCAGCCGGCGCACTGCCGGGCGAGCAGCCGCGGGTACAGGTGCCGGTGATTGTCGAGGATGGGACGGAACCGGCCCGCTTGGGCATGGTTGAGGCCGAGGTCTCCGTTGCGCAGAATCATCCCAGCGCGCAGCCCGATGTGTCGTTGTACTGGGATCACATCAGCGAGGGCTTCATCGACGCCAGTGGGCGCCTGCGCGCGCTCGATGCGAAGGGTGAACTGATGCCGCTCCTGGCGGCTTTCGAGGGCTGCCAGGTGCGCGATGTGCGGCGGCCGACCATGGCGTACGCCGAGCTCGGGCGAATGCTCTGGCATCCGGCATCGCTGCACAACGAAGCCCAGGCGGTTGAACGCGCGATCGACCTGCTGGTGCGCAATGCGGCGGTGTCACCGGCCGCGCCATCGGACCTGGAGACCGTGCGCGGCGAAGTGGACGACCTGCGCCACGGTGACATTCCGATCTTCGCATCGCAGCTGGACGCGGCCCGCATCCGCTCCATCACCGACAACTGGCGTGCGATGCGCATCGACCTGGAAGACGTGACCATCCGCAGCACGCTGGTAGCCACCGACCTGAACCAGCATGCGCTGGCCCGCGCCGAGGCTAGATCCGGCCACAGCTATGCAGCACAGCATCCGCGTGCGGACGACCTGGATGCACGCCGTCGCACGCTGGCCGCGCGCGCGGTGGAGAGCCTGCTGCGGCTGGCGGTGCACGGCGAAGACGGTTCGATGACCTGGATCACGCCCGAGGTGACCCGTACCGGATGGACCGTCCAGCCGGTGCAGCCCGACCTGTATTTCGGGCTGGGAGGCATTGCGTTCGCACTGGCGGCCTACTGCCGGGAAGTGGAGCAGGGGCGTGCCGACCCGGTAGTGGGGCTGGCCCCGGCCATCGATGGCGCCCTCGCGGTGTTCCAGACCATGTGTGAGCGGCATCCCGCCGAGATCGATGGTGGATTCGTCGGAACCGGTTCGCAGATCTGGACATTGCTGGCATTGAACGACCTGTTGCAGCGACCGGCGCTGCTGGCGCTGGCGGAGCGCTGCGCAGAAGCCGCAGAGCGTCGCGGATTCCAGGAGGCGACGAAGTTCGAACTGATTGATGGCGTGTCCGGCATGATCCTGCCGTTGTTGTCGCTGGCCGGGGCTACCGGAAACGCGCGCTGGCTGGAGCTGGCGGCCGCAGCGGGACGTCGCCTGCAGGATGCTGCGATCGTCGACACGGACGGTGCGCGCTGGCCGACGCCACAGTTCCGCGAGCCGATTGGTGGCTTCGGCCACGGCGCGATGGGCATGGGCTGGGCGCTGGCACGGCTGGCGCGTTCGGATGCCGGCAGTGTGCCTGAGCGGGCCGCCTGGCGGCAGCTGGCCGAAGGAGCCTTTGCGTTCCAGGCGGCGCTGTTCGAGTCGCATACCGGGCGCTGGCGCGATATCCACCTGGAAGACGGGCAGAAGAACTTCCCGACCTGGTGCCATGGCAGCGTCGGCATCGGTCTGGCGGCGGCGGATCTGTATGCCCGCACCGGCGATCCCGCGCAGCTGCGTGACATGCGGCGGGCTGTGGCCGACGCGCGCGGCAAATGGGGGTTCAGCCACACCCTGTGCCACGGCGATGTGTCCACCCGGGAGCTGCTGGTGCTGGCGGCTGCGCTGGATCCGGAGGGATGTCCCTATCCGCAGGATGAGGCCGCCATCGAGATCGTTTCTTCGATCGAGGAGCACCAGGGCATGGTCGGCGGGTTGACCCGCGCGGCCTTTACTCCGGGCCTGATGATCGGTCTGGCAGGTACGATCTATGGCTTCCTGCGCATGCATCCGGCCTGCACGCTGCCGTCGCCGCTGCTGCAGGAGACGGTAGCGGCGCGGGTCGATGCGTCGGCGTCGCGCTCCAGCGCCGCGCAGGACCGAGCAGTGCTGGCCGAGGTCTGAGCCGGACGGGTCCGGCGATCAACGGCTGGGATCGCGTTCCGGGCTCGGCCGCTTGGCCAGCTTGCGCTGCAGTGAACGCCGGTGCATGCCGAGCAGGCGGGCGGCTGCGGACACGTTGCCGCCGGTCTCGTGCATCGCCTGCTGGATGTGTTCCCACTGCAGGCGGCTGATCGGCGTCATCGCATCAGGCACTTCCATTTCACCATCATCGGCCGGGCCGTCGTCTTCCTCGCCGAGCGCGCGCAGGATCATCGGCACCGTGGCCGGCTTCGGCAGGTAGTCGTCGGCACCGAGCTTGATCGCCTCCACCGCGGTGGCGATGCTCGCATAGCCGGTCACCAGCAGGATGCGCATGTCCGCGCGCAGGGCACGCAGCGGCTGGATCAGTGCCAGGCCGGAATCGCTGCCCAGCTTCAGGTCGATCAGCGCGAACGCCGGCGGATGCTGGCGGGCCAGCGCCAGCGCACTGGCGGCATCCTGTGCGGTCTGCGTTTCAAGCCCCTTGCGGGCCAGGCTGCGCTGCAGGGTACGCAGGTACAGCTCGTCGTCGTCGACCAGCAGGCCCAGGGTGGAGTGATGAAGGCTCATGGGGTGTCCTCACGTGGGGTCAGCGGCAGGCGGAAGCCGACGCGGCTGCCGGCCCCCTGGGCCGGGCGCATCCACATCTCGCCGTCGAGGCGTTCGATGGTGGCATGGGACAGGGCCAGGCCGACGCCCATGCCCTCGCTTTTGCTGCTGCCGAACAGCTTGCCCGGCAGCACCGCGGCACGGGCGTCGAAGCCGTGGCCGTAGTCGCGGACTTCGCCGATCAGGTCGTCGCCTTCGATGCGCAGGTCCAGGTCCACGCGCGGCCGGCCGGCCTGCTCGCCGGCATCGGCGGCATTGTTGAGCAGGACCATCAGCAGATGGCCCACGCCCGGGTCGAGTGGTAGCCGCAGCGGCGCATCGTCATTGCGATGCAGGTCGATGGTCGGCCGCACCAGGCGCCACTGTTCCAATACCTGCTGGGCGCTGGAGTGGCTGCGACCCGGTGCATCGGCCGAGGCCGGTGCGGCCAGCGCCAGCACGCGCTCGCGGCACTGCACCAGCAGCTCGCGCAGGGTTTCCATGTCTTCGCGTACTTCGGGCTCTTCGCTGCGCTCGGCGACGTCATCGGCGAGCAGGGTCATGGTCGCCAGCGGCGTGTTCAGTTCATGCGCCACCGAGGCGGCATGGGTGGCCAGGGCGACGATGCCCTCGTTGCGGGCGAAGCGTTCGCGCAGGGCCGACAGTTCCAGTTCGCGCTGGCGCAGCGCCAGTGCCAGGCGGGTGGAAAAGGTCAGCACGACCGCTGCGGAAATCAGGAAATTGGCGACCACGCCCCAGCGGTTGAGGTCCTGGGCGCGGAAATAGCCATCCGGCAGCGACTGGCCGAAGATGCCGCTGGCGGCGTAGCCGAGCAGGCAGGCCAGCGCCACCGCCAGTGCCCAGCGCAGGGGCAGGGCGAACGCGGCGAGCGCGATCAGGATCAGGAACAGCGAACTGAACGGGTTGGCCATGCCGCCACTCCAGCCCACCATCCAGGTCAGGATGATCACGTCCACCAGAATGTGGCCGAACGCGGTCAGTGGCGCGGTGTCGGCCGCCTCCGGGCGCAGCTGGGTGTAGATGTTGAACAGGGTCAGCACGGCCACGCCCGCCCACAATGGCAGTTGCGGCAACGGCAGGCCCAGCACCCAGGTGGCAACCAGGATGGTGGCGGCCTGGCCACCTACGGCAAGCCAGCGCAGGCTGCACAGGGTTCGGAGAAACGGGGCGTCGGGACCGGTCATTCACGTTCATCGTATGCGTTCACGCGTGACCGTGCCTGCGACAATCGGCCGCAGCCGTGCCGCCGGCTGAATGCGAGTCACCCGGAATGCGGAGGCGGGCGGTAGAATGCGCCCATGCACGACGCCGTTACCCGCCCGACGCCCCCTTCCGATGCCACTGCCTGGCCCCGCCGCCAGACCCATGCCGTCCAGATCGGCGGGGTCACCGTAGGCGGAGGCAAGCCGGTCGTGGTGCAGTCGATGACCAACACCGATACCTCCGACGTGGCCTCCAGCGTGAAGCAGGTGGCCGAGTTGTGGCGTGCGGGTTCGGAAATGGTGCGGCTGACCGTCAATACCGTGGAAGCGGCTGCGGCGATCCCGCGCATTGTCGACAAGCTGGCGATGATGGGCATCGACGTGCCGCTGATCGGTGACTTCCATTACAACGGCCATCAGCTGCTGACCGCCGAACCGGCCTGTGCCGAAGCGCTGGCCAAGTACCGCATCAACCCGGGCAATGTCGGCTTCGGCAAGAAGAAGGACCTGCAGTTCGCCCAGTTGATCGAGTTCGCGATCCGCTACAACAAGCCGGTGCGCATCGGTGCCAACTGGGGCTCGCTGGACCAGGCCCTGGCGGCAAAGCTGATGGACGAGAACAACCTGCGTGAGCAGCCGTGGGACGCCGGCCGCGTGCTGCGCGAGGCGCTGATCCGCTCGGCGCTGGATTCGGCAGAGCAGGCGGTGGAGCTCGGCCTGCCGCGCGACCGCATCGTACTGTCGGCCAAGGTCAGTGGCGTGCAGGAGCTGATCGCGGTGTACCGCGACCTGGCCCAGCGCTCGGATTTCGCCCTGCACCTGGGCCTGACCGAGGCCGGAATTGGCAGCAAGGGCATCGTCGCCTCGTCCGCGGCGCTGAGCGTGCTGCTGCAGGAGGGCATCGGTGACACCATCCGCATCTCGCTGACCCCGGAACCGGGCCAGTCGCGTACGCAGGAAGTGATCGTCGCCCAGGAGCTGCTGCAGACCACCGGCCAGCGCGCCTTCACGCCGCTGGTCACGGCCTGCCCGGGCTGCGGCCGCACCACCTCCGAGTTCTTCCAGGAGCTGGCCAAGGTGGTACAGAACCACGTGCGCGAGAAGATGCCGCTGTGGAAGATCCACCACCCGGGTGCGGAGAACATGACCCTGGCGGTGATGGGCTGCATCGTCAACGGACCGGGTGAGTCGCGCCATGCCAATATCGGCATCTCGCTGCCCGGCACGGGTGAAACGCCTGCAGCGCCGGTGTTCGTCGATGGCGAAAAGAAGGTGACCCTGCGTGGCGAGAACATCGCCCAGGAATTCGTCGCCCTGATCGACGATTACGTCGAACACAAGTATGTCCGAAGCGCCGGATAAGCCTGCGATCCTCGCTGCACCGGAGTCCGCCTCCGGCTTCCGCCACTGGATGGCGCGCAATGCCTGGCGCCTGGTCCTGCTGTTCGGTGGCGTGCTGCTGCCGCTGGCCGGCTTCGTCGCCCTGGCTGACGAGGTGCACGAGTTTGAATCGTTCCATTTCGATGCGCCGCTGCTGTGGCAGATGCATGGCCTGCATTCGCCGCTGCTGGACCGCTTCTTCGTGCTCATTTCCAGACTGGGCTACGAATGGTTCCTGATCCCGGCCGACGTGCTGATCATCGGCGTGCTGCTGGGCTACCGGCGGTGGCGCGAGGCGACCTTCGTGGCGGTCAGCTTCGTCGGCTCTGCGCTGCTGAACATGGGCAGCAAGCACTTCTTCCAGCGCCAGCGCCCCAGCCTGTGGGAATCGATCGCGCCGGAATCGACGTTCAGCTTCCCCAGCGGCCATGCGATGGGCTCGATGACCCTGGCAGTGACCCTGGTGCTGCTGGCCTGGAACACCCGCTGGCGCTGGCCGGTGCTGCTGCTGGCACCGGCATTCAGCCTGCTGGTCAGCGTGTCCCGGGTCTACCTGGGGGTGCATTACCCCTCCGATATCCTGGCCGGATGGTGTGCCGCGCTGGTTTGGGTGGTAGGGTGCTATCTGGTCATGTTCAGTCGCCGGCACCCATGGCGACGTCACGGCTCGCCGCCAGCGAAGGCCAGCGAAGCATCATCACAGGGGGATTGACGTGGATGGCCCTTGAGGGACGTCTACGTGATAGATCAGTTGTTTCGTTGCAGCAGGTTCTGCAAGACAGGGGGCAAGCACAACGCGCGGTAGTGTGATGCGCAAGGCAGATTGCCGGGGTCGCATTCCGAACGCGCTTGCAGGGGTATCGGCACCCTGCCTAGCTTGACCTGCAATGGCCGCATTCGAAGAGGTACGTGAATGACGATTCGAGTCTACCTGGTGGATGACCACGCGCTGGTCCGCACCGGGATGAAGATGATTCTGTCGGGGGAAACCGACATCGAGGTGGTGGGCGAAGCCGAGACCGGCGAAGACGCGCTGCGTGAAGTCCGCCAGCTGCTGCCCGATGTGGTGCTGTGTGACCTGCACCTGCCGGGTGTGAGCGGCATGGAAGTGACCGAGCGCATCGTGCGCAGCCACCGCAATACCCGCGTGGTGATCGTGTCGGTGCTGGAAGATGGCCCGCTGCCGAAGCGGCTGCTCGAGGCTGGCGCCGCCGGTTACATCGGCAAGGGCTGCGATGCGCAGGAGCTGTTGCGCGCGGTGCGTGACGTGGCCGGTGGCCGCCGTTACCTGGGCACCAGCATCGCGCAGAACCTGGCGCTGTCGACGGTGGAAGGCAACGGTTCGCCGTTCGACAGCCTGTCACCGCGCGAGCTGGAAGTGGCACTGCTGCTGACCCAGGGCCTGCGCCAGGAAGACATCGCGCGGCGGCTGAGCCTGAGTGCGAAGACGGTGAACACGCACAAGGCGCGGTTGTTCGAGAAGATGGGGATCCACGACAACATCGCGTTGGCGCGGATGGCCAGCCAGTACGGGCTGGTGGATCCGGCACGGCCGCTGTAAGGGTTTCGGCCAACGGCTGAGCCCCTCGCGGTGTGCGGCAGGATTCGTGGGGTTGGCCCTGCGGAGGGATTGCGCAGGGGACGCCGTGGATCCATCCCTGGAGGCTCGGGCGCGCCATCCATGGCGCTTACGCCCCTGCGCAATCCCTCCGCAGGGCCACGGACAGGTTCCGTGCGCGTCCACCGCGGAATGAAGAAGGAAGAGCAGGAGCGGGTCGCGCGCTGTGCGCGCTCGTCGCCCGGGGTCGGATCCCTTTCCCGGTGGGAAAGGGCTCTGACCCCTGATGATGCCGGAGCCGAGCGTGGGCGCGGCTCTACCCCTTTGCCGGGCTCAGTGGCCGCGCACGCGCTTGATGATCTTGGCGGCGTCTGCGGCACTGGCGCGCACCTTGTCCCATTCGCCGTCGGCGATCCAGTTGCCCGGCACCATCCACGAACCGCCGATGCAGACCACGTTCTTCTGCTCGAGGTATTCGGCGGCGGTGTTTTCGGTGATGCCACCGGTCGGGCACAGTTTGAGGTCGGCGACCGGGCCGGCCAGGCCCTTGATCATCGCCAGCCCGCCCACGGCCGTGGCCGGGAACAGCTTGCACACGCGGAAGCCGCGCGCGTACAGCGACAGCAGCTCGGTCGGGGTTGCCGCACCCGGCACCACCGGCAGCGGCGCAGCGGCCAGTGCATCGGCCAGCGCCGGCGGCGTACCCGGGGTCACCAGGAAGTCCGCGCCCGCATCGATCGACTGCTGCATCTGCTCCACGGTCAGCACCGTGCCCGCACCCACCACCACATCCGGCAGCTCACGCTTGAGCATCGCCAGCGCTTCCATTGCCACTGGCGTACGCAGGGTCAGCTCGATCGCCGGCAAACCACCTTCCAGCAGCGCCGCGCTGACCGCACGCGCCTGGTCCAGCGTATGAATCGTCACCACCGGCAGGATGCCCGCCGCACGCAACAGCTCCGCCGCCTTCACCTGATGTTGTTCGATACCCATGCTTTTGCCCTTGCCTTTGCTCTTCTTGATTCAGTGGCCGCAGCGCAAATGACGCGCCGGGAATTGTCCAAGGGCAGTAGAGCGCCCTGGCCGGGACCGTGAGCGGCATGGATGCCGCGATCGAGCCCCCATGGATGGGTTTACGGCGTGTCCCGGCCAGGGCGCTCTACTGCCCAAGCCGGGAAGCCTGCCGCGGCTTTTCGCTTCAGGCGTCTTTCGCCTCATGTGGCGCCGCCGCTGCCGCCGCATCGTGCCCCAGCTCGTATTCCGCGTCGTACTCCCACGGCCCACCATCAGCCGCCGCCGGCCCGCACGAAATCGAAATCGCCCCCTGGTCGGCCGGACCCACCACACGACGGTTGATCGCGAACAGGTTGCGGCCCAGATCATGCGCGGCAGGCGCGGTGTTCGGCGCCAGCGGACGTGCAGCCCATTCGGCTGCGTCCACCAGCACTTCCAGCGTGCCGGCCTCGCCATCGAGGCGGATCATGTCGCCCTCGCGAACCTTGGCCAGCGGACCACCCCGCGCCGCTTCCGGCGTCACATGGATCGCCGCAGGAATCTTGCCCGAGGCGCCGGACAGGCGGCCGTCGGTGACCAGCGCCACGCGCCGGCCCTGGTTCTGCAGCAGGCCCAGCAGCGGTGCCAGCGAATGCAGTTCTGGCATGCCGTTCGCACGCGGGCCCTGGTAACGCACCACCGCCACGAAATGCTCGGGCAACAGGCCGCCGGCATGCAGCTTGTTCAACACCTGCGGCGCATCGACCACCACCGCCGGTGCTTCGATCGTGCGGTACTGCGGCTTCACCGCCGACAGCTTGATCAGCGATTTGCCCAGGTTGCCGCGCAGCAGGCGCAGGCCACCCTGGTGCTCGAACGGATTGTCGACGCCACGCACCACTTCGTCATCGGCGCTGCGTTCCAGGCCCGGCAGGTAGACCAGCTGGCCGTCGCGCAGCTGCGGTTCGCGTGCGTAGTCGGCCATGCCGCCACGCGCCACGCTGACCAGGTCGCCGTGCATCAGGCCGGCCTTGATCAGTTCGCCGAACACGAAGGCCGGGCCGCCTGCTGCGGCGAAGCGGTTTACATCGGCTTCGCCGTTCGGGTAGACGCGGGCCAGCAGCGGAATCAGCTGTGACAGCTCGTCGAAGTCGTCCCAGGTCAGCACGATGCCGGCCGCACGCGCCACCGCGATCCAGTGGATGGTGTGGTTGGTCGAGCCGCCGGTCGCCATCAGTGCGATGACCGCGTTGATGATCGCGCGCTCGTCGATGATCCGGCCCAACGGGCGGAAGTCGTCGCCGAGCGCCGTGATGTCGAGCGCGCGCTCGGTGGCTTCACGGGTCAGGGCGTCGCGCAGCGGCGTGTCCGGGTTGACGAACGAGGCGCCCGGCAGCTGCACGCCCATCGCTTCCAGCAGCACCTGGTTGGAGTTGGCGGTGCCGTAGAAGGTGCAGGTGCCGGCGCCGTGGTACGACGCGGACTCCGCTTCCAGCAGTTCTTCGCGGGTGGCTTCGCCAGCGGCATAGCGCTCGCGCACTTCGGCCTTCTGCTTGTTCGGGATGCCCGGGGTCATCGGGCCGGCCGGCACGAACACCGCCGGCAGATGGCCGAAGGCCAGCGCACCGATCAGCAGGCCCGGCACGATCTTGTCGCACACACCGAGGTAGACGGTGGTGTCGAACATATCGTGGCTGAGCCCGATCGCGGTGGCCTGCGCGATCACATCGCGCGAGAACAGTGACAGTTCCATGCCGCCGCGGCCCTGGGTGACGCCGTCGCACATCGCCGGCACGCCGCCGGCCACCTGTGCGGTGGCGCCCAGCTCGCGGGCGATCTCGCGGATCTGCTCGGGATAGGTCTCGAACGGCTGGTGCGCCGACAGCATGTCGTTGTAGGCGGTGATGATGCCGAGGTTCGGCGTCACGCCACCGCGCAGGCGGCTCTTGTCGGTGCCGCCGCAGGCGGCGAACCCGTGGGCGAGGTTGCCGCAGCTCAGGCGGCTGCGGAACGGGCCTTCACGCAGGGAGGCGTCGATCGCGGCCAGGTAGGCGGCGCGCGAGGCGGCGCTGCGGCGGATGACACGCTCAGTGATGGCTTGCAGTTGCGGATGGAGGCTCATTGGCTACCGGCGTTCGTGGTGGCGAGAGGCAAGCGGCGGCACAGCGCCGCCGCCAACATCAATCAGCCCAGTGGACGCGCAGGCGCGCGCCTTCCAGGTTGATCGCATTGAGGATCGGGTACTGCTGGGCATCGTTGCTGTCCAGCGCCTGGCGCAGCACCTGCAGCTTCTGCTTGCCGCGCAGCAGCAGCAGACGCTGGCGGCACTGGCGCAGGCCGTGCGGGGTCAGGGTGATGCGCAGCGGCCACTGGTTCGCGCCCGGGCAGCCGGTGGCATCCAGCGCCGCGTAGGGCAGGGTGCTTTCCAGTGCGCGGGCCAGGTCCTTCGAGCCCGGGAACAGCGAGGCGGTGTGGCCGTCGTTGCCCATGCCCAGCGCCACCAGGCTCGGCGGTTGGCTGTGCTGCGCCTGCAGGTTGGCGGTGTACACGCATTCCGGAAGCGGCTTGCCGATGCGCACCAGCGGATCGAAATGCGCACCTTCGGCGCGCTTGAGCAGATTCTCGCGCACCAGCCAGGCATTGCTGTCGCGATCCTGCGGCGACAGCCAGCGCTCATCGGCCAGGCTCACTTCCACGCGGTCCCAGTGCACGTCCAGTTCGGCCAGCGCCTGGTATACCGGTGCCGGCGTGGTGCCGCCGGACAACAGGATGCGGGCGCGGCCCACTTCGTTGATGTCGTGGTTGAGGGTCTGCGCCATCTCGGCGGCCACCGCCTCGATCCAGCCATCGGCATCGCCGTGCTGGATGAACTCGATGCGGTCGTCGTGGAAGGTGGTGGGGCTCATGCGGCAACTCCAGGTGCGTCACGTTCGGCGTCGGCGGCATAGGCGGCGGCGCCCAGCAGTCCGGCGTGGGGGTGCATCACGGCCAACGAGGGCACCCGCGCCATGATCGAGGAGAAGCGGCCCTTGTGTTCGAAGCGCTGGCGGAACCCGGAGTGCTGCAGCGAATCGAGCATCTTCGGGGTCAGCCCGCCGGTCAGGAACACGCCGTCCCACGCGCCCTGGGTCAGCACCAGGTCGCCTGCGATGGCGCCGAACACGGCGCAGAACACATCGACGGTGCGCATCGCCTGCGGGTCACCGTGCAGGGCGCGGGCGGTCACGTCCACCGGCTGCAGTTGGCCCGGATCGATGCCGGCCATCTCGCATACCGCGCGATGGATGTTGACCAGGCCAGGGCCGCAGATCAGGCGCTCGTTGGAGACGCGGCCGAACTGTTCGGACAGGATCTCCAGGATGCGGATCTCCTCCGGGGTTCCCGGCGGGAAGCTGACATGGCCGCCTTCGGTTTCCAGCGGGTAGCAGCGGCCGTGGCGCAGGATCAGGCCACCGACACCCAGGCCCGTACCCGGCCCGATCACCGCGTAGTTGCGCGGCTGGCCGGGTTTGCCCGGCACCCAGGCGGCACCGCCGACCTGGACCACGTCATCGGGCTGCAGCAGCGAAATCGCCATCGCCTGTGCGGCGAAGTCGTTGATCAGGTGCAGTTCGTTGAAGCCGAGCATGGCGGCGGTGCGGCTGCGCGAGATCACCCACGGGTGGTTGGTGATGCGCGCTTCGTCACCGTCGACGCGACCGGCCACCGCGAACACGCCGCGGCTGGCCGTGGCGCCGATCTGTTCCAGATGGTGGCGCGCGGCATCACCCAGCGACGGGAACTCCGCCACCGCGTACTCGCGGATGCTGTCCTTCTGCAGCGGTGCGTCCTGCGAGGTGTCGGCCAGGGCGAAGCGGGCGTTGGTACCGCCGATGTCGGCGACCAGCACCGGCTGCGAGCTGGCACTCATGCCGACGCTCCGCTGTCCGGCGCGTCCACGCCCTGCGGCAGGAACTCGCCCGCGTTGGCCGGGCCCCACTGGCCGGCGGGGTAGGGTTCCAGCGGCAGCTTGGCATCCTTCCAGGCGTCGGCGACGCTGTCGATCCACGCCCAGGCGGCGCGCACTTCGTCATCGCGCACGAACAGCGTGTGGTTGCCGTTGAAGGCATCCAGGAACAGGCGTTCGTAGGCGATGCGGCGGTGCAGACCGGTCGGCACCGACAGTTCCAGTTCCAGCGGATGCAGCTCCAGCGCGCCCCATTCCGGGCCGGCCAGGCTGCTCATCAGGCCCAGTTCGATGTTTTCCTGCGGCTGCAGCTGGAACACCAGGCGGTTCGGTGCGGCCTGCGCGCGCTGCGGGCGCTCGAACAGCCAGTGGGTGACCGGCTTCAGCGTGACCACCACGCGGGTGGTGCGTTCGGGCAGGCGCTTGCCGGTGACCAGGTGGAACGGCACGCCGCTCCAGCGCCAGTTGTCGATATGCGCGGTGACCCCGGCGAAGGTCTCCACGTCGCTGCCTTCCGGCGGCTGGTAGGCCTGGGCCGGCTGGCCGTTGATGGTACCGGCGGTGTAGCGGCCACGGATGCTGTCACGCGCGGCGTGCCTGGCATCGAGCGGGCGCAGGGCGCGCAGCACCTTGACCTTCTCGTCGCGGATGCGGTCGGCTTCCAGCGAGGCCGGCGGCTCCATCGCCACCATGCACAGCAGCTGCAGGATGTGGCTCTGCACCATGTCGCGCAGCGCGCCGGAGCGGGCGTAGTAGGCGTCGCGGCCATCCACGCCTTCGCTCTCGGCCACAAGGATGTGCACCGATTCGATGTAGTTGCGGTTCCACACCGCTTCCAGCAGCGTGTTGCCGAAGCGCAGCGCGATCAGGTTCTGCACTGCGGCCTTGCCCAGGTAGTGGTCGAGGCGGAACACGCGGTCCTCGTCGATCCACTGGCCGATGGTGCTGATGATTTCCTCGGCGCTCTCGCTGTCGCTGCCGATCGGCTTCTCCAGCATCAGGCGTGCCGGTGCGGCGAGGGCGCCACCCTTGGCCAGGCCTTCGCAGGTGGAGATGTACAGGCCCGGCGGAATGGCCAGGTAGCTGACGCACTTGCGGTGCACCAGGTCGGAGACCGCGGCGGCAACCGAGTCGACGTCGCGCAGGTCCACCGAACGATAGTCGATGCGGCGCAGCAGGGCGCTGATGTCGTCCTGCGTGGCCATCGGCATGGCCTGCTGCAGGCGCGGCCGCAGGATGTCATGGAAGGCTTCGGTGTCATGCCCGGACAGGGCCAGCGCACGGATGCGGAAGTCCTCCGGCAGCAGGCCGTCGCCAAGCAGGCGAAGCAGCGAAGGGAACAGGTAGCGCTGGGCCAGATCACCTGTGGCACCGAACAGGAAGAGGGTGTCGTGCATCGCTCGAGTTTCAGATCCGGGTGACATCGTTGTCAATCGCTTCATGGCTGGGTTCGGGGGACATCCGCGCAACTGCCTGTCCGAGGTTCGTCAGGTGCGATCTCCGGGGTAGCGGAAGACCGTTCCATTCGAAACCACTGCCTCGGCGGAACCTTCGTTCAACCGCCGACGCAGATCGGTGCGCACCGATCATCGGATAGTGCCACGTGAAAACGTTTACATGGCAGAATGGGCAACTGTATTCGATTGCAGTGCTCGCCGTCATGCGGCAGGCGCGCAATCATCACTGCCATCGGGAGGGCCGAGGCAGTCCCAAAAGACAGCCCGGCTTCGGGCGGACCGGATAGGTGATATGGCAAAAGTGCAGTTGCAGGGTGTGCGCAAGGTCTATGACAACGGCCAGGTCGCGGTGAAGGACGCCAGCTTCGAGGTCGCCAATGGCGAGCTGATGGTGCTGGTCGGTCCGTCCGGCTGTGGCAAGTCGACCCTGCTGCGGATGGTGGCTGGCCTGGAGGAGATCAGCGGCGGCACGCTGACCATCGGTGACCGCGTGGTCAACGACGTGGCGCCAAAGGATCGCGACATCGCCATGGTGTTCCAGAGCTACGCGCTGTATCCGCACATGACCGTGGCCGAGAACCTGGCCTTCGGCCTGAAGCTGCGCGGGCATGACAAGGCGACCATCGACAAGCGCATCGCCGAAGCAGCGCAGACCCTGGGCCTGACCGATATGATGGACAAGCTGCCCAAGGCGATGTCCGGTGGCCAGCGTCAGCGTGTTGCGCTGGGCCGTGCACTGGTGCGCGAGCCGGCGGTGTTCCTGCTGGACGAGCCGCTGTCCAACCTCGACGCCAAGCTGCGCCACAGCGTGCGTACCGAGATCGCGCAGCTGCATCGCAAGCTGGGCACCACCATGATCTACGTGACGCACGACCAGGTTGAAGCAATGACCCTGGGCCAGCGCATCGTGGTGCTGAAGGACGGCATCATCCAGCAGATCGATACGCCGATGGCGCTGTACGACCGCCCGGCCAATCTGTTCGTGGCCGGTTTCCTCGGCAGCCCGGCGATGAACGTGCTGCGTGGCACGCTGCAGGGCGATGCCGGTGGCGTGACCCTGGTCGACGGCGAATGGCGGGCACCGCTGGGCCAGGCCACGATCGATCCGGCGTGGCTGCAGAAGCCGATCGCGGTGGGCGTGCGCCCGGAACACCTGCAGCCGGCCAGTGCCGATGATGCGCATGCATTTGCCGCACGCATTGAAGGCATCGAACCGGTCGGCAACGAGATCTTCGTCAACCTGAGCAGTGGCCAGCACGCGCTGACCATGCGCGTGGCGCCGCAGTCGCTGCCGGCGGTGGGCGAGCAGATCCGCGTGGCGATCCACCCGCAGGGCCTGCACTTCTTCAACCCGGAATCCGGCGAGCGCCTGTAACGGGTAGTGCCGGCCGCTGGCCGGCAACTTCAACCATGCATGGTTGCCGGCCAGCGGCCGGCACTACCATTCCTTCATTCACCGGGCTCAGCGCGCCAGGCCATCCAGCAACGGCATGCGCTGCGCGATCGCATCACCCACCTGCAGATCAGCGTCGCTGGCTTCCAGCGGCAGCACCGCCAGTGCCAGGTCGCCGGCCACGCAGGCAATCGTGCCCAGCGCTGCGCCATCCTGCTGCACGCCATCGCCGGCCTGCGCCGGTGCCGCGGTATGCAGCAGCTGCACCGCGCGCTTGGTTTTGCCGAGGAAGTGGGTGCGGGCGACGATTTCCTGGCCGGGATAGCAGCCCTTCTTCACGCTGTAACCGTTCAGGCGGTCCAACCCCAGCTGCTGCGGGGTCCACACTTCGCGCTGGCTTTCTTGCAGCCGGGGCAGGCCGTAGCGCAGATCGGCCTGGCGCCAGGCCAGTGCGAAAGCGGCCTCATCGGCTTCACTGCCGGCGGCGAAGGCATCGGCGCTGCCAATGCGCAGGGTCCGCGGCAGGGCGTCGCTGCCCAGGTCCAGTTCCCAGCCGTCACCTGCGGTCTGCGCAATCGCAGCGCCGCTGGCGGCTTCGGGCGCAGTGAACGCACCGGCCACGGCCAGATCGCTGCGCACCTGCACCTTCACCTTGCGGCGGAACACGAAGCGCTGCAGTTGCGACGCAATCGCATCGGCATCACCGTCGGCCAGCACCAGCATCACATGGTCTTCGGCCAGCCGAAGCAGCTGGAACACCGCCAGGGTGCGGCCCTTGGCGCTCAGCCAGGCGCTCCACTGCCAGTGCTGCAGGGGCAGGGCGGTGACATCGCTGCTGAACTGGGCGTGGGCAAAGACAGCCGCATCCGGGCCTTGCAGGCTCAGCAGCTGGTGGCCGGGCAGGCGCGGATATCCGACGAAAGCAGGGGGCAGGTTGTCAGGCACGTGAACGAGGTCTAAAATTTGTGCGTTGCGAGACCGAACATGATAGGCCAAACAACCCCCACTCCCGACGACGAATCTGAAGCCCCGCTGGTCCCCGCGGCACCCGTGCCCGTGGAACAGGAAAAAGCAGAGGAATTCGGCGGCCGCGGCGGACTTGATCCGGTGCGGTATGGCGATTGGGAGAAAAACGGACGCTGCATCGATTTCTGATCAGCATTGAGCCAACGCGGCCGTGTGCCGCCCAGCCGAGACAACGAGCCCAGCGAATGGCGACCAGACAACGCCCACTTTCCCCGCACCTTCAGGTGTATCGCTGGCAGATTCAGATGGCCACCTCGATCCTGCATCGAGCCACTGGCGTCTTTCTGTCTGTTGGTGCCCTCATCATCGCCGCCGGCCTGCTGGCCCTGATGATGGGGCCCGAGTCCTGGAACTGCTTCACCGGCCATGCCGGGGCCTGGTATGGCCGCGTGTTCCTGTTCGCGTGGACATGGTCGTTCGCCTATCACCTCTGCAATGGCATCCGCCATGTGGTGCAGGACTTCGCCATCGGCTTCAGCATCCCCGCCTTCATCCGCAGCAGCTGGCTGTCGGTCACCGGCAGCCTGGTGATCACCCTGCTGGTGTGGGCCTATGTGATGTTCGGAGGTGCCGCGTGAGCAAGTTCCGTACCCCGTTGAAGAACGTGCGTGGCCTTGGCTCGGCCAAGACCGGCACCGAGCACTTCGTGCATCAGCGCCTGACTGCCGCCGCGCTGGTCGTGCTGGGTATCTGGTTCCTGGTCTTCGTGCTGGGCCTGCTGGGCTCGGACTACGCGACCGCCGCCGCCGCCGTGGCCAAGCCGTGGAACGCAGTGCCGCTGATCGGCCTGCTGATCGCCATGTTCTGGCACGCGCAGCTCGGCATGCAGGTCGTGCTGGAAGACTACATCCACGAATCGCTGCTGGCCCTGGTGCTGCAGACCGCGGTGAAGTTCGTCGCCGTGCTCGGCATGATCGTCAGTGTGTTTGCGGTGGGCCGCATCGCCCTCGGCGTTGCCTGAGCCCAGGCACCTACACAGGAATCCAGATTAGATGTCCGCTTACAAGATCACCGAACACAAGTACGACATGGTCGTGGTCGGCGCCGGCGGCGCCGGCCTGCGCGCCACGTTCGGCCTGGCCGCCAAGGGCCTGCAGACCGTGTGCCTGACCAAGGTCTTCCCGACCCGTTCGCACACCGTTGCCGCCCAGGGCGGTATCTCGGCCGCACTCGCCAACATGGGCGAAGACGACTGGCGCTACCACTTCTTCGACACCATCAAGGGGTCGGACTGGCTGGGCGACCAGGACGCCATCGAATACATGTGCCGTGAGGCCATCCCGGCCATCATCGAGCTCGAACACTACGGCGTGCCGTTCTCTCGCACCGCCGAAGGCAAGATCTACCAGCGTCCGTTCGGTGGCATGACCACCAAGTACGGCGAAGGCCCGGCGGCGCAGCGTACCTGCGCGGCGGCCGACCGTACCGGCCACGCGATGCTGCACACCCTGTACCAGCAGTCGCTGAAGCACGATGCGCGCTTCATGATCGAGTACTTCGCGCTCGACCTGATCTTCGACGACGAAGGCGCCTGCCGCGGCGTGCTGGCCCTGGACATGTCCGACGGCACCCTGCACCTGTTCCGCGCCCAGGGCGTGGTACTGGCCACCGGCGGCTACGGCCGTGCCTACTTCAGCGCCACCTCGGCGCACACCTGCACCGGCGACGGTGGCGGCCTGGCCATGCGTGCCGGCATCGCCATGCAGGACATGGAGTTCGTGCAGTTCCACCCGACCGGCATCTACGGCGCCGGCTGCCTGATCACCGAGGGTGTCCGCGGTGAAGGTGGCATCCTGCGCAACAGCAGCGGTGAGCGCTTCATGGAGCGCTACGCGCCGCACTACAAGGATCTGGCCTCGCGCGACGTGGTCAGCCGTTCGATGACCATCGAGATCCGCGAAGGCCGCGGCGTCGGCGAGCACAAGGACCACATCCTGCTCGACCTGACCCACCTCGGCCCGGGCGTGATCGACGACAAGCTGCCGGGCATCGCCGAAAGCGCCCGCATCTTTGCCGGCGTCGACGTGCACAAGCAGCCGATCCCGGTCATCCCGACCGTGCACTACAACATGGGCGGCATCCCGACCAACTACCACGGCGAAGTGGTGCAGAAGGTCGGCGACAACGACAATGCCGTGGTGCCGGGCCTGTACGCCATCGGTGAAGCGGCCTGCGTGTCCGTGCACGGCGCCAACCGACTGGGCTCGAACTCGCTGCTGGACCTGGTCGTGTTCGGTCGTGCGGTGGCCAACCGCTGCGCCGAGACCATCAAGCCGGGCGCATCGCACAAGCCGCTGCCGGCCGATGCCTGCGACAAGGCGCTGGGCCTGCTGGACAAGCTGCGCCACGCCAACGGCGATACCCCGACCTCGGTCATCCGCGATCGCATGCAGCGCACCATGCAGGCCGACGCGGCGGTCTTCCGCACCAGCCAGACGCTGAAGGAAGGCTGCGAGAAGATGGACAAGATCTTCGACTCGTTCCAGGACGTGAAGGTCTCCGACCGTTCGCTGGTCTGGAACTCGGACCTGATCGAGACCTACGAGCTGAACAACCTGCTGCTCAATGCGGTGGCGACGATCAACTCGGCCGAACAGCGCAAGGAAAGCCGCGGCGCGCATGCGCACGAGGACTATCCGGACCGCGACGACGTCAACTGGCAGAAGCACACCCTGGTCAGCGTCGACGAGAAGGGCAAGTGCAGCTTCGACTACCGTCCGGTGCACATGTACACGTTGACCGACGACGTGTCCGTGGTGCCGCCGAAGCCGCGCGTGTACTGATCCGACCCCGCCTACCATGCAATCCGCGCCCACGGGCGCGGGCCGCCTGAGCCAACGAGAGCAGCCATGGCCGAGTTTTCACTCCCCAAGAATTCCAAGATCACGAAGGGCAAGCACTTCCCCGTCAAGAACGGCGGCAAGAACGTGCGCACCTTCAAGATCTACCGCTGGAGTCCGGACGACGACAGCAACCCGCGCACCGATACCTATGAAGTCGATCTGGACGCCTGTGGCCCGATGGTCCTGGACGCCCTGATCAAGATCAAGAACGAGATCGACCCGACCCTGACCTTCCGCCGCTCCTGCCGCGAAGGTATCTGTGGTTCGTGCGCGATGAACATCGACGGCACCAACACCCTGGCCTGCACCCGAGCCATCTCGGACTGCGGCAAGAAGGAAGTGCCGATCTACCCGCTGCCGCACATGAACGTGGTCAAGGATCTGGTTCCGGACCTGACCCACTTCTACGCGCAGTACGCCTCGATCAAGCCGTGGATCCGCACCCAGACCCCGGCACCGCCGGACCGTGAGCGCCTGCAGTCGCCGGAAGACCGCAAGAAGCTGGACGGCCTGTACGAGTGCATCCTGTGCGCCTGCTGCTCGACCAGCTGCCCGAGCTACTGGTGGAACGGCGAGCGTTACCTGGGCCCCGCGATCCTGCTGCAGGCCTACCGTTGGATCATCGACTCGCGCGATGAGGACACCGGTGCGCGCCTGGACGATCTGGAAGATCCGTTCAAGCTGTACCGCTGCCACACCATCATGAACTGCGCCCGGACCTGCCCGAAGGGCCTGAACCCGGCGCTGGCGATCGCCGAGATCAAGAAGCTGATGATGGAACGCCGCGCCTGATCAGGCCTGGCTGTACCCGGTAGAGCCACGCCACGCGTGGCTGTGCCACCCCAGTAGAGCCACGCCATGCGTGGCTTTGCTGTATCTGGAGAAACATGATGGAAGAAGACGTTCTGCTGAAGAAGCTGCGCTGGCGTTGCCGCCGCGGCATGCGTGAGCTGGACCAGCTGTTCGGTCGCTACCTGGACCACGAATGGAGCACTGCGCCGACCCAAGAGCGCGAAGTTTTCCTGTTCCTGCTCGACTGCGAGGACGATAAGTTGTGGCGCTGGTTCATGGGCTATGAGGCCTGTCCACATGCGCACGCGATCCCCCTCATGCAGAAGATCCTCGCCCTCAAGCCTTGAGTGGCGCCCCTCGCGGCTGCAGGCTGCCGCCCAGTTGGCGGTGCTGCTGGCTGCGCCCTGGCTGCTGCGTGCATCGGATCTGCCTTCACGGCTGCTGATGCCCGCGGTGGTGCTGGCCTGGGTCATCGGGTTGGCCGAACTGGCCTGGCGCCAGCGTAGGCCACGCGTGCAGGTGCTTCTGCCGCTACCACCTGAGCCGCTGCAGGTGGCCGGGCAGGACGCCGATGCACCCCAGCTGGTCGTGCGTGGCCCATGGCTGTTGTTGCTCTGGCGTGAGGATCGGCGCCGCCGGCGCCTGCTGTTCTGGCCGGATGTGCTCGATTCCGGGCAGCGACGTGAACTGCGACTGGCCGTGGCCGCAGGTGGCGTTTCCCGTAGGCCCCGGTCGATGGCACCATAAGCTGAATTGACCGGCGTGCCTGCATGTTCAAACCCATTCCCGTGGCCATTGGCCTGCGCTACCTGCGCGCCAAGCGCCGCAACGGCTTCATCTCCTTCATCTCGATGGCATCGATCCTGGGCATCGCGCTCGGCGTCACGGTGCTGATCACCACCTTGGCGGTGATGAGCGGTTTCCAGAAGGAAATCCGCAGCCGCCTGCTGCAGATGACCGCGCACACCACCATCAGCCGCGACGGCGAGCCGATGCCGGACTGGATGCGCGTAGTCGACGTGGCCCGCAAGGACCCGCGCGTGGCCGGTGCTGCGCCGTACATCGAGATCCAGTCGATGATCAGCGGCCCGCGCGTGCAGGGCGCGATCATCCAGGGCATCGATCCGGCGCTGGAGCCGAAGGTATCGGTGATCGACAAGAAGGTCACCAAGGGCAGCTATGACAGCCTCACGCCGGGCAGCTTCAACCTGCTGCTGGGCAAGGAGCTGGCGATCTGGCTGGGCGTGGACGTTGGCGATCAGGTGCTGGTGACGTTCGCCGAAGTGCAGGGCACGCCTGCCGGTGCGGTGCCACGGATGAAACGCTTTACCGTGAGCGGCATCTTCGAGGCCGGCTACAACGAGGTCGACCGCGGCGTCGGCTTCGCCAACATGAAGGACCTGGAGCGCGTGCTGCGTTCCGATGGCGCCACCGGCGTGCGGCTGAAGCTGCACGACATGGACCGCTCGCTGGAAGTGGGCGTGGACCTCGCGCAGAACCTCGGTGGTGCGTACCGCGTGAGTGACTGGACCCAGCAGAACGCCAACCTCTACCACTCGCTGCGCATGGAGAAGGTGGTGATGGGCATCCTGCTGTCGCTGATCATCGCCATGGGCGCGTTCAACCTGGTGTCCTCGCAGGTGATGCTGGTCACTGATAAGCAGGCCGACATCGCCATCCTGCGCACGCTCGGCCTGACGCCGGGCGGGGTGATGCAGGTGTTCATGGTGCAGGGTTCGCTGATCGGCATCTTCGGCACGCTGGCCGGCCTGATCGGTGGCATCACCCTCACACTCAACCTGGAGCGCATCCTCGGTGCCATCGAGAGCGTGTTCAACGTCAAGCTGATGCCGGAGGATGTGTACTACATCACCGGCCTGCCGACCGACATGCAGACCGGCGACGTGGTGGCGATCACCGTGGTCGCGCTGCTGATGAGCTTCCTGGCCACCCTGTATCCCGCCTGGCGGGCAGCACGCACCCAGCCGGCGGAGGCCCTGCGTTATGAATAAGGTCTTCAACCGGGGCGATGAAGTGATCCGCGCCGAAGCACTGGGCAAGACCTACGCCGAAGGACGCATGCAGACCCCGGTGTTCGATGGCCTGGACCTGACCGTGACCGCCGGCGAAACGGTGGCGATCATCGGTGCTTCCGGTGCCGGCAAGAGTACGCTGCTGCACCTGCTGGGTGGCCTGGACATTCCGACCGCCGGCGAGGTCTATGTGACCGGCCAGCGCATGTCAGCGCTGTCTGATACCGCGCGCGGCCTGCTGCGCAACCAGGCGCTGGGCTTCGTCTATCAGTTCCACCACCTGCTGCCTGAGTTCACCGCGCTGGAAAACGTGATGATGCCGGTGCTGCTGGCCGGTACTGCAGTGGCCGAGGCGAGCAGCCGGGCCACCACGCTGCTGGAAGCGGTCGGCCTTGGCCATCGCCTGGACCACAAGCCCGGCGAACTGTCCGGTGGCGAACGCCAGCGTGCCGCAGTGGCGCGTGCGCTGGTCAATCATCCGGCCTGCGTGCTCGGGGACGAGCCGACCGGCAACCTGGATGACCGCACGGCTGCAACGGTGTTCGAGCTGATGCTGGAACTGAATCGTGCGCGGCATACCAGCCTGGTGCTGGTGACCCACGACCGCAGCCTGGCACGGCGCCTGGACCGGGTGCTGGAGCTGCGCGAGGGGCGCCTGCACGCGCTGGCCCACGCCGACGTCTGAGGCGCCGGGCCCGCTTTGGTGGAAGCCGACCTTGGTCGGCTGCTCTTGCAGGGCAAGCGCCAACCAAGGTTGGCGACTACCGGAATCCGGAGCCTTGGGCCTGCTTGGGGCGACCGCCGACCGGCTGCTGAATGGGGTACTGGCTTTCGCGCCGGCGTTGTCTGCGCAGGCGCATGATGGCGACAGTTCCCCGAGGAGATCGCCATGAAGACCCCGATCCTGATGGCCGGACTCTGCCTGGCGCTGGCCGCCTGCGCGACCACCGGCCGGCTCAGCTCTGCCGAGAAACTTGACCTGTACCGTGCCCATGCCGGCGCGCCGCAGAACGACATGCAGTTCTTCGGCAGCCTCAACGGCTGGACCGAACTGGGTGACAGCGCGTTGGCGGTGTGGACGCGTCCCAGCGAGGCCTATCTGCTGGAATTGAGAGGTCCCTGCCAGGACCTGCCGTATGCCACCGCCATCGGCCTGACCAGCCAGATGAACCGTGTTTCGGCGCGATTCGACAAGGTGCTGGTGCGCGACCCTGCCGGTGGCCCGCGCATGCCGTGCTTCATCGACAGCATCCGCAAGCTGGACGTGAAGGCGCTGCGAGCCTCCGAGCAGGAGCTGCGCCAGGCGCAGGTGCAGGAGCGCGAGGAAAGCACGAAATAGCGTGGTAGTGCCGGCCGCTGGCCGGCATCGCGCAGATGCCAGGTTGCCGGCCAGCGGCCGGCACTACCTGTGTGTCAGGCTTCCGGGGTGAAGCCGGCCGGCTTTTCCGCGTCCTTCTCGAACAGGAACCTGACCAGTTCGCCTTCAAGGAACGCGCGATGCTCCGGCGTGCGCGGCGACAGGCGGTTCTCGTTGATCAGCATGGTCTGGTGCGCCAGCCACGCAGCCCAGGCCTGCTTGCCGATGTTGTTGAAGATGCGCTGGCCCAGTTCGCCGGGGTAGGGCACGAAGTCCAGGCCCTCGGCATCGCGTTGTTCGTACTGGCAGAAGACGGTTCGGGACATGGCATTCACTCGTGGTTGCGGGGTTTCTTGGAATTTCGTTTCGGCGTCTTGATCGTTGCGCCGTCGAGCAGTTTGCGGATCGGTGCCGGCAGGCCCAGCGCGTGCAGTTCGTCGCTGGCGACCCAGCGCAGCGTGGGTTCTTCCACGCGCAGGCCGTGTACCTGCCGCGACAACACCTGCAGATGCAGCTTGTAGTGGCTGAAGGTGTGCTGCAGCACTGGCAGCTCTTCGGCCTCTTCCAGCGAGCCGTCGACGTGCACGTCGAACCAGTCCTGCAGCACGCTGCCGGCATCGGCCTGCGGCAGCGTCCATAGCTGCGCCCAGATGCCGGTGTCCGGCCGCTTCTGCAGCAGCACGCGCTGCTGGGCGTCGCGCAGCAGCAGCGCAACGGCCTCGCGCTCGGGCAGGGTCTTGCTGGGCCTGGGCGTGGGTAGTTCAGCGGTGCGGCCTTCGCGCCGTGCCACGCAGTCATCCTGCAACGGGCAGATCACGCAGGCCGGTTTGGCACGGCTGCACACCGTCGCGCCCAGGTCCATCTGCGCCTGCGTGTAGTCGGCCATGCGCCCGGCCGGCACCTGCGCCACATGCGCCTCGGCGATCGCCCACAGCTGCTTCTCGATGGCCGGCAGCCCGGGGAAGCCATCGATGCCGTGGTAACGGCTGAGCACCCGCTTGACGTTGCCATCGAGGATCGCGAACGGGTCGTTCCAGGCCTGGCTGAGGATCGCACCGGCGGTGCTGCGGCCGATGCCGGGCAGGGCATGCAATGCATCGAAATCACGCGGCAGGTCGCCGTCGTGCAGTTCCACGCAGCGCTTCGCAGCGGCATGCAGGTTGCGTGCGCGGGCGTAGTAGCCGAGCCCGGCCCACTGCGCCATCACCGCGTCGTTGCTGGCGGCGGCGAGGTCGGGCAGGGTCGGGAAGTGCTGCAGGAACCGCTGGAAATACGGGATGACCGTACTCACCTGTGTCTGCTGCAGCATGATTTCCGACAGCCAGACCCGGTAGGGACTGCGTGGGTGCTGCCAGGGCAGGTCGTGGCGGCCGTGGTCGTCGAACCAATGCAGCAGGTGGGCGACGAAGTCGTCAGTCTGCGTGGTTCCGGCGCTGGCGTGCGGCTGGCGGGGCATCGGTGTTCCAGAGAGGCAGCCACCCGTGGGGTGGCTCTACTGGATTGCAGTAGAGCCACGCCATGCGTGGCTGCACGGTGTATCAGGCGCCCAGCGCTTCGGGCAGCAGGGCGTCGACGAAGGCTTCCGGGTCGAACACGCGCAGGTCTTCCGGGCGCTCGCCGATGCCGGCGAAACGGATCGGAATGCCGAACTCGCGGGCCAGCGCGAACACCACGCCGCCCTTGGCGGTGCCGTCCAGCTTGGTCACCACCAGGCCGGTCACGTTCACTGCGGCATTGAACTGGCGCAGCTGCGACAGCGCGTTCTGGCCAGTGGTGCCGTCGATCACCATCAGCACTTCGTGCGGGGCGGTGGGGTCGATCTTGCCGAGCACGCGGCGGATCTTGCCCAGCTCGTTCATCAGGCCGGACTGGGTATGCAGGCGGCCGGCGGTGTCGGCGATCAGCACCGAGGTGCCACGGGCCTTGCCGGCCTGCAGCGCGTCGAATGCCACCGAAGCGGCATCGGCGTTCTGCCCCTGCGCGACCACGGCCACGCCGTTGCGCTCGCCCCAGGCCTGCAGCTGGGCCACGGCGGCGGCGCGGAAAGTGTCACCGGCGGCCAGCATCAGGCTGTGGCCATCGTCCTTGAAGCGCTTGGCCAGCTTGCCGATGGTGGTGGTCTTGCCAACGCCGTTGACGCCGACGGTGAGCACCACGAAGGGCTTGGCGTTGCGGTCGATCACCAGCGGCTTGGCCACCGGCTGCAGGATCGCGATCAGCTCCGCGCGCAGCGCGGCCAGCAGCGCATTGGCGTCGGCGAACTCGCGCGACTTCATGCGCTTGCGCAGGCCCTCGACCAGGTCGGTGGTGGCACCGACACCGACGTCGGCGGTGATCAGTGCGGTTTCCAGCTCGTCCAGCAGGTCGTCGTCAAGCTTGGGGTTGCGCGAGAACAGGCCACCAAAGCTGCGCGCGATGACGCTGTTGCGCAGGCGCTCGCGCCAGCCGGGCTTGCCAGCCGGCGCCGGAACGGCGTCGATCGAGGCGGCGGCAGGCAGGTCGTCGGTGACCGGTGCCGGTGTCGGTGCCGGGGTGGGCTCAGGCAGCGGTACGGGGGCCGGTTCGATGGCCGGAGTCGCGATAGGGGCGACGTCGATCTGAGCCGTCGGCGCAGGAGCTGCCGGAACCGGTGCGGCTGGGGCCGGAATAACCGGGGTGGGCTCGACAGCGACCGGAACGGCGGTTGCTGGGGGCGGCTCGACCGGTACAGGCTCGGCCGGTACTGCTACCGGCGCCGGCTCCTTGTCCTCGACCGGCGCGGCCGACGGGAATGCCGCCGCCAGCTCTTCAGCCGAGTAGTGCTGGGTCTTGGGTGCCTCCGTTACGGGGGCATCCTGGGGCTTCTTGCGGCGGAAAAAACTGAGCATTGGCAAAAGGCGCTGAAATCAGAGGGATATGCTACCACTCGGGCCTGTCGGGCCGATGTGGACTCAAGGTCGCGGCCCGTCGGCCGTTAACCGGTCCGGAGGGCTGCGCAGGGCGGCCCGGAGACCGCCATGGACAACGTGATGGGAATCGCCCTCAGCGGGATGCGTGCGGCCCAGCAGGGCGTGCAGGTGGCCGCGCACAACGTGGCCAACCTGGCGACCCCGGATGCCCAGCACCTGCAGTTGCAGCGCAATACCACCGAGCAGGGTGGGGTGCAGGCTTCGGTGGCGTCCATCGGCGCCGATGCCGGCGCGCCGCTGGGTGATCTGCTGGCCGCGAAAGCCGAGGTCGTGGCCTTCGCCGCCAATGCCACGGTGATCCGTCGCCAGGACCAGATGCTGGGCTCACTGCTGGATCGGGACGCCTGAGCAACACCGTTTTGGCAGGTGCCAACCGCCGCCCCTGGTGGGTGCCAACCTTGGTCGGCACGCTTCGGCCCAGCCTGGTAGGTGCCAACCTTGGTCGGCACGCTCGACCCGCCCTGGTAGGTGCCAACCTTGGTTGGCACGCTCGACCCGCCCTGGTAGGTGCCAACCTTGGTTGGCACGCTTTTGGGGCGCCAACCGAGGTTGGCCTCTACCAGGGCAACAGTGCCAACCAAGGTTGGCACCTACCAGAGCAGGAATGCCAACCAAGGTTGGCATCCACCAGCACCCGGTAGCGCCGGGCCACGCCCGGCGACCACCGCCTCGATCAGACCGACAGCTCCAGCAGCAGCTTGTTCAGGCGCGCCACGTAGGCACCCGGGTCCTTCAGGCTGTCGCCGGCGGCCAGCGCAGCCTGGTCGAACAGCACCCGACCGAGGTCGTCAAAGCGCGCGCCATCGGCTTCGGCATCGAGCTTGGCAATCAGCGGGTGGCCCGGATTGATCTCCAGCACCGGCTTGCTGTCCGGCACCTTCTGCCCGCTGGCCTCCAGGATCTGGCGCATCTGCAGGCCCAGGTCCTGCTCGCCGATGGCCAGCACCGCCGGCGAATCGGTCAGGCGGTGCGAGACGCGTACTTCGGCCACGTCATCGCCCAGCACCGTCTTCAGGCGCTCGACCAGGCCCTGCTTGTCCTTGGCCGCCGCTTCCTGTTCCTGCTTGTCCGCTTCGGTTTCCAGCGCGCCCAGGTCGAGGTCACCACGGGCGATGTCGACGAAGCCCTTGCCGTCGAAATCGGTCAGGTAGCCCATCAGCCACTCGTCGATGCGGTCGGTCAGCAGCAGCACTTCCACGCCCTTCTTGCGGAACACTTCCAGGTGCGGGCTGTTGCGCACCTGGCTGTAGCTCTCGCCGGTCAGGTAATAGATCTTGTCCTGGCCTTCGGTCATGCGGTCGAGGTAATCGGCCAGCGACACGCTCTGCGCATCGCCGTCGCCACGGGTGGAAGCGAAGCGCAGCAGGCCGGCCACCTTCTCGCGGTTGTTGTAGTCCTCGGCCGGGCCTTCCTTCAGCACCTGGCCGAATTCCTTCCAGAACGTGGCGTACTGCTCCGGCTTGTCGGCGGCCAGCTTTTCCAGCATGTCCAGCGAGCGCTTGGTCAGCGCGGCCTTCATCGAATCGATGACCGGACCGGACTGCAGGATCTCGCGCGAGACGTTCAGCGACAGGTCGTTGGAATCGACCACGCCCTTGATGAAGCGCAGGTACAGCGGCAGGAACTGCTCGGCCTGGTCCATCACGAACACGCGCTGCACGTACAGCTTCAGGCCCTTGGGTGCATCGCGGTGATACAGGTCGAACGGTGCGCGGCCGGGCACATACAGCAGCGAGGTGTACTCGAGCTTGCCTTCGACCTTGTTGTGGCTCCACGCCAGCGGATCGCTGTGGTCGTGTGCCACGTGCTTGTAGAACTCGGTGTACTCGGCGTCGCTGATCTCAGTGCGCGGGCGGGTCCACAGCGCGCTGGCGCGGTTGACGGTCTCCCACTCGCCGGCAGCGCCGTCTTCGCCCTCCTTGGGCATCTGGATCGGCAGGCCGATGTGGTCCGAATACTTCTTGAGAATGCTGCGCAGGCGCCAGCCATCGGCGAAGTCGTGCTCGCCTTCCTTCAGGTGCAGCACGATGCGGGTGCCGCGCTCGGCCTTGTCGACCGTGGCGACTTCGAAATCGCCTTCGCCGCGCGAGGTCCAGCGCACGCCTTCGCCTGCAGCCAGGCCAGCGCGGCGCGAGGTCACTTCCACTTCGTCGGCGACGATGAAGGCACTGTAGAAGCCGACGCCGAACTGGCCGATCAGCTGCGAATCCTTCTTCTGGTCGCCGGACAGCTGGCGCAGGAAATCGCCGGTGCCGGACTTTGCAATCGTGCCGAGGTGGGCGATGGCTTCGGCGCGGCTCATGCCGATGCCGTTGTCTTCGATGGTGATGGTGTGGGCGGTGGGGTCGAAGCTGACGCGCACGCGCAGTTCGCTGTCGCCTTCCAGCAGGGCCGGCTGGGTCAGGGCCTCGAAACGCAGCTTGTCGGCGGCGTCGGCGGCGTTGGAGACCAGCTCGCGGAGGAAGATCTCCTTGTTGGAGTACAGCGAGTGGATCATCAGTTGCAGCAGCTGCTTGACTTCGGTCTGGAAGCCAAGGGTTTCGGTCTGGGTGGTCTCGGTCATCGATAAGGCTCCGTGTGCAATGCCGCGCCAGCGCGTGCGGCCTCGCCAAGGGGTATGGCTGATTGTCCCGAAATCAAGGGGTTGGTCGGCCGGGCTGCGCCCGGCACCCGCTCAGTGCAACTGCAACTGCCAAAGCCAGGGCCAGAGCGGCATCCCGTGGGATGGCGGGGCACTGTGGGTTCGCGGGGGCGGCGCAAGTACGTCCATGTAGCCTTGGTCGCCGCATCCATGCGGCTCACACCCCGCGAACCCACAGTGCCCCGCCTCTGACAGGTTCACGCGGCTGTTGGTGGGGGCCGACCGTTGGTCGGCACATCTGTCAGATATCGAATGAATTCATCCACGCATGGCGTGGATCTACTGGCAACGGCGGCTGTTGGTAGGTGTCGACCTTGGTCGACACGATTTTTCCATAAGACATCGATATCCAACCCAGTGCCGACCAACGGTCGGCACCCACCAGAGCAGAAAGCCCTTTCGACAGATCGCAGGAAACTGTCGAAGGCGGGGTGGGTCCGGTTGTGGGGGCGTGAGCGCCATGGATGGCGCGACCGAGCCTCCATGGACGGATTCACGGCGTCCCCCGCAGCCGGACCCACCCCGCCATCCCGCAGGAAACCAGCCTTTGAAGTTGCTTCGGCTGTTGCTTCGGCCTCTGCGGGTGCCGGGCGCCGCCCGGCCGAACTACAATCCCGCTCATGCTGAAATTCTCGAATACCTCCCGCCGGGGGAGCCGATGAGCGGCCGTGGCGGCAATGAAGGCCAGGTCCGCATCATCGGCGGGCGCTGGCGCAATACCCGCCTGCCGGTGCCGATCCTGCCGGGGCTCCGCCCCAGCAGCGACCGTGTGCGCGAAACCCTGTTCAACTGGCTGATGCCCAGGCTCGGTGGGGCCCGCGTGCTGGACCTGTTCGCCGGCAGTGGCGCACTGGGCCTGGAGGCGGTCTCGCGCGGTGCCGCACACGCCACCCTGGTCGAACGCGACGCGCAGCTGGGACGCAATCTGACCGCTGCCGTGGCCAGGCTGCAGGCCTCCGACCAGATCAGCGTCGTGCAGGCTGATGCCCTGCGCTGGCTGCAGGGCGCGCCGGCGCAGCAGGCCGATCTGGTCTTCATCGACCCGCCGTTCGCCGACGGCCTGTGGCAGGACGTGCTGGCCCAGCTGCCGCGGCACCTGGCCGCCGATGCCTGGCTGTACCTGGAATCGCCGGCCGGCCACGTGCCGGTGCTGCCACCGGACTGGCTGCTGCACCGCGAGGGTGGCACCCGCGAGGTGCGCTTTGCCCTGTACCGCCGCGCCACTGCTACACTTTGACCTCATCTGAACATCTGCATCCGCCCATGACCGTGGCCAACCGCCGCATTGCCGTCTACCCCGGCACGTTCGACCCCATCACCAACGGCCATATCGACCTGGTGAGCCGGGCCGCGCCGCTGTTCGAAAAGGTCGTGGTCGGCGTGGCGCAGAGCCCGTCCAAGGGCCCGGCGCTGCCGCTGGAGCAGCGCGTGCAGCTGGCGCGTGGCGCGCTGGCCCACCACAGCAACGTCGAGGTCATCGGCTTCGATACCCTGCTGGCGCATTTCGTACGTTCGGTCCAGGGCGGGGTGCTGCTGCGCGGCCTGCGCGCGGTGTCCGACTTCGAGTACGAGTTCCAGATGGCCAGCATGAACCGGCACCTGATCCCCGAGGTCGAGACCCTGTTCCTGACCCCGGCCGAGCAGCACAGCTTCATTTCGTCCTCGCTGGTCCGCGAGATCGCGCGCCTGGGCGGCGACGTGTCCGGCTTCGTGCCGGCCGCGGTGCTCGAAGCCCTGCGCAAGGTCCGCGAAGCGAAGGCGGCACAGTCGTAAGCCCCGCTGTACCCGCACCCCATTACGTACAACACCACGCACCATTCCGGGAGGAAACCCATGAACACCACCATGCGCGCGATGCTGATCGCTTCGTTGGCCCTGGCCTTCACCGCCTGCAAGAAGGAAGAGGCCGCTCCGGTCGACGAGGCCAAGCAGGCCCTGGTCGCTCCGTCCAAGGACGACGATGCAGGCTGGAAGAAGTACCTGCAGGAAGTGGCGATCCAGAACATGGGCAACATCACCAACAGCCCGTTCCTGTACTACCTCTCGCCGGAATCGGACCCGGACTTCCAGGCCAAGTACGAGCGCCAGACCGAGAGCGCGACCCAGGCCGTGGCCCGTGGCGTGCAGCCGGGCAACATGCTGGCCTTCGGTTCGTCGGCCTCGGGCAAGATGGCTGACATGATCCAGGCCGTGTTCAAGGACGTGTCGCCGGATTCGATGAAGGGCGTGCGCGTCGTCTTCATCGGCCAGTCGGCCGACAACGCCCGCGTACAGGCTGCGATCCAGCCGACCGGTGCCGAGTACATTTTCGTCGAAGCCAAGTAATACCGAGCCATGGCGGCCATGCTCCGGCATGGCCCGGGCGGCGTCCTGCAAGGGCGCCGCTGATGACCTGACCGGCCCGCGCGCCCGCGCTGGCCGGTCCTTTGTCCCAGGGCGCGGGCGAGGAGTATCGCCGTGTCGCTGAAAATCAACGAGCTCTGCGTCAACTGCGACGTATGCGAGCCGGCCTGCCCGAACCAGGCCATTGCGATGGGTGAAACCATCTACGTGATCGACCCTGCGCGCTGCACCGAATGCGTGGGTCATTTCGACGAGCCACAGTGCGTGGTCGTCTGCCCGGTCGAGTGCATCGACCCGGACCCGGAGATCGTGGAAACGGAAGACCAGCTGCTGGCCAAGCTGCGCCAGCTGCAGCACGATCACCCCGAACTCTACGCGGAGCCCCCATCCGAATGAAGACGCTGATCGTCCGCCCCCTGTTGCTGCTCGGCCTGCTGCTGAGCCCGATTGCCTGGGCCGACAGCCCGGCCCGTGCCGAGCGCCCCGATGGCGCGGCCATTGCCAGCGGCCATGCGCTGGCCACCCAGGCGGGCATCGACATCCTGGCGCAGGGCGGCAACGCCTTCGATGCCGCGGTGGCGGTATCGTCCACGCTGGCGGTGGTCGAGCCGATCAGTTCCGGCCTGGGCGGTGGTGGCTTCTTCCTGCTGCACGATGCGGCCACCGGCAAGGATGTGATGCTGGATGCGCGCGAGACCGCGCCGGCCGCTGCGACCCCGCAGGCGTTCCTCGACAAGCAGGGCAACCTCGACCGTGACCGCTCGGTCAATGGCGCCTGGTCGGCCGGTATCCCGGGCCTGCCCGCAGCGCTGGTCGAGCTGTCGGCCAAGCACGGCAAGCTGCCATTGGCGACCTCGCTGCAGCCGGCCATCCGCATCGCGCGCGAAGGCTTCCCGGTGTACGACCGCATGGCCAAGGGCTATGCCTCGCGCCGTGAAGTGATGGAGCGCTATCCCGGAACGCGCGAGGTCTACCTGCGCAACGGCAAGCCGATCGCCAGCGGTGACCTGTTCAAGCAGCCGGAGCTGGCACAGACGCTGGAGCGCCTGGCCACAGGTGGCTTCGATGGCTTCTACAAGGGCCAGACCGGAACGCTGTTGTTGGCCGGCGTGAAGCAGGCCGGCGGCAAGTGGACCGCTGAAGAGCTGGCCGGTTACCGCGTGAAGCAGCGCGAGCCGATCGTGTTCAACTACAACGGCTGGAAGATCACCACCGCGCCGCCGCCGTCGTCCGGTGGCATCGCGCTGGCCAGCATGCTGCAGATCCTGGAAGGCTGGGATATCAAGAAGATGGACCCGGCGCACCGCACCCACCTGGTGGTGGAGTCGATGCGTCGCGCCTACCGTGACCGCACCTTCTTCCTCGGCGATCCGGACTTCGTGCAGATCCCGCAGAAGGTGCTGACCAGCAAGGACTATGCACAGGGCCTGCGGGCGACCATCCATCCGGAGAAGGCCACGCCCAGCGACCTGCTGTCAGGCAACCCGACGCCGCTGGAAGACGACGAGACCACGCACTTCTCGATCATCGACCGCGACGGCAACCGCGTCGGCGCCACCCAGACCGTCAACCTGCTGTACGGCTCGGGGCTGATTCCCAAGGGCACCGGCGTGCTGCTGAACAACGAGATGGACGACTTCGCGCTGAAGCCGGGCACGCCCAATGCGTTCGGCGTGATGGGCTATGAAGCCAATGCGCCGAAGCCGGGCAAGCGCATGCTCAGCTCGATGACGCCGACCTTCATGGAGAACGCCGACAAGGTGGTGGTGCTGGGCACCCCGGGTGGCAGCCGCATCATCACCATGGTGCTGCTGGGCATCCTCGGCTACGACGACGGCCTGGATGCGCAGCAGGTTGCCGCACTGCCGCGCTACCACCACCAGTGGCTGCCGGACCTGATCGAAGCCGAGGACGATGCGTTCGACGCGGCGACGGTGAAGCAGCTGCAGGCGATGGGCCACAAGATCGACCTGCCGGGCAATGTCGCCGCGGGTGGCCGCGGTTCCAGCCACGTGTGGGGCAACCTGCAGACCGTGGAATGGGACCGCAGGGCCAACAAGCTGTTCGGTGGCAGTGACCCGCGCAACCCGGTCGGCAGTGCCCAGGTGGTGCCGGCACACTGATCCGGTGGTGCCGGCTGCTGGCCGGCAATCCGGCTGATTATCGAAACCCCGCCTTTGCCGGCGGGGTTTTCTGTTTCCCTTCTAGCGATTATTTAACGAGCCGGCGCCGATAATCGACACATGAAACTCTGGTCTATTCGTGGAAACTCGCAGCGCCTTGATGGCGGCGCGATGTTCGGCAACGCGCCGCGCGCGTTGTGGGAAAAATGGGCGGCACCGGACGAGCTCAATCGCATCGAGCTGGCCTGCCGTGCGCTGCTTGCCAGCCCGCTGGAAGGCAAGACGGTGCTGTTTGAAACCGGTATCGGGGCGTTCTTCGATCCGCGCATGCGCGAACGCTACGGTGTGCAGGAAAGCCAGCACGTGCTGATCGATTCGCTGCGCGAAGCCGGCTTCGAGCACGAGGATATCGACGTGGTGGTACTCAGCCACCTGCACTTCGATCATGCCGGTGGCCTGCTGGCGGCATGGAGCGAAGGGCGTGAGCCCGAGCTGCTGTTCCCCAACGCAACCTATGTGGTCGGTGCGCAGCATTGGCAGCGCGCCGTGCAGCCACACCCGCGCGATCGCGCCAGCTTCATTCCGGAACTGCCGGGCCTGCTGCAGGCCAGTGGCCGGCTGGAAGTGGTGGACGGGGAGTACTCGAAGGCGCTCGGCCGCAGCGTGCGCTTCAGTTACAGCGACGGGCATACACCGGGGCTGATGCTGGCCGAGATCGTCGGTCACGCGCATCCAGGCGAAAGTGCGCATGGTGGCGTGGTGTTCTGTGCCGACCTGATCCCGGGCCGCTCATGGGTACACGTGCCGATCACCATGGGCTACGACCGCAATGCCGAGCTGCTGATCGACGAGAAGCGGCAGTTCCTGGAAGACAAGCTGGCGCGCAACGTGCGGCTGTTCTTCACCCACGATCCGCAGGTGGCATTGGCGCAGCTTGGCAGGGATGACAAGGGGCGTTTCGTGACCCTGCACGAGCAGGGTGAGCTGAAGGCACGCGCCCTGGGGTAATGGCATGGCCGGGCAATGCCCGGCCTTTTACTGATGTCCGTGGATCCACGCCATGCGTGGATGGCGTTTTATCCGGATGCGACCATTACGACACCTTCAGGCAGCTGCTCATGAAGGTCTTGCGCGCATCACCGGCCAGCTTTTTGGCGCCCGCGTCAGCGTTGCACTTGCGCATGCGTTCCTGCTGCGTATTGACCGGCTTGGCGTCGGCGGCGTGGCCGCTGAGGCAGGAACTCTGTGCAGTCTTGTAGGCATCGCCCTTCAGCCCCTTGTTCTTGGCCGAGCATTCGGCCATGCGCTGCTGCTGCGGAGTGGTGGCATTGGCCGCCAGGGGCAGGCCGACCAGCAGGACGGCGGCCAGCAGAAAAGAGGCTTTCATCGGGAGCTCCAAGGGTGGCGGGTGCGCGGAGCATTCGCTTCCCGGCGCCAAGAGCACGTGAAGAATCGCAACGCGGCCGCGATGGCCTGCGCTGTTGGGGTCAGACCCCTTTCGCGGCGAAAGGGCTCTGACCCCGGTTCTTCGGATCAGCCGACGCGGGTACCGAAGATGCGGTCACCGGCATCGCCCAGGCCCGGCAGGATGTAGCCCTTGTCGTTGAGCTGGGCA
This sequence comes from Stenotrophomonas sp. FR024, assembly GCF_047500745.2. Lineage (NCBI taxonomy): Bacteria > Pseudomonadati > Pseudomonadota > Gammaproteobacteria > Lysobacterales > Lysobacteraceae > Stenotrophomonas > Stenotrophomonas sp. FR024. The sequence goes on from NZ_JAXAXM020000022.1 coordinate 52,396, forward strand.
TCGATGGCCGCGGTGTAGATCTCCACGTCCGGGTGCACGGCCTTGACCGCCTCGATGCCTTCCGGCGCGGCGACCAGGAAGATGCCCTTGATGCGGCGGGCGCCGGCACGCTTGAGCATGTCGATGGTGGCGATCAGGGTGCCGCCGGTGGCCAGCATAGGGTCCAGGATCAGCGCGTCGCGCTCTTCCAGGCGCCCGGTCAGGCGCTCGAAGTAGGGCACCGGCTGCAGGGTTTCCTCATCGCGCTGCAGGCCGACCACGCTGACGCGGGCCGCCGGGATCAGCGACAGCACGCCGCTGAGCATGCCCAGGCCGGCGCGCAGGATCGGCACCACGGTGATCTTGGCGCCCGCAATGCGCTGCACGGTGACCGGGCCGGCCCAGCCGGGCAGGGTGTGCGGCTCGGTGTCCAGGTCGGCGGTGGCCTCGTAGGCCAGCAGCGTACCCAGCTCGTTGGCCAGTTCGCGGAAATCCTTGGTGCTGAGCGCAGCGTTGCGCATCAGGCCAATCTTGTGCTGCACCAGCGGGTGGCGCACTTCGACGATCTTCATGGTCGGGAAGGGGAAAAGGAGAGAGGGCGCCATTTTGCCGGATCGGCGGGCCGAACCCAAACCTGGCCCGGAGCGGCGTTACTCGAAATGTGCAGGCGCATGTCACGGCCATGCAACCTTGCGGACATACCGTGCAGACCCATTCTTAACAGGAATGGGGATTCCCAGTGCATATCAAGACTCCGTTGGCCGTTGCCATCACGCTGACCCTGGCGATGGGGGCCGCAGCCCCGCTGCAGGCGGCCGGGCAGCAGGCGGTAGCCGCCACCGGCGCCGTGGCCGCTGATGCGGTCGACCTGGACCGCATCGAAGTGCGCGCCCAGCTCGAATCGCAGATCCGCGCGGTCGACCTCAAGCGCAGCAGCGACGCCATCGAGGATGCGGTGTCCTCCGATGCCCTGGGTCAGTACCCGGACAAGAACGTGGCCGAGTCGCTGCAGCGCCTGCCGGGCATCAGCGTGACCCGCGACCAGGGCGAGGGGCGCTTCGTGGTCATCCGCGGTCTGGACGCCAACCTCAACAGCGTCAGCGTGGATGGCATCGCCATCGGTACGCCGGAGGATTCCAGCCGCGCCGCACCGCTGGACGTGATCCCGTCCGACTCCACCGAGCGCCTGCGCGTGGTCAAGTCGCCGACCCCGGACATGCCCGGTGATGCCATCGGCGGCGCCGTGCTGGTGGAATCGGCCTCGGCCTTCGACCGTGACGGTCGCAGCCTGCGTGGCAAGATCGAAGGCAGCCACCAGCAGTTGTCCGGCGAGACCAGCCCCAAGGCCGCCTTCAACTACAGCGAGGTGTTCAACGACACCTTCGGTGTGGCGCTGGGCGTGAACTACCAGAAGCGCAGGTTCGAGTCGGACAACACCGAAGTGGAGTATGACGGCAAGGACGATGCCGTCCCCGGCGATGTCACCGCGATCAACCTGCAGCACCGCAAGTACGAGATCGAGCGCAAGCGCATCGGTGCCAGCCTCAACCTCGACTGGCGCCCGAATGAAGACAGCAAGTACTACCTGCGCACGCTGTACAGCCAGTTCGACGATGCGGAGACCCGCCAGCGCGTGATCTTCAACTTCGACGACGCGAAGATGGTCAAGACCGGCACCGACCAGTACCGCCTGGATGGCATGCCGAAAGATTCCATCGACAAGCGCATGCGCTACCGCACCAAGAAGGAGAACACCTTCGCGGCCAGTCTCGGTGGCGAGAACAAGCTGACCAACGCCGTGGTCGATTACCGGATCGGCTACACCCGTACCGAAGAGCGCGTGAACGACGAGATGGAGGCGCGCTTCAAGCTCAACGGCAAGGCCTTCAACGGCACCCTGGACCAAAGCAGCCGCCTGCCCAGCTACAGTTTCGACAACCCGCAGTGGCTGGACAACAGCAACTACGCGTTCGACCGCTTCGTGCTCTCGCCCAAGCAGGTGAACGACAAGGAGCACAGCGCGCAGGTCAACGTGCGCTTCGACGGTGACAGCAGCAGCATCAAGTTCGGCCTGCTGGGTCGCTGGCGCGACCGCGACGTGAATGTGGACGAGCGCGAACTGCGTGTCGGCCCGAAGGTGGCGCTGTCGAGCTGGAGCACCTCCTCGCCGGAGCACCGCCACGGCAACCTGGGTGACGGCATGGATTCGGCCGCGATGCGTGCCTTCTGGGCGGCCAATGGCGGACAGTACAGCGCTCGTCCGCAGGACGTCGGTGGCAACGCGATGACATCGCTGGAAGAGGACTACGTGGCCAGCGAAGACATCTTCGCCAGCTATGCGATGGGCACCTGGGACGTGGGCGCGCTGCGCATCATCGGCGGTGTGCGCGTGGAAAACACCCAGTTCAAGGCGGTCGGCAACCAGGTGGACGTGGCCGCCAACGGCCGCAGCTTCACCGTCACCCCGCGGGTGGCCAACAGCAGCTACACCAACGTGCTGCCGGGCCTGCACCTGCGCTACGATGCGGCCGATGACTGGGTACTGCGCGCCTCGGCCAACAAGACCGTATCGCGCCCGTCCTTCGGTGACATCTCGCCGCGCGTGGGCTACAGCCGCGGCGACGAGGAAGTGCGCCTGGGTAATCCGGAACTGGATCCGTACGAGTCGAAGAACATCGACCTGTCGGTGGAGAAGTACATCGGCAGCACCGGTATCGTTTCACTTGGCCTGTTCCACAAGTCGATCGATGGCTACATCGTGCAAATGGTGCGGACCAATGATCCCGCTTATGGCGGCTTCGACGTGACCCAGCCGATCAATGGCCGCAAGGCCACCGTGCGCGGTGCGGAATTCAACTGGCAGCAGCAGCTGGCCTTCCTGCCGGACGGCCTGGATGGCCTGCTGGTCGGTGCCAGTGGCACCTGGCTGGATACCAAGTTCGATGCCGGCATCAAGGACCGTGCAGGCGAGGACTTCACACTGCCGCGCGCCTCCAAGCATGTCTACAGCGCACACATCGGCTATGAAAAGTACGGTGTGAGTACACGCCTGGCGGCGGTATACCGCAGCGAGTACCTGGACAGCATCGGCAAGGGCCGGGCGTTCGACATCTACGTTGCACCGAACACCCAGCTCGATTTCTCGCTGGACTACAAGTTCACCCCGCGGGTGAGCATGTATTTCGAAGCACAGAACCTGCTGGACAAGCCGCTTGAGCTGTACCAGGGCACGCGCTCGCGCACCCTGCAGATGGAAGAATACGGTCGTACCTACGCGCTCGGCCTGAAGGTGGCACTGTGATGGGGCGTGGCATCACCGTCCTGGCGGTCGCGCTGGCGGTAGCATTGGCTGCCGGCTGCACGCCGGCCACCGGCAATGACCCTGCCTCGGCCGCGACGACAGCGAAGGCCAACGGCGAACGGTCGGTGACCACCATCGCCGAAGCCTTCCTGTCACCGATGACCCCGGCCGACAACATCGACTCGCCGGCGGCCTGGCGCGCGCCGGACGGCGCGCTGTGGCTGATCGCCACCGCAAAGGCGACGGACAAGCTGGTGGTCTACGATGGCAGCACCGGCCAGCACCTGCGTGACGTTGGCGGCAGCGGCTCCGCACCGGGGCAGTTCGACCGCCCAAACGGCATCGCGGTAATCGACGACCTGCTGTGGATCGTGGAGCGCGACAATCACCGCGTGCAGGTGCTGAGCCTGCCGGACTTCGCGCCGCTGGCGACGTTCGCTGCGGACGACCTGCGCAAGCCGTACGGGCTGTGGGTCGACCGCCGTGCCGATGGCTACAGCGTCTACGTTACCGACTCCTGGGACAACGGCGAGGATGCGCAGGGGCGTGACATCCTGCCGCCGCTGGCCGAGCTGGACAAGCGCGTGCGCCAGTACCACGTGACCCGCGACGGTGCGAAGGTCGAGGCGAAGCTGGTGGCCAGCATCGGTGACACCAGCGAAGCCGGTGCGCTGCGCGTGGTCGAGTCGATCTGGGGCGACCCGGAGAATGATCGCCTGCTGATCGCCGAAGAGGATGAGAGCTACGCCAGCGAGTTCAAGGTCTACACCCTGGCCGGACGCTTCACCGGCACCACATTCGGCCGCGACGTGTTCAAGGCGCAGGCCGAAGGCGTGACCCTGCGCACCTGCGGCAAGGACGGCTGGTGGATCACCACCGAACAGGGCAAGCAGCGCAGCGTGTTCCATCTATTCGACCGGCACACGCTGAAGCCGGTGGGCGCGTTCCAGGGCAATACCGTGGCCAACACCGACGGCATCTGGATGATGCAGCAACCCAGTGCGCGCTTCCCGCACGGTGCACTGTATGCAGTGCATGACGACCAGGGCGTGGTGGCGTTCGACTGGGAGAGCATCGCCAAGCAGTTGGCATTGCCGCTGGAGTGTGGCGCATGAGCCGGCAGTGCGTGATGCGCACGGTGGCGTTGGGCCTGCTGCTGGCACTGCCGTCGCTGTCGTTCGCAGCGGCCGAACCCAACACCCAGGTGCCAGCAGGCAGCCGCCACTACGCAGCGACGCCGGTGCCGGATCGCATCGTCGCCTCGCCGGCGGTCGATCCCAGCCACGGTTTCGCCGTGGCCTGGCGTACTGACGGCAGCGTGCAGGCACCGCTGCTCGAGATCGCTCTCGCCGGGGATTCGCCGGCCATCGAGGGCATCCGCCAGGTGCGCGCAACGACCCGCGCACTGCAGACCGAGAACGGGCTGTCGCACCATCATCGTGCAGACATCGCTGGCCTGCAGCCGGACACCCAGTACGTCTACCGCGTGCAGGGCAACGGCAGTTGGAGCGCCTGGAACCAGCTGCGCACGCTGGCTGCGGCCGACCAGCCGCTGACCCTGCTGTACTTCGGTGATACCCAGAACAAGAACGTCAGCCATGTCAGCCGTGTAGTGCGCGCCGCGCAGAAGGCCGCACCGCAGGCACGCATGAGCCTGTTCGCCGGTGACCTGGTCAGCGGCGGCGACAACATGGATGACAGCGAATGGGGCGAGTGGTTTGCTGCCACCGGCTGGCTGGCGCAGGAAACGCTGGTGGCCCCGGCGATCGGCAACCACGAGTACTTCGAGGAATTCGAGGATACCCCGCAGGAGCGTCGCGTGCTGGGCCGGCACTGGCCGGTGACCTTCGCGCTGCCGGGCAATGGCGCCACCGCCGCGCAGCAGACCAGCTACTGGTTCGATGCGCAGGGCGTGCGCGTGGCGGTGGTCGATGGCACCTCGGCACTCGACCTCGGCACCGCCAAGGCACAGGCGCAATGGCTGGACAAGGTCCTGGCCGGCAACCGGCAGCCGTGGACCATTGTGCTGCTGCACCAGCCGTTCTACTCACCCCGCGAAGGCCGCGAGAACGCTGCGCTGCGTGACGTGCTGCTGCCGGTGGTACGCCGCCACAACGTCGACCTGGTGCTGCAGGGCCACGATCACACCTATGGCCGTCGCGGTGAAGGGCAGGCCGCCACGCCGCAGTACGTGGTGACCGTGGCCGGGCCGAAGCAGTACCGCCTTTCCGACGAGGCACGGAAGACGATGGATCCGGTAGCCGAGGACACCCAGCTGTTCCAGGTGCTGAACATCGATCCGCAGCACCTGCGCTACGAAGCGCGCACCGTGACCGGGCGCCTCTACGACGCCTTCGAACTGCGCCGTGATGCCAAGGGCGCAAAGCAACGCACGGAGTTGACCGAAGGCCGCATAGCACCGCGCGACTGCCCGCGTGCGCAGACCGCCAAGGGTCGCGCCGACCGCTGCTGGGAATGACGAGATGCCAATGACCACGCTCCGACGCATCCTTCCGCTCGCTGCCATCGGCGCCGCCCTGCTGTTGCTGGCCAGTGCGGTGACGGCCGCCGATCCCGTGCTGCATCCGTTCCTGGTCGCCCAGCCGAAGCAGGCCCCGCAGGAGGTGAATCTGGCGGTGGAGATTCCGGCCGGCAGCTTCACCAAGTACGAGATCAAGGAAGACGGCCTGGTCCATGTGGACCGCTTCCAGTCGATGCCGGTGGCCTATCCGGCCAACTACGGCTCGATGCCGCGCACCCTGGCCGGCGACAACGATCCGCTGGACGCGCTGGTGCTGACCCGTGAACCGCTGCATCCGGGCGTGATCGTGCGCTTCCGGCCGATCGGCTATCTGAAGATGATCGATGGCGGCGAGCACGACGAGAAGATCATCGGCGTGCCCACCGACAAGGTTGACCCGACTTACGCCAGCATCCGCGACCTGGCGGATCTGCCGGAGGTCGAGCGCCAGCGCATCGAGGCGTTCTTCCGGGTCTACAAGGACCTGCCGGCCGGTCGCAACCCGGTGCAGCTCAACGGTTGGGGCAACGCCGCCGAGGCGCGGGTACTGATCAGCGAAGCGATGAAGCGCTTCGAAAAGTAGATCCACGCCATGCGTGGATTCAGTCCAGCAACGTCTCGATGAACGACTCGGCCTGCAGGCGGTCGCCCAGTACCCGGGCCACCGCCTGTACGGCTGCCTCCTGGTGTTCAGGACGGATACCGCCATCGTCATCGTCGTTGTAGAGGTCATCGCCTGCCTCGAGGTACATCGTGCCTGCAGCAGCCAGAGCCGCCATCAAGGTCGGCACATCGGTAGTGATCTCGCCGGCATCCAGCAGGCCCGCACCGTGGTGACTGAACAGCACACGGCCGTCATCCAGGTCGAGGATGAACGGATCGGCGCCGCGATCGGCGATCACCAGCCAGTTCGATGGCCAGTTGTCGATCGGCTCGCCGCTGATGCCATGCCAGCGATAACCGGCTTGGTGACTCCACACACGCCGCAGCGGCGGTATCCAGACATCGAGGCCCGGAATGGTGATGCCGGAGTTGCCCACCTTCGCATTGATCTCATGACCCAGCGGTCCCACCTGCGCGTAGAAGCGCGCCAGCAACGGTGGGAGCGGGAACGGTCCCTGCCAGTCACCTTCGTACTGGGCCCGCAGCAGCCCGAAGCGGGCGAATGAGGCGTGCAATTCATCCATGGCGGGGTCCAACGAGGAGCGGCCCAGCAGCCTAGCAGACGGCGTCTGCGTGCAAGGCCTTCACCGCCGCTGGCTATCATGTCCGCCTTCAACAACGAAGGCGGTGTCTGTGTCGGTAGCGTTGGTATGGTTCCGCCGTGATCTGCGGCTGCAGGACAATCCGGCCCTGCAGGCCGCGCTGGATGCCGGTCACGACGTGGTGCCGATCTACATCCATGCGCCCCACGAAGAGGGTGAGTGGGTGCCGGGTGCCGCCTCCGATGCGTGGCGCCACCGTTCACTGGCCGCGTTGGACGCCGACCTGCGCGTGCGCGGTTCGTCGCTGGTGCTGCGCAGTGGTGACAGCCTGCCGGCCCTGCAGTTGCTGATCGAGCAGACCGGCGCCGAGGCGGTGTACTGGAACCGCAAGTACGAACCGGCCACCCAGCCACGCGACGCCACCATCAAGCGCACGCTGCGCGAGCAGGGCATCGACGCACAGAGCTGCAATGGCGGCCTGCTGTTCGAGCCGTGGGACATCGCCACCCAGCAGGGCCAGCCCTACAAGGTATTCACGCCATACTGGCGCAACGTACTCAGCCACTGGCGCCTGCCCGCACTGCAGGCTGCACCGAAGGCACTGGCGACGCACGCGGTCGACAGCCTGGCATTGGATGATCTCCAGTTGGCACCGACGCTGGACTGGGATACCGGCTTCTGGGAGCACTGGCAGCCGGGTGAAGCCGGTGCGCTGGAAGCGCTGTCCGTGTTCGAGGACGGTGCGCTGCGCGGCTACCGCGAGCAGCGTGACCTGCCAGATCGCGTGGGCACCTCGCGGATGTCGCCGCACCTGCATTTCGGCGAGATCGCACCGTGGCGCATTGCCCATGCGCTGGAAGGCCTGCGCAGTGCCGGTACCGACGCCGACATCGACGGCTATCTGCGCCAGCTCGGCTGGCGTGACTTCGCCTACCACCTGTTGCATCACTTCCCGAAGACGCCGACCGACAACCTCAACCCGCGCTTTGACCGTTTCCCGTGGGCCACACCGAGTGCCGCGCAGCTGCACGACTGGCAGCGAGGCAACACCGGCGTGCCGATCGTCGATGCAGGCCTGCGCGAGCTGTGGCACACCGGTTACATGCACAACCGGGTGCGGATGATCGTGGCCAGCTATCTGTGCAAGCACCTGCGCGCGCACTGGCTGCATGGCGCGCGCTGGTTCTGGGACACCCTGGTCGATGCCGACCTGGCCAACAACACGATGGGCTGGCAGTGGGTGGCCGGGACCGGTGCCGATGCCGCGCCTTACTTCCGCGTGTTCAACCCGGTCACCCAGGCCGAGAAGTTCGACCCCCAGGCCCGCTACATCAGCCGCTGGGTGCCCGAACTGGGGGCGCTGCCGGTGAAAGCGCGCTTCGCACCGTGGCAGCATCCGTTGCTGCTGGCGGCACATGCCCCGGGCTATCCGCGCACGCCGCTGGTGGACCTGGCGGTTGGCCGCGATGCCGCATTGGCGGCTTACCGCCAGTCGGGGGCGGGGTAAAGGGCGACCTGAGCGATCCGGTCAGTTAGCTGAACGCGGCCCTGTCGGTGTGCCCGATCATCATTCCGGCATCGCATCGGGCTGTTTATTCTCTTTGCGCCCGCAGGCCGCCGGCCGACCGGAAACCAAGGAGAACCTCATGATCCGCAACACCACCCGCAACGTCGCACTGGCCCTGATGAGTGCGGCCGTCCTGTCGGCCTGCGCCACCGGCGGCTCCTACGTACAGAGTGACCAGTACGGCAACCCGACCGAGCAGCAGAACCACACCGGCCGCAACGCGCTGATCGGCACCGCCATCGGCGTAGCCGCCGGTCTGCTGACCGGTGACAGCGCCACGGAGCGCCGCCAGCATGCGCTGATCGGCGCCGGTATCGGCGCGCTCAGCGGCGCCGCGGTAGGCCAGTACCAGGATCGCCAGGAACGCGCACTGCGCGAGCGCACTGCCAACACCGGCATTGATGTGCAGCGCCAGGGCGACAACATCATGCTGAACCTGCCGGACGGCATCACCTTCGACTTCGGCAAGGCGACCCTGAAGCCGCAGTTCTACGGCTCGCTCAATGGCGTGGCAGGCACCCTGCGTGACTACAACCAGACCATGATCGAAGTGGTCGGCCATACCGACAGCATCGGCAGTGACGCGGTCAACAACCGCCTGTCGAAGGAACGTGCCGACTCGGTCGCGCAGTACCTGATCGGGCAGGGCGTGCAGAGCGTGCGCATCGAAACCCTGGGCGCCGGCAAGTCGTACCCGATTGCCGACAACAGCACCGATGCCGGCCGCGCCAAGAACCGCCGCGTCGAAATCCGCGTGATTCCCCTGAAGCAGTAACGCGTAGCGTTACGGTTCCGGCGCAGCCGGAACGAAAATGCCGCCCTTGCAGGCGGCATTTTCTGTAGGTGCCGAGATTGCTCGGCACGCCGATAGCGCTCCCGGTCGCGGCTTCTCCGAACGGCGCCGACCAAGGTCGGCATCTACCGGAAGCCACCCAGCCGGAACGAAAATGCCGCCCTTGCAGGCGGCATTTTCTGTAGGTGCCGAGCTTGCTCGGCACACCGATAGCGCCCGTAGAGTCGAGCTTGCTCGACTGAAGCGCAAGAGCAGTCGAGCAAGCTTGTATGTTCCTCCCGGCTCCTACGAGGTATGTAGGAGCCAGGGTGG
>NZ_JAXAXM020000023.1:0-58645 GCF_047500745.2 Stenotrophomonas sp. FR024
GTGCCGGCCGCTGGCCGGCAGCCGCAGTCCCCCTGAGCTGATCGGGATGCCGGCCAGCGGCCGGCACTACCGGGGTGCGACCGATCCCGAACCAGCCCAGCGTGACACCACACAGCGGACCGATCAGCAGGGCGAAGGCGAGGGTGCCGAGCCCAACATTGCCGCCCAGCCACCAGCCCAGCAGCAATACGCTGCCTTCGATCAGGCTGCGCACTTTCCAGATCGGCCAGCCGGTGCGGGCATGCAGGCCGGTCATCAGGCCGTCGCGCGGGCCAGGGCCAAGCCTGGCGCCGATGTACAGGCCGGTGGCCAGCGCGACCAGCAGCATGCCCGCGCAGAACATCGCCAGCTGCCAGCCAAGGCCGACGGCCGGCGGCAGCAGCCATAGCCCGAACTGCGCGGAGGGGCCGATCAGCATCACGTTGAGAACGGTCCCTACACCCGGCTTCTGCCGCAGCGGCCACCACAGCAGCAACACCAGTGCGCCGATGACATTGGTCGCCAGGCCGAACGACAGCGGCGTCTGCGCGGCGATGCCCTGCGACAGCACGTCCCAGGGCGCCACGCCGATGGCCGCACGGATCATCAGCGAGGCGCCGAAGCCGTACAGGAACAGGCCGGTGATCAGTTGCAGCAGGCGCAAGGGCAGGGCGGTGGGCATGACGGTCTCGGGGGAGAGGAATCTGTTTCCACCGTAATTCCGATCCAGTCACTTCCATAGATACAGATGCCGACCAATCCGCCGCTACAGTGTCGTCGAGCATGCTCGACTGCTCCTGATGAATCAGTCGAGCACGCTCGACGCTACGATCAGACCGCACGGCCGGGCATGGGCTCGGCTTTACAGCGGCGCTCCAGCCTGGCTCAGTCGCCCCAGCCTGCCAGCGCCAGCTTGCCCACCGTGCGTCCGCTGGCCAGGCGCTGATGCGCGATGTCCAGATTTGCCGCATTGATCGGGCCCAGGCTTTCACTGAGGGTGCCGCGCAGCTGGCCGGCATCGATCATGCTGGCCGTGCGGCTGAGGATGCGGTGCTGCTCGATGCAGTCGGCAGTGGCAAAGCGCGAGCGCGCGAACATGAACTCCCAGTGGATGCCGATGCACTTGGCTTTGTAGGGATCGCCGATGCGCAGCGGCCCACGCGGCTCGACGATCAGGCCCACATGTCCCTGCGGCGCCAGCAGCAGGCCCAGTTCGTCCCAGTAGTGATCGGTGTCGGCCAGGTTGAGTGCGACCTGCACCGTGTCGATGCCCAGCGCCTGCAGTTGGGCCTGAAGTGGTTGCCGGTGGTCGATCACGTGCCGGGCACCCATCTGCCGGCACCAGTCGGCCGAGGCCTCGCGCGACGCCGTGGCGATCACCTCGAAACCCGCATGGCGGGCCAGCTGGATTGCCATCGAGCCGACCCCGCCCGCACCGCCGATCACCAGCAGGTGCTGGCCGGCGTGGCGGCGATCGTCCAGCCGCAGCGGCATGCGCTCGAACAGCAGCTCCCAGGCGGTGAGCGTGGTCAGCGGCAGCGCTGCGGCTTCAGCGAAATCCAGCGTGGTTGGCTTGCGCGCGACCAGGCGTTCATCCACCCAGTGGTACTGCGCATTGCAGCCGGGGCGGGTGACATCGCCTGCGTAATAAACCTCGTCACCGGAGGCAAACAGGCTCGCCTCGTCGCCGATTGCCTCGACCACGCCGGCAGCGTCCCAACCCAGCACGCGGGGTGCCTGGAGCGTGGCCGGATCCGTGCTGGCGCGCTGCTTGCCATCGACGGGGTTGACTGAAACCGCCTCGACCCGGACCAGCAGGTCACGGCCCCGGGGAGGCAGCGGCGGAGGCAGGTGGATATCGCACAGGGCAGTGGCGGATTCACGACTCAGGGCGACGGCTTTCATCACGGCTCCGGCTGGGTTCGTGGCTCCATCATAAGGTTCCTCACGTTTCCGCAGGCGCGCTGAACCGTTTGATGCAGCGCGCCGCGCAATATGTCGTTTTCCCCGCCTAAACCCCGTCAAACCCTTGCAGCGTGAGGGTCTTGCGGATTTTCATCATCCTGTATAGGGTTTCAACGTCGGACCGGCGGACGGTCGGGCGCAACACTTCACATGTTACGGGACTGTTAACATGGCCTTCACCCGCCTGAGCATAATGTTCGCGGCGGTGGCGTGCTGAATCGGCTGTCGTACATCGACGCACTTGTGCTGGCCCATGCCTCTACCGGTTTCATACCCCCGAAATAGGAGCTGTACTCAATGAACAAGAAGATCCTTACTGCCGCGCTGCTGGGCGGCCTGGCTTTTGCCCAGGCAGCTTCGGCGCAGGAGTTCGATGACCGCTGGTACCTGACCGGTTCGGCCGGCTTCAACTTCCAGGACAGCGACCGTCTGACCAATGACGCTCCGTTCGTGACCCTGGGCCTGGGCAAGTTCATCAGCCCGAACTGGTCGCTGGACGGTGAGCTGAACTATCAGAACCCGAACTTCGATTCGAACAAGGACCTGAACTGGTCGCAGTACGGCGTCTCGCTGGACCTGCGTCGCCACTTCATCAAGGAAGGCCGCGGCTGGAACCCGTACATCGTCGGTGGCCTGGGCTACCAGAAGTCGGAAGAAGAGTACCCGGCGCTGAATGCCAACGGTCCGCGCCAGCGTAAGGACGGCAACGTTGCCGCCAAGCTGGGCGTCGGCCTGCAGACCACCTTCGAAAAGCGCGTTGCTGTCCGCGCCGAAGTGGCTTACCGCGCTGACTTCGACGACCAGAGCGTTGCCGCTCCGAAGGAAGACTGGTTCGGTGACGTGCTGGCTTCGGTCGGCGTCGTGATCCCGCTGGGCCCGGCTCCGGTCGCGGCTGCTCCGGCTCCGGCTCCGGTTGCCCCGAGCTGCGCCGACCTGGATGACGACGGTGACGGCGTCAACAACTGCGACGACAAGTGCCCGAACTCGCAGCCGGGTCAGACCATCGGTCCGGACGGTTGCCCGGTTCCGGTCTCCATCGACCTGAAGGGCGTCAACTTCGACTTCGACAAGTCGAACCTGCGTCCGGACGCCGTGGCGATCCTGAGCGAAGCCACCGAGATCCTGAAGCGTTACCCGGATCTGCGCGTTGAAGTTGCCGGTCACACCGACTCGAAGGGTACCGACGCTTACAACCAGAAGCTGTCGGAGCGTCGCGCTACCGCCGTGTACAACTACCTGACCAAGAACGGCGTTGACGCCGGTCGCCTGGTCGGCCCGATCGGCTACGGCGAGAGCCGTCCGATTGCTCCGAACACCAACCCGGATGGTTCGGACAACCCGGAAGGTCGCGCCAAGAACCGTCGTACCGAGCTGAACGTCCAGAACTAAGTTCTGACGCTCTGCCAGTAGGACACAGCAGGACCCGGCTTCGGCCGGGTCTTGTTGTTTCTGCGGCCCGGAATCCGGTGCCTGCCGGTCCGGGGTAACCGTTCGTCGGGTTTTTGTCCGTAAAACCAATGGGTTGCCGTATTCATTGAAAGTGGCGCTTGAAAGCTGTCGCGGCATTGCTAAACTCGCCGCGTCACTTCCTTTTCTGGATGCCCTTCATGCTGCGCTCTGCATCGGCCGCCGTCCTGGCGCTGGCCCTGGTTCCCGCCGCCCACGCTGCGGTCGATTGCTCGGTCAACACCAGCGCCTCGCCGCTGCCGTTGCCGGCCACGACCATCGCGCCGGTGGCCGACGAGCTCTACATCCGTGGCAACCAGCTGGGCATGCCGGCCGGCGTGCTGAGCAGCAACTACGATCCGTCGCAGTCGCTGGACCAGGTGCTGCAGCGCCTGCGCATCGATGGCTGCCAGAACATCGCCAAGGCCATTCCGAGCGCCCCTGCAGTGAAGCCGAATGATCCGGCGGCCTACAAGCCGCAGACCGAATTCGACAACACGCCCTGGCGCTTCGACATGAGCCAGAACGGCAAGCGCATGACCGCCGAAGAGTTCGACGCCTGGATGAAGGCGCGTGGCGTGCGTGTGGTCAAGGCGCGTCCGGCTCCGGCCGCCATTCCGGCCCCGGCCGAAGCACCGGCTGAGACCAAGCCGGTCGACAAGAAGTAAGCACCGCGGGGAGCAGAGGCTTGCGCACGCGCCGCCCACCTGCCGCCCCCGCCGCCCGCTCCCACGCACCGCGTGGGCGTGCGACTCCCGCTGCCACAGCCGCCGGTGTCCGTCATGGTCTGGCGCGCGTGCTGTCCAAGGCCGGCGTGTGTTCGCGCAGCGAGGCCGCGCGCTGGATCGCCGATGGCCGCGTGCGCGTCTCCGGCCGCATCGTGCGGGATCCCGAATTCCCGATTGGGCAGCCGGCGCCGCCGATCGAGGTCGATGGCCAGCCGATGGGCGCGCCGCAGCGCCTGTACCTGATGCTCAACAAACCGCGTGGGGTGGTGACCACCGCGCAGGACGAACGTGGCCGCGACACCGTGTACCGCTGCTTCGATGGTGCCGGCCTGCCGTGGATCGCGCCGGTCGGGCGCCTGGACAAGGCCAGTGAAGGGTTGTTGCTGTTCAGCAACGATCCGCAGTGGGCCGCGCGCCTGACCGATCCAGAGACCGGCCCGCAGAAGACCTATCACGTGCAGGTGGATCGTCTGCCCGATGAGGACACCCTGGCCGCGCTGCGCGCCGGTGTCGAAGACGAGGGCGAGTTCCTCGTCGCCCAGGCTGTGCGCGTGCTGCGCAGCGGCGATAAGACCGCGTGGCTGGAGGTGGTCCTCGACGAGGGCCGCAACCGCCACATCCGCCGCCTGTTGGCGGCCTTCGACCTGCAGGTGCTGCGCCTGGTCCGGGTTGCGATCGGCGGGCTGCAGCTCGGCGATCTCGGCAAGGGCCAGTGGCGGGTGCTGGAGGTCAGTGACCAGCCGCGGCTGGGGGCCGCTGCACCGGGCTGATCATCGCCCGCGGCCGGCGGTTGCCGGCCACCGTTCCAGGCGTAGGGGGCGTCTGGCTGCTGAATTTCCCGAACGGAGCCTGCCATGTACCACCCGACCCTCAACCAAACCCTGCGCTGCGCAGGCCTGCTGCTGCCGATGGTGCTGCTGACCGCCTGTGGTGGCCACAAGAAGGTGGCCAAGGCGGAAATGCCGGCCGAGACCCCGGTGGTGGAAGTGAAGACCCCGGAGCTGGATGGTCGCGGCAGCTACCGCTTCCTGATGAGCAACGGCGACAAGAAGATGACCGCCGACGAGTTCGACGCCTGGATGAAGGCCAACGGCATCCGCGTTGCCAAGGGCAACGGCCAGGATGCTGCCGCCAAGCCGGTGGTGGTGGCCAGCAAGGACGAGCCGAAGGGCAAGAAGAAAAAGAAGTGATGCCGGGAAGGTGCCGACCTCGGTCGGCACGCCCTCACGCCTGGTAGGTGCCGACCTTGGTCGGCACGCTTTGGCCGGTGGGGATCAACCCTTGATCACGCCCAGCTCGACACCGATGCGGGTGAACGCATCGATCGCGCGGTCCAGGTGCTCGCGGCTGTGCGCAGCGCTGATCTGGGTGCGGATGCGCGCCTGGCCCTTGGGCACCACCGGGAAGAAGAAGCCGATCGCGTAGATGCCTTCTTCGAGCAGGCGCTCGGCGAACTTCTGCGCCAGCGGCGCGTCGTACAGCATCACCGGGCTGATCGGGTGCACGCCCGGCTTCACGTCGAAACCGGCGGCGACCATCTTTTCGCGGAAGTAGCGGGTGTTCTCCACCAGGGTGTCGCGCAGGTCGTCAGCGGCGGCCAGCATCTCGAACGCCTTGATGCCGGCGGCCACCACATGCGGCGGCAGCGAGTTGGAGAACAGGTACGGCCGCGAACGCTGGCGCAGCAGCTCGATCACCTCGGCGCTGGCGCAGGTGAAGCCGCCCATTGCGCCGCCCATGGCCTTGCCCAGGGTGCCGGTGATGATGTCGATCTTTTCCAGCACGCCCTTCACTTCGGCCGAGCCGCGGCCGGTGGCACCGAGGAAGCCGGTAGCGTGGCATTCGTCGATGTGCACCAGCGCGTTGTACTTCTTCGCCAGCGCGGTGATCTCGTCCAGCGGCGCAATGAAGCCGTCCATCGAGAACACGCCGTCGGTGGTGATCAGCTTGGTCTTGCAGCCGGCGGCATCGGCGGCCTGCAGCTGGGCTTCCAGGTCGGCCATGTCGCAGTTGGCGTAGCGGAAGCGCTTGGCCTTGCACAGGCGCACGCCGTCGATGATCGAGGCGTGGTTCAGTGCATCGGAAATGATCGCGTCGTTCTCACCGAGCAGCGGTTCGAACAGGCCGCCGTTGGCGTCGAAACAGGCCGCGTACAGAATGGTGTCCTGCTTGCCGAAGAAGTCGGCAATCTGCTTCTCCAGCTGCTTGTGCAGGTCCTGGGTGCCGCAGATGAAGCGCACCGAGGCCATGCCGAAGCCGTGGGTATCCAGCGCATCCTTGGCGGCCTGGATCAGGTCCGGATGGTCGGCCAGGCCCAGGTAGTTGTTGGCACAGAAGTTCAGCACCTTGCGGCCATCCTCGAGGGTGATCTCGGCCGACTGCGGGCTGGTGATGATCCGCTCGGACTTGAACAGGCCCTGGGCGCGGATGGCGTCCAGTTCCTCGGCGTAGTGGCGGGTCAGGGCGGAGGAGGCGTCGGTCATGGCGTGGGCACGGCTCTGAACGGGGAAACCGTTGATTCTACCGGGCTACGACGGCCTTCGACCGGGCCGGGCAGGGCACCGCCACGGGTGGCACATGTTGCATCGCAATAGCAAACGGGTTAAAAATTCGTGAACCGTGCCTGTCTGGCGCCGGTTGCCCGCTCCCCCTTCCCGCCCCCGCCACCCTCGGAGACGCCCATGAAGCACGCCCGTGCCTGCCTCGCCATTGCCGCTGCCCTGACCCTGGCCGCCCCGTTCGCCGCCTGCGCACAGGAAAACGAATCGCCGTACAGCTGGAACGTCACCGCTGTTTCCGATTACCTGTTCCGTGGTGTGTCGCAGACCGACGAGGATCCGACCCTGCAGGCCGGTTTCACCTACACCAGCCCGGTTGGCCTGTATGCCGGCGTGTGGGGTTCGGGCGTGGACTTCGGTGCAGGTGATCCGAAGACCGAGGTCGACTACCTGATCGGCTACGGCGTGGACGTCACCGAGCGCGTCAACGTCGACGTGCTGCTGAACCGCTACACCTACCTGAAGTCCAGCCACCAGAACTACAACGAGCTGATCACCACCACCACGCTGGATGACACCTACAAGCTGACGGTGGCCTACACCAACGATGTATGGAACAGCAGCACCGATGGCTGGTACTTCGGCCTGGGCGGCAGCTGGGGCCTGCCGAAGGACTTCACCCTGAATGCCAACGTCGGTCGCAGCACGTTTGAAGACGGCATCGCCAAGGATTACACCGACTGGAATGTCGGCGTTGAGCGCCAGTTCGGGATGGCCAAGGTCGGCCTGGGTTACTACGGCACCGACGGCAACGGCCGCGACAACTCCGGCAAGCTGGCCCACAGCCGCGTGATGCTGAGCGTCGCCGTCGGCAAGTAACGCCGCAGGCGTTACGGTAGGTGCCAGGCTTGCCTGGCACGCTTTACGAAAAAGGCGCCCAATGGGCGCCTTTTTCAATTCCAGCAGCATGCCTTACCCCGGCTGGGGGAGAGCCCCCTTGTTGTTCAAGGGGGCGCGCCGACGGCGCGGGGATAAGGAGACCTGCGGGGGAATTGACCCGAAGGGTCAATTCCAGCTGAGCACGACCTTGCCGGCCTTGCCTTCTTCCATCAGGTCGAAGCCCTTCTGGAAGTCGTCGATCGGCAGCTGGTGGGTCATCACCTTGCCGAGCGGGAAGCCGGACAGCACCAGCTGGGTCATCTTGTACCAGGTCTCGTACATCTTGCGGCCGTAGATGCCCTGCACGGTCAGGCCCTTGAAGATGATCTTGTCCCAGTCGCAGCCGGCGCCCTTGGGCATGATGCCGAGCATGGCGATCTTGCCGCCGTGGTACATGCAGTCGAGCATGTCGTTGAACGCGCGCGGGTTGCCGCTCATTTCCAGGCCGACGTCGAAGCCCTCCATGTGCAGCTCCTTCATCACGTCCTTCAGCGACTGGTTGGCCACGTTGACGACGCGGGTGGCACCCATGTCGGCGGCCAGCTTCAGACGGAAGTCGTTGACGTCGGTCACCACCACGTTGCGCGCACCGATGTGCTTGCAGATGCCGGCGGCGATGATGCCGATCGGGCCCGCGCCGGTGATCAGCACGTCTTCACCGATCACGTTGAACTCCAGCGCACAGTGCGCGGCGTTGCCGTACGGATCGAAGAACGCGGCCAGCTCGGACGGAATCTGGTCCGGGATCGGCCACAGGTTGCTGGCCGGCATCACCATGTACTCGGCGAAGGCGCCGTTGACGTTGACGCCGATGCCGACGGTGTTCGGGCACAGGTGCGGGCGGCCGCCACGGCAGTTGCGGCAGTGGCCGCAGACGATGTGGCCTTCGGCCGAGACGCGCTGGCCGATTTCATAGCCGGTCACGGCCGAGCCGAGTGCGGCGACGCGACCGACGAATTCGTGGCCGATGGTCAGGCCCGGCTTGATGGTGCGCTGGCTCCACTCGTCCCACAGGTAGATGTGCAGGTCGGTGCCGCAGATCGCGGTCTTCTCGAGCTTGATCAGGACCTCGTTCGGGCCCGGGGTCGGAACCGGAACTTCTTCCAGCCAGATGCCCTTGGCCGCTTCGCGCTTGACCAGGGCCTTCATCGTTTGCTGCGCCATCGGGGTGGAACTCATCAGGGGGAAAGCGCGGATTATAGGGTGCCGCGCGGATTTCCCATGTTGCGCTGCGGGTGCAGTGGCGGAACGAAAGGCGTGCGCCGGCGGGCGTTTCGAACGTGCTGCGAACAGCAGCGTCTCCCTGGTTCGGGGGAGGGTGACCACGCCCCCTCTGGACGATTTCCGTGTGCGCGGCCCACGTGCGCGTGGCAGAGCAAGAAGCAGGCCCATGACTTCCGGGGTTCGGGCCGGGGCAGGGCGGCGGGCTACAATCGAAGGTTCCACTACCAGGGGCCGCTCCATGCGCTCGAACCTGCTTGCATTCTCCATCGTCGCCAGCCTTGGGCTGGCCCAGGTCGCCCATGCCGCTGAAGGCATGTGGGTGCCGCAGCAGCTGCCGGAAATCGCCGGCCCGCTGCAGAAGGCCGGCCTCAAGCTGTCCCCGGAACAGCTGGCCAACCTGACCGGCGACCCGATGGGCGCCGTCGTCGCCCTCGGCGGCTGCACCGCCAGCTTCGTCTCGCCGCAGGGCCTGGTAGTCACCAACCACCACTGCGCTTATGGCGCCATCCAGCTGAATTCGACCGCGCAGAAGAACCTGATCAAGGACGGCTTCAACGCGCCGACCCTGAAGGACGAACTGAGCGCCGGCCCGAACGCCCGCGTGTTCGTGCTCGACCAGATCACCGACGTCACCGCCCAGGCCAAGGCCGCCATTGCTGGCGCCGGCAACGATCCGCTGGCCCGCAGCCGCGCGCTGGACGCCTTCGACAAGGCCCAGGTCGCCGCCTGTGAAGCCGATGCCGGCTTCCGCTGCCGCCTGTACAGCTTCTCCGGCGGCAACACCTACCGCCTGTTCCGCAACATGGAAATCAAGGACGTGCGCCTGGTCTACGCGCCCCCGGGCAGCGTCGGCAAGTTCGGCGGCGACGTCGACAACTGGATGTGGCCGCGCCACACCGGCGACTTCTCGTTCTACCGCGCCTATGTGGGCAAGGACGGCAAGCCGGCCGCCTTCGCCGCCGACAACGTGCCGTACCAGCCCAAGCACTTCCTGAAGTTCGCCGACCAGCCGCTGGGCGCCGACGACTTCGTGATGGTGGCCGGCTACCCCGGCCGCACCAACCGCTATGCACTGGCCGGTGAGTTCAACGAAACCGCCAGCTTCACCTACCCGTCCATCGCCAAGCACTACAACGCGGTGCTGAAGATGATCGCCGATGCCGGCAAGGCCGACGCCGACGTCAAGGTGAAGTACGCAGCGACCGCCGCCAGCATGAACAACGTGGCCAAGAACTACCTGGGCCAGCTGGAAGGCTTCAAGCGCATCGACGCCGCCGGCCAGAAGCAGGCTGAAGAAGCCGCCGTGCTGGCCTGGCTGAAGAAGCAGGGTGCTGCCGGCAAGCCGGCCCTGGCCGCCCACGCGCAGCTGCTCAAGCATCTGGATACCAGCAAGTCGACCCGCGAACGCGACCTGTTCGTCGGTCAGTTCAACAACACCTCGGCCGTTGGCGCGGCGATCACCCTGTACCGCCTGTCGATCGAGCGCAGCAAACCGGATGCCGAACGCGAAGCCGGTTACCAGGAACGCGACCTGACCACCATCGAAGGTGGCCTGAAGCAGATGGACCGCCGCTACGTGGCGAAGATGGATCAGCAGCTGCAGGCCTACTGGCTGGACCAGTACGTGGCCCTGCCGGCCGCACAGCGCGACAACGAAGTGCTGAACAAGTGGCTGGCCGGCAGCGATGCCGCTGCGGTGAAGTCGCTGGTGGGCAAGCTGTCGGGCACCGAGCTGGGCAGCCTGGACGCACGCCTGAAATGGTTCAAGGCCGACCGCGCCGCGTTTGAGGCCAGCAACGATCCGGCCATCCAGTACGCCGTGGCCGTCATGCCGGCGCTGCTGAAGCAGGAAGAGCAGAAGAAGATCCGCGAAGGCGAATCGCTGACCGCGCGCCCGCTGTACCTGCAGGCCGTGGCCGACTACAAGAAGAGCCAGGGTGAGTTCGTCTACCCGGACGCCAACCTGTCGCTGCGCATCACCTTCGGCAACGTCATGGGCTATGGCAAGGACGGCGTAAAGTACACCCCGTTCACCACCCTGGAAGGCGTGGCGGCGAAGGAAACCGGTGAGGATCCGTTCGATTCGCCGAAGGCGCTGCTTGATGCAGTCAAGGCCAAGCGTTACGGCGGCCTGGAAGACAAGCGCATTGGTTCGGTGCCGGTGAACTTCCTGTCCAACCTGGACATCACCGGTGGCAACTCGGGTTCGCCGGTGCTGGACGCCAACGGCAAGCTGGTCGGCCTGGCCTTCGATGGCAACTGGGAATCGGTCAGCTCCAACTGGGTGTTCGACCCGGTGATGACCCGCATGATCGCCGTCGACAGCCGCTACATGCAGTGGATCATGCAGGAAGTGGCGCCGGCGCCGCAGCTGCTGAAGGAACTGAACCTGGTCAAGTAAGGTTCGCGGTTCCGGGCGGTCCATCCACGCATGGCGTGGATCTACTGCCTGTACCGAGGGTAGTGCCGGCCGCTGGCCGGCAACCTCGACCAGATAGCCGGAGTTTCCGAAACCCCGCGACGCAGGTCGCGGGGTTTTTTCATGCCCGGCCCGGCCCGGTGCGCCGAACAGGTATCATCCCTGTTCCGCGTACTTCACAGGATGTGAACGAAACGCGGAAACCTCCTCCCCCCAGGACCCCTTGCACGCATGCGCATCCTGCTTGCCCGCCACGGCGAAACGCCATGGAACGCCGAAGGCCGCTACCAGGGCCAGATCGATATTCCGCTTTCGCCGATCGGTGAAGCCCAGGCCCAGGCACTGGGTGCCCGCCTGGCCTCGGTGGACATCACCCGTGCCGTCGCCTCGCCGCTGTCGCGCGCGCAGCGCACCGCGCAGCTGGCGCTTGGCGCCGCGCGTGCCGACATGCTGCTGACCGAGCCGGAGCTGCAGGAAATCGCCCACGGTGAGTGGGAAGGCCTGCTCGCCAGCGAGATCAACGAAAAGGATCCGTCGCGCCTGCAGGCCTGGCGCGAGGAGCCTGATACCGTGCTGATGCCCGGTGGCGAATCGCTGCGGCTGGTGCTGGAACGCAGCTGGCGTGGTCTGGCCCGTGCCACCGAAGGCCTCGGCGAGCACGACACCCTGCTGGTGGTTGCGCACGATGCGGTCAACCGCGTGATCCTGTGCAAGGTGCTGGGCCTGCCGATTTCCCGCCTGTGGACCTTCCGCCAGGCACCGACCACGCTCAACCTGCTCGAAGGCGCCGACCTGGACAGCCTGGAAGTGGTGCGCCTGAACGACTGCGCCCACCACACGCCGTTCTTCGGCGAAGCCAAGCACCGCGCACTCTGACCCGCCACACCGAACCACCTGTACCTGCTGGAAGCACTGCCGTGACGAACACCCCGACCACCCTGGCCGATTGGCTGGATTACATTGAACGCCAGCACCCGGCGACCATCGACATGGGCCTGGAACGCGTGCGCGCTGTGGCCACGGCGATGGGTCTTGGCGCGCCGGCCGGGCGCACCATCGTGGTCGGTGGCACCAACGGCAAAGGCTCCACCGTGGCCTTCATCGAGGCCATCGGCCGTGCTGCCGGTTGGAAGGTGGGTGCCTACACCTCGCCGCACCTGCTGCGCTACAACGAGCGCGTGCGCATCGACGGGCAGGACGTGGACGATGCGGCGCTGGTTGCTGCGTTCAATGCCGTCGAAGCGGCACGCGGCGACACCACGCTGACCTATTTCGAGTACGGCACGCTCGCTGCTTTGCAGCTGTTCGCCGACGCCGGGCTGGACCTGGCGGTGCTGGAAGTGGGCTTGGGCGGCCGCCTGGATGCGGTCAACATCGTCGACGCCGATGTATCGGTGATCACCACCGTGGACATCGACCATGCCGAGTGGCTGGGCGAGGACCGCGAAGCGATCGGCGCCGAGAAGGCCGGCATCATCCGTGGCTGGAAGCCGGTGATCCTGGGCGAGACCGATCCGCCGTCCAGCGTGCTGGCGCGTGCCTATCTGGTCGGTGCCAACGCGATCCGCGGCGGCAGCGATTACTTCTACGAGCCGATCGACGCCCAGCGCTGGCGCTGGCGCGACGTCGGCCTGCGCATGGAGCTGCCGACCCCGGCGCTGGCCGGCCCGATCCAGCTGGCCAATGCCGGTGCTGCCATCGCCGCCCTGCGCGCGCTGGACAAGCCGGTGCCGCGTGCTGCGTGGACCGCGGGCATCGCAGCAGCGCGTATCTCCGGCCGCATGCAGGCATTCGAGCGCGACGGCGTGCAGATCCGCGTGGACGTGGGCCACAACCCACAGGCGGCGGGCCAGCTGGCGCGTGCGCTGAAGGCCGAAGTGTCAGCCGGCCGCACCCTGGCGGTGTACGCCGCGTTGCAGGACAAGGACGCGGCGGGTGTGGTGCAGGCCCTGCAGGACGTGGTGGGCGAGTGGACCCTGGCCGGGCTGGACGGTCCGCGTGGACAGAGCGCCGCTCAGCTGCAGGCACGCCTGAGCGGTACGGTGGCGGCCAAGGCACCGCTGGCCGATAGCGTCGAACAGGCCCTGGCGCAGGTGCTGGCCCAGGCTGAGCGGGGTGACCGGGTGCTGGTGTTCGGCTCCTTCCATACCGCCGCTGCGGCCCTGCAGTGGCTGCAGGGCGACGCCTGATCCGCGTTCAGCCAACGCCGACGCCGGCCGGTCCGGCACCCGTATAATCGACGGCAATCTCCGGACAGTTGCCTGCCTCACGTGGATACGCCTCTGAAACAGCGTCTGATTGGTGCCATCGTGCTGGTGGCACTGGCCGTGATTTTCCTGCCGATGCTGGTCAAGGGACCCGCACCTGACAGCGGTGTCGCCAATGTGCCGATCGCCGCGCCGGATGCGCCGGCCGATGGCCAGTTCGAAACCCGTGAGCTGCCTCTGGTCGCCCCGGCCGGTGGTGCCACCGGCCTGCAGACCGGGCAGGCCAAGCCGCTGCAGGAGGCTGCCACGCCGGCTACGCCGCCGACCGTGGACACCTCGCCGGCAGTCGCCGCCGGCAACTATGCGGTCACCTTCGGTGCCTACGGCAGCAAGGCCGACGCCGATGCGGTGATCGCCTACCTGAAGCGCTCGCAGCTGCCGGGCTTCGCTGAAGCGGCCACCATCAACGGCCGCCAGGCATGGCGCGTGCGCGTTGGACCTTACGCCGACCGTGCCCAGGCCGAAGCGGCCCGCCTGCAGGCGGTGAAGATCCGTGCGGATGTGAAGGCCGAAGTGATCACCCTGGACGCGGCGGCCGGCAGCAGTGCCCCGGTTGCGGCCACCCCGGCACCGGCTGCGCCGAGCGCCAGCACCCCGTCCGCAGCTGTTGCGCCCTCGGCCAGCGGCAACCCGGTCCGCAGCGAAAGCCTGCCGCCGAGCACGCCAACGGCGACCGCGCCGCCGGCCGCCAAGCCGGAACCGCCGAAGCCGGCGCCGAAGCCCGAACCGAAGCCGGAGGCCACCGCCAGCAAGCCGGCGACGGTGCCGACCACACCGGCAGCACCGGCTGCCAGCGGCGTCGGCTTTGCCGTGCAGCTGGGCGCGTTCGGTCAGGCCAACGATGCCAATGCCCTGCGCGACAAGGTTCGTGCCGCTGGTTTCAGCGCTTTCGTCGAGCAGGTGCGCACGGACAAGGGAACCCTGCATCGCGTCCGCGTCGGGCCGGTGGCCAACCGCGCTGACGCCGAGCAGCTGAAGGCGCAGGTCGCCGCCAAGGTCGGCGTGGCCGGCATGGTCCGACCGCACCCATGACCCACGCGCAGCCCCGTTGCCAGCGCCGCCGAAGGAGAGGGGCGCCATGATCGACGTGGTGCTGCTGATCGTGATCGCCGCCTCGACCCTGCTGGGGATGCTGCGCGGCTTCGTCGGAATCGTCATCGGCACCCTGTCGTGGCTGCTGGCCGCGTGGGCGGCCTTCGCCTTCGGTAATGACGCGGCCCACTGGTGGGCCGCGCCGGCGGCCCCCGGAGGCGAGCACTTCGTCGGTGGCTACCTGGGGGTCGGCATCGGCGTGATGATCGTGGTCGCGGTGATCGGCATGGTCATCAAGGCCCTGGTCCACCGCAGCATGCTGACCAGCCTGGACCGCCTGCTGGGCGGGGTGCTGGGCGCGGTGCGAGGCGGCCTGATCGCCGCGGTCCTGCTGCTGCTGGGCAGCTTCACCCCGCTGACCGCCGAACCCTCGTGGCAGCGCTCGGCGGTGCGTCCGTTGCTGAACCCGACCGTGGCCTGGATGAACCGCAAACTGCCGCACTGGGAGGTTCCCGGGGGCGATCTGCTGCCCAAGGCCTTGCCGACCGACGCGCTGTCCCCATCTGCATTGATGGAGTTGGGCAAGAACGCAGGCGCCGGGTTGGGAAAGCCGGGCGCGGCAGGCGATAATGGCATCCTCAACCAGGTAGTGGCAGGCAGCGGATGGCTGCGGCCTGCGAAAGCGGAACAGGGCGATTCCTACGATCCGGCCGAAGTGCGCCCGGACGCTCCTGCACTGCCGGACAGTATCGAGCCGGGCGATCCGGCCAACGTCGACCGCGCGCGCGGCGACCACCGCGGCCAGGTACGGCCACCTTCCTTGTAACTGGGCACAGCCCAGCGGAGACCTCGCACCATGTGTGGCATCGTCGGAATCGTCGGCAACCAGAACGTCGCCGGGCAGTTGTATGACGGCTTGACCGTTCTCCAGCACCGTGGCCAGGATGCGGCGGGCATCGCCACCGCCAGCGGCAGCCGCCTGCGCGTGCAGAAGGCCACCGGCCTGGTCCGCGATGTGTTCGATGCCCGCACCATGTCCACCCTGGAAGGCAGCGTCGGCATCGCCCATGTGCGCTACCCGACCGCCGGTTCGGAAGGCATGGACGAGGCACAGCCGTTCTACGTCAATTCGCCGTACGGCATCGCGCTGGCCCACAACGGCAACCTGATCAACACCGAAGCGCTGCGCCAGCAGGTGTTCGAGCAGGACCGCCGCAACGTCAACACCGATTCGGACAGCGAAGTGCTGCTGAACGTGTTCGCCTATGAACTGGAGCAGCAGCGCCAGCTCAGCCCGGAAGCGGCCATCCGCGCGGTGGCCGGCGTGCACCGCCGCTGCAAGGGTGGCTATGCGGTGGTCAGCGTGGTGCTGGGCCTGGGCCTGGTCGCCTTCCGCGACCCGCATGGCATCCGGCCGCTGGTACTGGGCAAGCGCAGCCACGCCGAAGGTGACGAGTACATCGTCGCCTCCGAGTCGGCCGCGCTGGACGTGCTGGGCTTCCAGCGCGTGCGCGACGTGCAGCCGGGCGAAGCGCTGGTGATCACCGCGCGTGGCGAGCTGTTCTCGGAGATCTGCGCCGAGCCGGCCGAGCACACCCCGTGCATCTTCGAATACGTGTACTTCGCGCGCCCGGATTCGATGATCGACAACGTCTCGGTACACAAGGCGCGCATGCGCATGGGCATCAAGCTGGGCGAGAAGATCCTGCGCCTGCGCCCGGACCACGACATCGACACCATCATCCCGATCCCGGATACCTCGCGCGATGCCGCGCTGGAGATCTCCAACGTGCTCGGGGTGAAGTACCGCGAAGGCTTCATCAAGAACCGCTACATCGGCCGCACCTTCATCATGCCGGGCCAGGGCGAACGCGTGAAGTCGGTGCGCCGCAAGCTCAACCCGATCCACCTGGAGTTCCGCAACCGCGTGGTGCTGCTGGTGGACGATTCGATCGTGCGCGGCACCACCAGCCAGCAGATCGTGCAGATGGCCCGTGATGCGGGCGCGCGCAAGGTCTACCTGGCCAGCGCGGCACCGCCGGTGCGCTACCCGAACATCTACGGCATCGACATGCCGGCGGCCGAAGAGCTGGTCGCGCACAACCGCACCGTGGAAGAGATC
Source organism: Stenotrophomonas sp. FR024 (assembly GCF_047500745.2). Lineage (NCBI taxonomy): Bacteria > Pseudomonadati > Pseudomonadota > Gammaproteobacteria > Lysobacterales > Lysobacteraceae > Stenotrophomonas > Stenotrophomonas sp. FR024. The sequence continues at coordinate 16,620 of NZ_JAXAXM020000023.1, forward strand.
GAAGCCCACCTGGGCTGCGACTGGCTGATCTACCAGGACCTGGAAGACATGGAAGCGGCGGTGAGCGAGGGCAACCCGGCGCTGCGCAACTTCGATTCGTCCTGCTTCAACGGCCACTACCCGACGGGTATCGAGCCGGGCTACTTCGAGCGCATCCAGCAGCTGCGTTCGGACGACGCCAAGCACAAGCGCCGCGCCTGAGGTCCAGGCGTGGTCGATGTACCCGACGTTGGTGGCGACCTGCTGCGCGCTGCGCAGCAGTGCCTGGCCGAAGCCGACCCGCTGCGCAAGGTGGCGCTGACCCAGGCCTATGCCGCCGCGTTCCGTGCTGGCCGCCTGAAGGTGGAGGCCGATGCACCGCCGCCGGAGCCGATCCGCATGCCCGGCCGGCCGGCGCAGCTGGTGCTGGTGCATCCGCGTGAAGTGCCGCGGCGTGGACTGGGCGGTGTGGAAGGGCGTGCCGCCTTCATCCACGCCATCGCCCATATCGAACTCAACGCGATCGACCTGGCCTGGGATGCGGTATACCGCTTCCGTGGCCTGCCGCCGGCGTTCCATGCCGACTGGGTCAGCTGTGCCGACGACGAATCGCGGCACTTCATGCTGCTGCGCGAACGCCTGCAGGTGCATGGTCACGACTATGCCGATTTCCCAGCGCACAACGGCCTGTGGGAAATGTGCGAAAAGACCGCCCATGACGGCCTGGCACGCATGGCGCTGGTGCCGCGCGTGCTGGAAGCGCGCGGCCTGGACGTAACGCCCGGCATGATCGGGAAGCTGCGCAATGTCGGCGATGGCGAAACCGCCGATGTGCTGGAAGTGATCCTGCGCGAGGAAGTGGCGCACGTCGCTGCCGGTTCGCGCTGGTATCGCTGGTACTGCGACCGCGCCGCTGTCGAGCCGCGTGCGCGCTTCAAGGAACTGCTGGTGGAGTACGCCGGCGGCTACCTGCATGGGCCATTCAACATCGAAGCGCGCCTGCTGGCCGGGTTCGATGCGGATGAGTTGGCCAACCTGATTGAACAGGCCGGTTGAAGAAAAGGGGACGGAGGGGATTAAGTCGTTTGTGGCACAAACGACTTAATCCCCTCCGTCCCTTTTTTCATGCGTTTGGCAACACCACGCGCTTGCCATCCACCGTTGGCCGGTTGATGTAGAACAGGCCGGGACCCGGCCGGTACGGCAGTTCGCTGACGCCGGCATCGGCGGCGTAGGTCAGTGCGGTGTCGCCCAGTGCATCGAAGTTCCAGTGCGCCGACTGCATCAGGTAACGCCGTCGCAGCAGCGCCTCCTGTGTCTGCGTCAGCGGCTGTCCGGCAACCAGTCGGCGTGCGATCGGCTGCAGGGCGGACGGCAGCTCCCAGCCGGGAACTCCAGCGGCATTGGCGGTCCATTGCACGCCAGCATCGATGGCCTGCTGCTGCATCACCTGCAGTGCGATCAGCTGGTAACGCCAGTCGATGCGCCGACGCAGCACCACCGCGGCGGTCACATACAGCACCGGCGACAACAGCACGCTGCGGCTGCCGGCGCGACGCTGCTGCTGCCACTGGTGCCAGACATCCACCCAGATCTCCTTTTCACCCACGCCCAGCTGCTGCCGCCAGCGTTCGGCGTCGGCCTGCGTTTCGGCGTAGGCCGTGGTGGCCTGCAGCAACGCCAGTGGGGGGACCTGGTAGTCGGAAACCGGCGGGCGACGCAGCTGCTGCCGGCGTGGACGGCTGAGCAGCTTGGGCCCTTCTTCCAACTGGTTGTAGCCACCGCCGATGTTGGCGTGCACGCCGGGCAGGGCGATCTCGGTGAACGTTGGCGCGACGCTGGTCAATGGATAGTGTTGGCGATGCTCGTCACGCGCGGCCAGTTGCACGACGTGTGCCGCGATGCCACTGCGCAGGGCGAGCTGCGGGTGTTCATCGGCGCGGCCACCATTGACTGCAACCACGGTGTCGAACAGTCCGATGAAGCGCAGCACCGGCGTGACGGCGGCGAAGTCCGCAGTGCAGGGCAGGCCGGCGCCCTGCAGCAGCTGGCGCCAGCGCGCGCTGTCCCAGGCCTGCAGCTGGTTTGCGATATCACGTGCCGCGGCAGCACCGCGCGAATAGCCGAACAGATCCAGCTGCACGCCACGCAGCGGTCGCTGCCAGCGCGCGGACAGCTCGGCCAGTGCCGCCGGCAGCAGCACCTGCAGCGCGCGCTGCACTTTCGCGCGAACGCCACTGGCACCGATGCCGAAGGCCAGTCCGATCAGGTCGTCATCGGCTTCATCGCGGGTCCCCACGCCCTCGACATAGATCGACAGCCAAGGCGCGGCCATCGCATCGCGGCGGCTGTCCGGATACAGCTGCTGCAGGCGCGCGATGTTGGTCAGGCCGTTGTCGTAGCTGCTGGTCAGCCGGCTCTGGTAGGTCGAATCATCATCCGCGCGCAGCTGCGCCGGGCGTGGCTGCGGAACCTGTGGGCGACCGCGTGCCAGGTTGTGTGCGTTGTTGCGGGTGCCATCGAAGAACAGGCCGAACCGCAGCAAGCCGACATCTTCGTCCGTGTCCTGCGATGGTGCCATGTGCATTCCCCGTCGTGGCTGCGTCACGGTAGCGCGAAAGCGGTGTATTGGCGAAGTGTAGTGACGCTTTTGACCTTACTTAACGCAGATGCGGTCGATCACAGTTCCTGATTTTCATTCCCATCTTCTATTGAATTCACACGACCCGCGCAGGCCAGATGGCCAGACCCGGTAGACCCGGGCGTGCTGCATCAACGCTGTTCACATCATTCAAGGAGCGACGCAATGTTGTCCAGATCGATTGGCAAAGCGGCAGGTGGCCTGGTGTTGGGTTTGTCGGTGGCAGCGGCCGCGCATGCGGCACCGTTGTTCGAGCCGGTGACGGTCATCAGCCGCGCATCGGCAAACAGTGAGCCCGCGCTGGGCAAGCTGCTGGCCACCCCGTCCACCGCGACGGTACAGGAAGTGCGTGTCGACGCTGCTGCCACTGCGCAGCCGCAGCTGGAGTTCGAACTGCTTGGCCAGCGTGTGCAGGCGGTGCGCAGCAAGGTGGAAGCCCTGCCCGATGGCGGCAGCATCTGGTACGGCCAGTTGCGCTCGCCGTCCGATCGGCTGACTGCCGCCACTTCGAATGGCCAGGATGATCCTGGTAATTCAGTGATCCTGGTGCGTTCGGGCAACACCCTCACCGGTTCGATCCGCAAGGACGGCAAGCTGTATCGCCTGCGCCCACTGGGCAACCGCCATGTACTGGTGGAAGTGGATGAGTCGCGGATGCCGGCCGACCATCCGGCCGACTACAACCAGCTGCCGAAAATCCCGATGGGCAACAATGACCGCATCGGCATCGCGCAGGCCTCGTCCGGTACCCCGGCCACCATCCGCGTGCTGGTGGTGGCAACCAATGCAGCGGTAACGGCCTATGGCGGCAACATGCAGTCGCTGGTGCAGCTGGCGGTAGCCGAATCCAACCAGGGCTACGTCAACAGCAACGTGGGCATCACCCTGCAGCTGGCCGGCTATGAAACCACCAGCTACACCGAATCCGGCAACTTCACCACCGACCTGACCCGCTTCCGCAACACCAGCGACGGCTACATGGACAGCATCCACACCAGCCGCAACAACACTGCGGCCGATGTCGGCGTGCTGCTGATCAACAACACGAGCTACTGCGGGTTGGCCTCGGGCATCGGTTCGACGGCATCGACGGCGTTCGCGGCGGTGTACTGGGATTGCGCGACCGGCTATTACTCCTTCGCGCATGAGATCGGCCACCTGCAGAGTGCGCGGCACGATATCGCCAGTGATCCCAGCACGTCGCCCTATGCCTATGGGCACGGTTATCGCTACGAGCCGTCCTCCGGTTCGCGCTGGCGCACGATCATGGCTTATGACTGCTCGGCCGGCTGCCCGCGCCTGAACTACTGGTCCAACCCGAACATCAACTACAACGGCATCCCGATGGGCAATGCCAGCACCGCCGACAACCAGCGCGTGCTGGTCAATACCAAGGCCACCATCGCGGCCTTCCGCTGAGGCCAACCGCCGACCGAGGTCGGCGTCTACCCGGGTGCGTTCACCTGCCCTGGTAGATGCCAACCTTGGTTGGCACCCCGCGATCCATCATTCGCGCGCGAGCGTATCCAGCGACCAGCCGCCGGCATCCACGCGCAGCACCGATCCCTGTTCGTACCAGTCACCCAGCACGATGCGGTTGCAGGCGCGGCCACCGGCCTGCAGCGTGTGCACCGCCGGGCGATGGGTGTGGCCGTGGATCATGGTGTCCACGCCATGGCGCACGAAGGTGGCATCGACTTCGGCGGGTGACACGTCGGTTACCGACTCGAACTGCGCACGATCATCCTGCTTCATTTCCGTCTGGCGGGCCTGGCTGGCGTCGCGTGCCTTCTGCGCGAAGGCGATGCGTGCGGCCAGCGGCTGCGACAGGAACTGCGCCTGGAAGACCGGGTCGCGCGTCTGTGCACGGAACTGCTGGTAGGGGATGTCGTCCGTGCACAGCAGGTCGCCGTGCTGCAGCAGCACCGGGCGGCCGTACAGCTCGATCACGCACGGGTCGGGCAGGATGCGCAGGCCGGCACGGCGCGCATAGTCTTCGCCGAGCAGGAAGTCGCGGTTGCCGCGGATGAAGTACACCGGTACGCCGCTGTCGGAAAGTACCTTCAGCGCGTCGGCCACCGCATCGGCAGCAGGCGAGGGCGTGTCGTCGCCGATCCAGGCTTCGAACAGGTCGCCGAGGATGTACAGCGCATCGGCGCCGGGCGCCTGCTCGCGCAGGAAGCGCAGGAACAGGTCGGTGATCTCCGGACGGCTGGGGTCCAGGTGCAGGTCGGAAATGAACAACGTGGTCATGCAGGCATTCTAGGGCATCCACCGCCGGGCATGGCCCGGCGCTACCGAAGGGATCTGGCCCCGGGGGCTACACCGGCAGCGGCAACCAGGCCAGGCTGGCCGATGCCAGCAGGATGGCAATGCCGGTGGCGGCCAGTACATCGGACGGGTAGTGCAGGCCCAGCACCACCCGCGACAGCGCGACGCCGAAGGTGAACGGCACCAGTAGCGGCGCCAGCCACGGGTAGTAGGCCAGCGCGACGATGGTGAACGACACCGCGTGCAGGGTGTGCCCGGAGGGGAAGCTGAACTCGTCCAGCGGCGCCACCCAGGCGCGGATGCGCAGATCGGCCGCATACGGGCGAGGACGCCGGGTCCACCGCTTGAGGCCTTTGTAGAGCAGCAGGGCGGCCAGGCCGGTGGCGGCCATGTGCACCGATGCACGCAGTCCGTCGAAGCCGTCCAGCGCCACCAGCGCGCCCATCAGCACGTACCAGAACACGCCATCGCCGAGCCGGCTGATGACCGAGAACAGGCGACGCACGCGGCGACGCCGGCAGTAGTGGTTGGCCCGGCGGCAGAGCCGCGCCTCGCGGCCAGCCAGCAGCTCAAGCGGCGTGGTGCGCATGGCCGCTCCTCCGCGACTGGGCCAGCTCGGCCAGCAGGGCATCGAATTCGGCAACCACCTGCTGTGGATGCAGGCGCTTCATCGCACGCGCGGCGCTGCTGCCGAATTCGCGGCGCCGTGCATCATCGGCGGCCAGCTGCACCGCTGCCTCGATGAACTGCTCATCGTTTTCCACGGCCGCACCGTTCTCGCCATCACGCAGGTATTCGCGGGCCGCACCGTAGTCGAAAGCGACGGTGGCCAGGCCGCTGGCCATGCTTTCCAGGGTCACGTTGCCAAAGGTCTCGCTGCGGCTGGGGAACAGGAACAGGTCACCGCTGGCGAAATGCCGTGCCAGGGCTTCGCCGCGCTGGATGCCGCAGAAAATGAAATCGGGGTTTTCATGTGCCAGTTTTTCGCGGGCCGGACCATCACCCACCCAGACGAAGCGGGCTTTGGGCCGGACCTGCTGCAGGCGGCGGAAGGCTTTCACCGCCAGGCCAAGGTTTTTTTCCGCAGCGATGCGGCCGACATGGATCGCGACCAGGCCGTTGCCGTCCACGCCCCATTCCTCGCGCAGCGCCGGGTCGCGCCGGCCCGGATCGAACTGCTGGCTGTCGACCGCGCGTGCCAGCAGGCGCACGCGTTCGAAGCCCTGTTCACCGAGGAACTGCTGCAGCTCGCGGGTGGGCACCAGGGTTGCATCGGCCTGGTTGTGGAACCGGCGCATCCAGCGCATCGCGGCAGCCTGCAGCCACGCCACGCCGTAGTCGGGCAGGTACTCGTCGAAGCGGGTATGGAAACCACTGGCGACCGGAATGCCAAGGCGGCGCGCGGTGCGCAGCGCCGACCAGCCCAGCGGCCCTTCGGTGGCGATGTAGACCGCATCGGGACGCTGCTGCTGCCAGTGGCGGTTGAGCCTGATCGGTGCAGGCAGGCCAAAGCGCAGGCCGGGGTAGCGCGGCAGTGCGGCGCCCGGCACCAGCAGCGTGCCCGGTGCCGAGTCCAGTGCTTCGCTGGTCTGGCGTGGTCGGATCAGGTCGATGTCATGGCCGGAATTGCGCAGTCCCTGCTCCAGGCCCTGCACGGTGAGGGCAACGCCGTTCACTTCCGGTGGGTAGGTCTCGGTGACGATGGCATAGCGCATGGCGGGCCTCCGGGTTTCCGGCATGCTCGGGCCTGGCGATGTAGCCGATATGACCGCTTTGCGACCACGGGATGACGGTGGTCAGGTCCCTGTACGAAGCCACGGCCCCGAAGGGCCGTGGCGGTCGTGCAGGGGGCGCGGTGGATCAGAAGCGCTGCTGGTATTTCATGTAGATGAAACGACCGATGTCGAAGCCACCGTAGTAGGAGAAGTTGGCGCTCGGCTGGCTGTACATGGCCGGTCCCTGGCGGCCGAACACATTGTTGGCACCGATCGAGACGGTCGCATCCCATGGCAGGTTGTAGCGCGCCTGCACGTCGTGGAAGGTGACCGATCCGCGACGGTTGTAGTCACGGCTGCCACTGAACCACGGCGCGCGCTGGCCCGGGTGCGAGCACTCACCCGGATACGTGGCTGCATCCAGGCAACGCTCCTTGACCGCGGAGAAATAGCGCAGGCCCCAGTTAAGGCCGAAGTTGCCACGCTCCCAGCCCAACGATGCGTTGGAGCGCACACGGAAGCCGATGCCGCCGTTGCTGGCGATGCCATTGCTGGGAATGGGCGGGGCATCCGCCTCGTTGGTGGTCCGTTCTTCCGCGGCGACCACATAGGTGGTCTTCCAGTCGGCGCTCAGCGTGCCCCAGGACGTTTCGATCTTGTGGCCGATCTCCAGGTCATAGCCTTCGGCCTGGCGGAACCCGCTGTTGCGGCTGCCATAGTTGAGCGTGTTGACGATGCCCAGTTCCGGGTCGCGGGTGAAACTGCCGCAGCGCTCGGCGATGCCCAGTTCGTAGCAGTCGCGGAGGATGTCGTTGGGATGGTCGGCGACGATGGTGTTGTCGATGCGGATCTTCCACCAGTCCAACGCAATGTTCAGTCCTTCGGCAAACGTCGGGCTCCAGACCAGGCCCAGCGTGCGGCTGGTCGAGGTTTCCGGCTTCAGGTCGGGATTGGAGCCGTTGGTGAAGGGCAGGGGCGTCTGTCCACTGCTGCCGGTGATCGGCTCGTTGCCCTGGCCGAGCTGGCGGTAGCTGTCCGCGTTGGCGATGTCGGCGGCGCAGCGTGCACGTACCTCCGGGCTGCTGGCGGCGGCGCCATAGACCGTATCGCAGGGGTCACGGAAGCCGGTGGTGAAGGTCTGCGAGCCGCCACCGTACAGATTCGAGATGGTCGGTGCACGGAAACCCTGTGCCCACGTGCCACGGACCAGCAGCTGGTCGATCGGCTTCCACGAGATGCCGAACTTGCTGTTGAGGGTTCCGCCGAAGGTGGTGTAGTCCGAGTAGCGCGTTGCCATGTCCAGGGTCAGCTGGCGTGCACCAGGGAGGTCGCTCAGCACCGGCACGCTCAGCTCCAGATAGGCCTCGTCGACACGGTAGCCACCGCCGGTGGGGCCCGCCGCCAGATTGGTGGTGGCGCCGGTCTGGGCCAGCGCATCGGGAATGAAGCGACCCTCCTCGCGGCGGCTCTCCACACCCAGGGCGAAGCCCAGTTCCCCGGCGGGCAGCGTGGCAAGGCCGCCACTGAGGCTGGCGAACAGGTTGCGGGTGGTGTTGCGGCCACGGGTGAGTTCCTCGGGGAACAGCCAGTCCTGCAGTTCGCCATTGCCGGTCAGGCCGTACGGGTCATCCTGGCCATAGGGCACCAGTGGATTCCAGGGCTTGCAGCCGGCAATCGGTGCATCCGGTGTACCGCATTCCACCTTGCCGGTGGCCGGGTTGTAGAACGAAGGACCGGTGGAATCGGCAACGCGCTGCTTGTGCAGGTCGCCGGTGGCACGCTGCTCCAGCTCGCTGCGGTTGTACTGGTAGCCGGCTTCCCAATCGAAGTCGCGACCGGCGAACTGGAAGCTGCCTTCAAACGCTGCGACACCCTGCCAGGTGGTCAGTTCACTGGTGCTGACGCGTGGAATCTCCCAGGTTCGGCGGTTCCAGTGCACGTCGCTTGGGCGTTCATAGCCGTGGTGGCTGCCGAACGGATTGAACCAGCTGTCGGCGGACATCGGCGTGATGCCGGCCGCACCGGACTGGAACGGATAGCCGGCAATCTGGCGCGTGGTGGTGCGTCGGTTGTAGGCCAGCTGGGTGTTGAAGCGGATCTGGTCGTTCAGATCCATGCGTGCATCGACGAAGAGCGAATCGCGCTTGATCGGCGTCTGCACGTGCATCTGTTCATTGCTGTTGCTGACATCACCGGTGAACGGCGTGTTGTCACTGAGGTGGAAGCTGTCCGGCCCGCCCGGCTGGCTGCCGCGATCGAGCGAATAGCTGCAGCCACGGGCGCTGCTGCAGCCCGGGCCCTTGAAGCCGACGATGCGCCCCCACTGCCCGACCGTGGTCCAGCCATCGTCCGGATGACGATCGGTATAGGTGTAGGCGCTGAAGCCGCGGTCCTTCGCCCAAACGCCCTTTTCTTCGACATGCTCGGCGGCGACACTGATCGAAGCGCGGTCATTCGACCAGCCGGCAACCACGTCGTACTGGGTGCGGGCACCATCGCCTTCGCTGAACTGCCCGTGGTAGACGTTGGCGGTCACGCCCTGGACGTTGCGCCGGGTGATGATGTTGACCACGCCGGCCATCGCGTCGGAACCGTAGATGGCCGAGGCGCCGTCCTTCAGCACTTCCATGCGTTCCACGGCAGCGGCGGGAATGCTGGATATATCCTGGTAACCCGAAGTGGTCATGCCCAGGCGCTTGCCGTTGACCAGCACCAGGGTGCGCTGTGCGCCGAGGCCGCGCATGTCCACGTAGCTGCCGCCTGCGGCCTCGCCCGCACTGAGCGGGCTGGCACGGCTCAAGGCCGGGCTGCCGGTTGCGGTCAGGTTCTGCAGGATGTCGGCAACGGAATTGAAGCCCTGCCGCTCGATGTCGGCGCGGCTGATGGTCAGCACCGGCTGCGCGGTTTCCAGGTCGACCTGGCGGATGCGCGAACCGGTGATCTCGATACGGTCCAGCGTGGTGGCTTCCGGTGCGTGCTGGGCGAATGCGGGGGCGGCCAGTGCGGTGGTGGCCGTCATCGCCAGTGCACGACGGATCGCCAACCCGAGCTCGGGAATACGGATGGTCATGGGTCTCTCTCTCAGTCTTCGAAGTCTTCGGAACACAGCCAAGCGGGGCTGCGTCAACTCCACCGCGGCGGTGGATGTTCGAACCTAGTGAAGATGGATGGGGAGACGTATGGGCAAGCGACGAAAGCGCTGCAGACGGCCGTGACGCTTCTGCACAAAGCGGAAGCAAATCAATCGATTGCTCCAACCTGTGGCATCGCGGCGGACGCAGCGCAGAGGACCGTGTCCCTGATTGAACGCATCACGGTCAATGTGGAAAGCGACAGTCTGCGCGGAGGCAGAAAAAAACCACGGCCCCGAAGGGCCGTGGTCGTCGAGCTTCAACAGCGCGGATGGATCAGAAGCGCTGCTGGTACTTCATGTACATGAAACGACCGATGTCGTAGCCACCGTAGTAGGAGAACGACGAGTTCGGCTTGCTGTACATCACCGGCGCTTCCTTGCCGAACACATTGTTCGCGCCCACCGAAACGGTGGCATCCCACGGCAGGTTGTAGCGGAACTGCACGTCGTGGAAGGTCACCGCACCGCGCTCGTTGTACGCGGTCGGCGACTTCAGCCACGGAGCCAGGAAGGTCGGATCGGAGCATTCGTCCGCATAACGCGAGGCGTTGAGGCAGCGCTCCTTCACACCGGAGTAGTAGCGTGCCGTCCAGCTGACGCCGAAGTCACCCACATCCCAGCCCAGCACCAGGTTCGAGCGCACGCGGAACGCAAGGCTGGTGGCGGTGCCGATGGTGTTGGCAACGCCGTTGATCGGCGTGATCGCATCACGGACATCGTTGGTGGAGCGGTAGACGTTCTTGCTCACATAGGTGCTGGTCCAGCCTGCGCTCAGCTTGCCGTAGCTGGTGTCGACGCGATAGCTGACATCCAGGTCATAACCTTCGGTCTCCGCGAAACCGGCATTGCGGTTGCCGAACTTCAGGCCGGTGACGATGCCGTTGGACGGGTCGCGGGTGAAGCGGCTGCAGCGCGATTCGATGCCCTGCTCGTAGCAGTCCTTCAGGATCTGGTTCGGGCTGTCACCGACGATGGTGTTGTCGATGCGGATCTTCCACCAGTCCAGCGCCACGTTGAGGTTGCTGAGGAAGGTCGGGCTCCACACCAGGCCCAGCGTCTTGCTGGTCGAGGTTTCCGGAACCAGCAGCGGGTTCGAACCGGACACGAACGGCGTCGGGGTTGCATCCTGTGCCGTGGTCACCGGGGCGTTGCCCTGCTTCAGCTGGCGGAAGTTGGCAGCATCGGCGATGTCACGTGCGCAGCGCGCGCGGACTTCAGCACTGCCCTTGGCCGAGCCGAATACGGTGTCGCACGGGTCGCTGAACTGCGCGAAGGTTTCCGAACCGCCACCGTACAGATCGTTGATGGTCGGTGCGCGGAATCCTTCGGCCCAGGTACCACGGACCAGCAGCTGGTCGATCGGCTTCCACTTGAAGCCGAACTTGCTGTTGAGCGTGTTGCCGAAGGTGTTGTACTTGGAGTAGCGGGTGGCGGCACTGAAGCTCAGCTCACGCGCACCGGGCAGGTCGGCCAGCACCGGCACGCTGAGCTCCAGGTAGGCTTCCTTCACGTTGTAGCTGCCACCGGTCGGGCCTGCGGCCAGGTTGGTGGTAGCGCCGGTCTGGGCCAGGGCATCGGGGGTGTAGCGGCCATCTTCCTTGCGGCTTTCCACGCCGAAAGCGAAGCCGAGGTCGCCGGCCGGCAGGGTCATGATGCTGCCGGACAGGTTGGCGAACGCGTTCTTGGTGGTGGTCCGGCCGGTGGTGTGCTCCGCCGGGAACAGCCAGGCCATCAGTTCTTCATTGCCGGTCAGTCCGTTCGGATCGTTCTTGCCGTAGGGCACCAGCGGGTTCCACGGCGTGCAGCCGCTGATCACCGCGCCCGGACGGCCACACATCACCTTGCCGGTGGCCGGATCCAGGAACGACGGACCCACGGCGTCACGCACGCGCTTCTTGTGCAGGTTGCCGGTGGCGGTAGCGGTCAGCTCGTTGCGGTTGTACTGGTAGCCCACGTCCCAGTCGAAGTAGCGCTGGCCGATCTCGAAGCTGCCATCCAGCGACACTACCGCACGGTAGGTCTTCAGTTCGCTGGTGCTCACACGCGGGATTTCCCAGGTGCGGCGGTTCCAGGCCACGTCGGTTGGCTTGGCATAGCCGTGCTGGTTGCCGAACGGATTGAAGTAGCTGTCCTTGGACATCAGGCCGGTGGCGGTCGGGTCGCCCGAGATGGACACCGAGCTGGACTGCAGGGGGTAGCCTGCAATCTGGCGCTCGGCCGAACGCTTGTTGTAGCCGAATTCGGTGCGCAGGTTGACCTGGTCGGTGATCTTGAAGCGACCGTCGAAGTACACCGAATCACGCTTGAGCGGATACATGACGTGCATCTGTTCGTTGGCGTTGCTGACGTCGCCGGTGAACGGGGTCGCATCGGTCAGGTGGTAGTTGGCCGGGTTGGTCGGGTCAGCACCACGGTTGAGCGAGTAGCCGCAGCCGTCCTTGGTGTTGGTGCAGCCCGGGCCGCCCTTCAGGCCGGTGACCTGGCCCCACTGGCTCAGCGTGGTCCAGTTGGAGGCATCGTTCGGGTGGCGGTCGCTCACGCCGTACTTGCTGAACCAGCGGTCCTTGGCCCAGACGCTCTTTTCTTCGGAGTGTTCCAGTGCCAGGGTCAGCGACACGCGGTCATTGCTCCAGCCACCCACCACGTCGAAGCGATCGCGCGCGCCGTCACCTTCGCTGTACTGGCCGTGGTAGACGTTGGCGGTCACACCGTTGACGTTGGAACGGGTGATGATGTTGACCACGCCGGCCATCGCATCGGAACCGTAGATGGCCGACGCGCCATCCTTCAGCACTTCGATGCGCTCCACCGCCGACACCGGCAGCGAGGACACGTCCTGCAGGCCAGAGGTACTGATGCCCAGGCGCTTGCCGTTGACCAGCACCAGGGTGCGCTGCGCGCCCAGGTTGCGCATGTCGATGTAGGTGCCGCCGGTGTTTTCGCCCGAGCTCAGTGCGTTTGCACGGCTGATCGCCGGGCTGCCCATGGCGGTCACGTTCTGCAGGATGTCGGCCACCGAGCTGAAGCCCTGGCGCTCGATGTCCAACCGGCTCAGTGCCAGGACCGGCTGAGCGGTCTCCACGTCCACCTGGCGGATGCGCGAGCCAGTGATCTCGATGCGATCCAGGGTGGTCGGCGCGGCGGTGCTGCCACTCTGGGCGAACGCAGGCAGGGCGGCCAGCGTCGCAGTGGTTGCCAGGGCGTAGCGGATGGCCTGCCCCAGGGGGGTGGTACGTGAAGTCATGACGAGCTCTCTCTCTCTCAGGTCGTGCAGGGACGCCAAAAGGGGCGTCGAAGAAATCGGCCGCCCACAAGCGGACCGATGACCCGATAGTAGTCTCGTTGGTTAATGCTCTGTAAAGAGGTCGTGTCGATTTGTACCAGGCTTCATCGTCAGATTTCACGAAAGCTCAACAAAAGCAGTCGCTTAGCTGTAACGCTGAATGCGCTCCGCCGACTTGATCTGCTGCGTCGCAGCAGGTCAACCGGGGGCGCATGCGCGAACCGTAACGGTGTGTGACCTTTTTCCCCTCGCGGGAAAGCGTGAGCCTCAGGCTACGAAGGGCCGGAACTGGATGCCCAGCCCGGCGATGCCGTCGGTCTCGCCGATCAGATCGGCGCGCAGCAGTGGCCGGGCATCAATGAAGGCCTGCGGCACGATCAACGACAGGCGGTTGTCGTCGGCGGTCAGTTCCAACGCCGGCAGTGGATCGTCCTCATGGGCACGATTGAGCAGCACCGCCAGGCGCAGCAGGGCGGCCAGCCGGCGAGCGGTCAGCAGCAGGCGCTCGGGCAGGGCGTCGAAGGCGGTCTTGGTCACGCTGCGGCGATGGCTGCGCACCAGCGCGGCCAGCATCTGCTGTTCCTGCCGCGAGAAGCCGGCGATATCCGAGTGTTCCAGCACGTAGCTGCCATGCACGTGGTAGCCGCTGTGCGCGATCATCAGACCCAGCTCGTGCAGGCGCGCGGCCCAGCCGAGCATGCGCGCGTCGTCGGCATCGAGCCGCCAGCGTTCCTGCACCTGTTCCAGCAGTGACAGCGCGGTGTCCTGCACACGGTCGGCCTGCACGGTATCGATGCCGTAGCGCTGGCTGAGCGCGGACACCGATTCATCGCGCAGGTCGTTCTCGCCAGCGCGGCCGACGATGTCGTAGAGGATGCCTTCGCGCATCGCGGCCTTGCTGACCAGCAGCTTCTGCAGGCCCAGTGCCTGGAAGGCGGCCTCCAGCACCAGGATGCCGCCGGCAATGATCGGGCGGCGGTCGCTGGACAGTCCCGGCAACTGGATGTCGTCGATCTTCTTGGCCTTCAGCAGTTCGTCGCGCAGTTGCGGCAGGGCCTCGGCGGTAATCGCGCCCTTGCTCAGCTTCATCGTCGCGCAGATCTCGCTGATCGCCTTGTGCGTGCCCGAAGAACCCAGCGCTTCCTGCCAGCCCAGCGCGCGGTACTTGCTGGCGAAGGGCTGGAACTCGCGACCGATCTCGGCCAGCGCGTCCTTCCAGCGCTTCTTGCTCAGCTTGCCGCCGGGGAAGAAACGCCGGGTGCTGGCAATGCAGCCGGCCTGCAGGCTTTCGCGCTCCAGGGTCTGCATGCCCATGCCGATGATGAACTCGGTGGAGCCGCCGCCGATGTCGATGACCAGCCGGCGCTGGCCGGGCTTGGGCGGTTGTGCATGGGCCACGCCCAGGTAGATCAGGCGCGCTTCTTCGCGGCCGCTGACCACTTCGATGGCGTGCCCGAGCGCGGTTTCGGCGGGAACCAGGAACGACTGCGGTGAACGCAGCTGGCGCACGGTGTTGGTGGCCAGTGCGCGCACCCGGTGCGGCGGTACATTGCGGATGCGCTGGCCGAAGCGGGCCAGGCATTCCAGCGCGCGCTGCCGGGCAGCGGAGGAGAGCCCACCCTTGCCATCCAGCCCATCGGCCATGCGCACCGTCTCGCGCAGGCGGTCGATCACCCGCAGCTGGCCGAGCGTGTAGCGCGCGATGACCATGTGGAAACTATTGGAGCCAAGGTCGATGGCGGCCAGCAGGTCGCCATCCTGCAATGCGGGCGGAGTCGTGGTGGTGTGCGGCATGGACGAATGTTAGCCGAAGGGGCGGTGTGCTCGTCACCGCGCGACCTTCACATTTTGGAAGAGGGGAGTGCGGCAGGGCTGCGCCCTGCACCCGCAGAGGCCAGAGCAACAGCAACAGCAACAGCAACAGCAACAGCGGGCTATCCGTGGGATGGCGGGGCGGGTCCGATGGCAGGGGACGCCGTGAACCCGTCCATGGGGCTTGGTCGCCGCATCCATGCGGCTCACACCCCTGCCACCGGACCCACCCCGCCTTCGACAGATTTCTGCGATCTGATGGTGGGTGCCGACCGTTGGTCGGCACTGATCCAATCCCGACCAAAATCGGTGCCTACCGCTCCTGGTAGGTGTCGACCTTGGTCGACACACCGGGTTACAGACCCTGCATCAGTGCCATCTGCGCAGAATGCGGTGCCTCGTCGTGGGCGGGCGCACGCTTGTGGTAGATGCCGTCGGCATCCAGTTCCCAGGCGTTGAGGTTGTCGTCCAGGTAGTTCTGCAGGACCTCGCGGTAGACCCGCTTGGCCAGCTCCGGATCGAGGATCGGGAAGCAGGTCTCGACCCGGCGCAGCAGGTTGCGCTCCAGCCAGTCGGCGCTGGCGCAGTACATCTCCGGTGCGCCGTCGTTGCCGAACCAGTAGACGCGGCTGTGCTCCAGGAAGCGGCCGACGATCGAGCGCACGCGGATGTTGTCCGAGATGCCCGGCACGCCCGGGCGCAGAGTGCAGGCGCCGCGGATGATCAGGTCGATCTGCACGCCGGCCTGCGAGGCGGCGTACAGCGCGCGCACCACCTGCGGTTCGTTCAGGGCGTTCATCTTGGCGATGATCCGCGCCGGGCGACCGGCGGCGGCGATGCGCGTTTCGCGCTCGATGCGGCCGAGGATGCCGGTGTGCAGGGTGAAGGGCGACTGCAGCAGGCGCTTGAGCTTCATCTTCGAGGCCAGCCCGGACAGCTGCTGGAACAGCAGGTGCACGTCGTTACCGATGTCCGCATCGGCGGTGATCAGGCTGATGTCGGTGTACGCGCGGGCGGTGCCGCTGTGGTAGTTGCCTGTGCCCAGGTGTACATAGCGGCGCAGCTTGCGGCCCTCGCGGCGCACGATCAGCAGCATCTTGGCGTGGGTCTTGTAGCCGACCACGCCGTACACCACCTGCACGCCGGCTTCCTGCAGGCGATCGGCCAGGCCCAGGTTTGCCTCTTCGTCGAAGCGTGCGCGCAGTTCAACGACCACGGTCACGTCCTTGCCGTTGCGCGCAGCCTGGATCAGCGCATCGACAATCAGCGAATCCTTGCCGGTGCGGTACAGGGTCTGCTTGATCGCCAGCACGTTGGGGTCGATCGCCGCCTGCCGGATCAGGTCCAGCACCGCGGTGAAAGCATCGAACGGGTGGTGCAGCAGCAGGTCCTGGCGCGCCGCGGTCTCGAAGATGCCGTCGCTGTCGCGCAGCGTGCGCGGGGTCATTGGCGGGTACTTCAGGTCCGGCTGTGCGATCAGGTCGTACAACTGGATGATGCGGTTGAGGTTGACCGGGCCGTCGATGCGGTACACCGCGTTCTCGGTCAGGCCGAAGTTCTGCAGCAGGGTGCGCACGATCTCGCGCGGCATGTCCTGCGCGATTTCCAGCCGCACCGCCGGCCGGTAGCCGCGATCGACCAGTTCGTCGCGCAGTGCCAGCGCCAGGTTCTCCACCTCCTCCTCGTCCACCACCAGCTCGGAGTTGCGGGTGACGCGGAACTGGTAGGCCCCCTGGACTTCCATGCCCGGGAACAGCTCATCGACGAAGGTGGACAGCACCGAGGACAGGAACACGAAATTCTGCGACCCGCCGAGCTTCTCCGGCAGCTGGATGATGCGCGGCAGCGAGCGTGGCGCACGCACGATGGCCAGGTGGCCGGCGCGGCCGAACGCGTCGGTGCCCTTCAGCACCACCACGATGTTCAGCGACTTGTTGAGGATCTTCGGGAACGGGTGCACCGGGTCCAGGCCCAGCGGCGACAGCACCGGCATGATCTCGTTGCGGAAGTACGCACGCAGCCAGCGCTTCTGGCGATCGGTCCAGGAATGGCGGCCGAGCACGCCGATGCCGGCCTCCATCAGCGCCGGGCGCAGCGTCTCGTTCCAGCAGCGGTACTGCTGGTCCACCAGTTCCGCGGCGCGGTCATGGATGGCGTTGAGGATGGCCTGCGGGCTCATCCCGTCCGGCGCCGGCGGCAGGCCGAATTCCTGTGCGTGGCGTACGGCAGCGGCGCGGATCTCGAAGAACTCGTCGAGGTTGGTGCAGGAGATGCACATGAAGCGCAGGCGCTCCAGCAGCGGCACCTGCGGGTCCATCGCCTGGGCCAGCACGCGGAAGTTGAAATCCAGCTGCGACAGCTCGCGGTTGATGTACAGCGCCGGGTCGCGCAACGGATCGTTGTCCGGGCTCACGGGGAGGGGGAGGGATCCGAGGCTGCTCATGGAGTCATTCTTCGATGGAGGTCAGGGGGGCGGACTCGCGCGGGCGCACGTGGTCGGCATCGAAATGGCAGGAGAACACCGAGCCCTTGCCGACCTCGCTTTCAATCTCCAGCCGTGCGTGGTGCAGGCCGAGGATGTGCTTGACGATGGACAGGCCCAGGCCGGTACCGCCGCTTTCGCGGGAGCGGCTGCTGGAGACACGGTAGAAACGTTCGGTCAGGCGCGGCAGGTGGGAGGCCGGGATGCCATAGCCGGAATCGCGCACCGCCAGCACGGCACCATCGCCTTCGCGGCGGAACTCCACGGCGATGCGGCCACCGGCTGGCGTATAGCGCACCGCATTGGTGACCAGGTTGGAGAAGGCGCTATGCAGCTCCTTGGTGGAACCCTGCAGGTCGACGCCGGCCAGGTCGTCGATGCTGATCTGGTGGCGGCCCTGGCTGTGCGCTTCGGCTTCGCGGCGCAGCGTCGCCAGCATCGGCTGCATGGCCACGGTCTCTTCCTCGCTGTGTTCCTGCGATTCGAGGCGCGACAGGGTCAGCAGGTCTTCCACCAGCTGGGCCATGCGCTGGCTCTGCTTGCGCATTTCTTCCAGCATCGGTCCGGTTCCCGGGAAATCCTCCGGGTCCATCATGTCCAGATAGCCGTGCACCACGGTGAGCGGCGTGCGCAGTTCGTGTGAAACGTTGGCCACGAAATCGCGGCGCACCTGTTCCAGGCGCAGCAGCTTGCTGACGTCGCGGGCGATCAGCAGCCAGTAATCCGACGAATAGGGAATCAGGCGCAGGTTCAGGCGGATCGCCGGATCGACCGGCGAAGGCACGTCGAGGATCGGCTCGGCATTGCGGCCGCCGGCCAGCCAGTGCGCCAGCGGCATCGGCTGCAGGCGTTCGACCAGGGCTTCGCCGAGGTCGCCGGGGTGATGCAGGCCGAGCAGGGCGGTGGCCGCTTCGTTGAACCACTGCACGCGCTGGCTGTTGCGGTCCAGCACCACCACCGCATCGGGAAGTGCGGCGGCCGCAGCGCGATAGCTGCGCAGCATGTCCAGCAGGCGGCGCTTACGCACGCGCATTTCCACCTGGTTGCGGTACAGCAGGCGGTCCAGCTCGTTCCAGACGCCGGTGCCTTCTTCGGCGGTATCCCAGCGCTGGCGCGCGGTCAGGCGCCGCAGCACGCTGCGCAGGCGCCAGTAATGCCATGCCAGCGTGGCCAGCGCGCCCAACGCGATGCACAACCACAGATGGCCCGTGAACCACCCCACCAGTCCGGCGAACAGCAGTACCGCGGCAACGGTGGCCAGGGTCTTCAACCAGGCAGAGCGGATGTGGCGGGGCATTGCGATCTCGTCGTTGAGGTGCGGCGGTTCACTGGGGTGAACCGAGGGTTATAGCAGAGTTGCCGGCGCCGGCACCCGCAGGTGCGTGGCGCCGGCACGACGAGACTCAGGTAGCAGTGGAGAAGCGGTAGCCGGCGCCGCGCACGGTCTGCACCATGTTTTCGGCGTTGAACGGTTCCAGCGTCTTGCGCAGGCGGCGGATGTGCACGTCGATGGTGCGCTCCTCCACGTAGACGCTGCCGCCCCACACATGGTCCAGCAGCTGGGCGCGGGTATAGACGCGCTCCGGGTGGGTCATGAAGAAGTGCAGCAGGCGGTATTCGGTCGGGCCGATCGGCACCGGCTGGTCGTTGGCGAACACGCGATGGGCGGCGCCGTCGATTCGGATCGGGCCGACCGCCACGCTGCCGTCCTCGTCGTCCTCGCGGGCGCGGCGCATCACCGCACGGATGCGGGCCAGCAGTTCGCGCGCCGAGAACGGTTTGACCACATAGTCGTCGACGCCGGCTTCAAGGCCACCCACGCGGTCGTTTTCTTCGCCGCGGGCGGTCAGCATGATGATCGGCACTTCGCGGGTCAGGGTTTCCTTGCGCCAGCGGCGGGCCAGGTCCAGGCCGCTGGTGCCGGGCAGCATCCAGTCCAGCAGGATCAGGTCGGGGACGCGGTCGGCGATGGCGGTCTGGGCCTCACGGGCGTCGCCGGCGTGGACCGGTTCGTAATCGCCCTTGCGCAGGGCGAAGGCGACCATTTCACGGATCGCGGGCTCGTCATCGACGATCAGGATGCGTTTCTGCACGAGGACACCGTAGGGCTCGATTACTGGAGTGGTGCCAGTAGACTACGGTTTGATGACATGTTTGTGACTACCTGGCCGGAACCGGTCGGGATTGCCATCGGCCGGTCATGCAGCGCTCAGCGGCGGTCCAGGTCCGGGTCCTGCACGCCCTGCCGGCGCAGCTCCAGCACGGTGGGGGTGATCGCCTCGATGCGCGCATCCACCCGTGCCCGGCCTACGTAGTCCAGCGCCGGATTGCGCTTGAGCGCCTGCAGCTGCATCAGCGACTGTTCCGGCCGGCCGCTGAGGAAGGCCGCCTCGGCGTAGGCCTCGCTGGCACGCACGCTGTCGCCGGCCAACTCGCTGGCGCGGGCGTACCGCTGCTGGAAGACCGGATCGTTACCGCTTTGTGACAGCAGGGGCCGCAGCATGGCCTGCGCGCGTTGGCCCGCCTCGCGGCTGCCCTGTTCGTTCAGGATCTCGGCATAGGTCAGCGCCACCGGACGGCTGTTGGGGTGCTGACGTAGCAACTGCTCGAAGCGGCTGTTGGCCTGGGCGGTCTGGCCTGCACGCGATTCGGCCTCGCCCAGCCCCAGAGCCAGCCACAGGTTGTCCGGGCGGGTCTGCAGCAGGCCTGCCAGGGTCTGCCGGGCCTGGGTGGCGCCGGCGCGACCGCTGCGCATCACCGCCAGCGCCTGGCCATAGCGCTGGGCATCGTTGAGGCCGTCCTTCTGACGCTTGGCCAGATCGGCATACTCGCGTTCCAGCTCGGGGGTGGAATCCGCGCTGAGCACGCGCAGGCGCTCGCGGGCCCAGTCGAAGTCGCCACTGGCGCCGCGGCTGAGCTGGCCCATCGGGATGCGCAGCACGCTGCTGGGCAGCAGCGGGTTGGTTCCGCGCAACAGGGGTTCGGCCAGGCTGGGATCGGCCGGGTCCACGCGCTCCCTGCGCTCGCCGCTGGGGGTGCTGGTGGTCAGCAGCACCGTGTCCTTCTTCATCTGGTCGGCGCGGGCCTTGGCCTCGCTGATGCGGGTGATGTTGACCGGATGGGTGCGCAGGAACTCGGGCACGCTGTAGCCACCCTCGTTGCCGCGCATCGCCGATGCCATCCGCTCGAAGAAGCCGGCCATGGCGTCCACGTCGTAACCGCTGCGCGACAGGGTGCGGATGCCGAGGCGATCGGCCTCGGACTCGTTGGAGCGGGTGTAGTTGATCTGGCGCTGCTGCATCAGGCCCATGCCCGAGCTGATCGCGGCCATGGTCGCGTTGCCGGACGACGTGCTGTTGCTGGCCTGTGCGGCCACCACCGCCGCCAGCATGCCGAGCAGGATCGGGATCTGGTCGCGCTGGGCACGCTCGACCCCGCGCAGCACGTGCTGCTGGGTGACGTGGGCGATTTCGTGCGACAGCACCGCCGCGACCTCGTCCTCGCGCTCGGCGGTCAGCACCAGGCCAGCATTGACCCCGATGTAGCCGCCCAGCGTGGCGAAGGCGTTGATCTGGCGGTCCTTCATCACGAAGAACGTGTAGGGCTGGCGAGGCTGGTCGCTGTTGGAGCCGAGCCGGGTACCCATGGTCTGCAGCCAGTCGTTGACCAGCGGGTCATCCAGCAGGTAGCCGTAGTTGCGCAGCTCGCGCAGCATCATCGCGCCGTACTCGGCCTGGCGGGCCGGGGTCAGCAGCTCGCCGGCCGAGGAGCCGATGTCGGGCAGCTTCTCCTGGGCCTGGGCGAGCGGCATGGCCAGGGCCAGGGTGACGGCGGTAGTCAGCAGCAGGGCTCGCAAGCAGTGGGTCCTCGGGCAGGGCGCGCCAAGCGTGGCAGGGTGGGGGGCAACCATTCGTTAATCCACAGTGTTGCGGCCGTGGCGTGGAAATTCCAGCGCACCGGTACCATATGTAGACCGTCGATCCATCGTGGAGTTTCCCGTGACAGCCCAGACCGCCGGCGGTGCCCCCGCCATCACCATCTATTCCACCGCCGTCTGCCCGTACTGCGTGGCCGCCAAGAACTTCCTGAAGAGCAAGGGACAGCAGTGGACCGAGGTCCGCATCGACCTGGACCCGGTCGAGCGCGAGAAGATGATGGCACTGACCCGCCGTACCAGCGTGCCGCAGATCTTCGTCGGCGACGTCCACGTAGGCGGCTACGACGACATGATGGCCCTGCACCGTGAAGGCAAGCTCGAGCCGCTGCTGGCCGGGCAGGGCCAGGCATGAGCGCGGCCGACGACGGCAGCAAGGACCGCATCGCCGAGTTCACCGACTTCCGCAAGCGCATGAACGAGCGGATCCTGGGCGAGCCGAACCAGGTGGTGCGCCGCTTCTTCGCGCTGGACACGCAGACCTACCAGGCCGGCGCGCTGGACGTGAAGACCAAGGAACTGCTGGGCCTGGTGGCCTCGATGGTGCTGCGCTGCGACGACTGCATCAGCTATCACGTGGCCCAGTGCAAGGACGCCGGGGTGACCCGAGAAGAGTTCTTCGAGACCTTCTCGGTCGGCCTGGTGGTGGGCGGTTCCATCGTGATCCCGCACCTGCGCCGCGCGGTCGACTTCCTCGACCAGCTCGAAGGCGGCGCCGCCGCCCCGGAAGCGCACGCGCACTGAACCTGACGGGCGCCGGGAACCGGGCCCTGTGGCCCTCCCGGTAGTGCCGGCCGCTGGCCGGCATCCCGTGAACCCCACATGGCCGAGGTTGCCGGCCAGCGGCCGGCACTACCGGACGTGCGGGGCGCCTTCCCCGTGATCCCACAGCCCAGCAGCCCCCTTGTTGTTCAAGGGGGCGCGCCGACAGGCGCGGGGATAAGGTGGGGTGCGCGGGCAATTCTGCCTGAGCCGGGCACTGGGACCATGGTCTATTTGGGACCTCGGCCCCGGCTCAGGCATAATTGCCGGTGAAACTTCCTTTGCGCCGGCGTTTCCGGGCACGTCCGGACGGCGTTTTTCCCCCTGTTCGGAACATCGATCAATGACGCAGAAAATTACGGTCATCCGCGGCGACGGCATTGGCCCGGAAATCATGGACGCCACCCTGTTCGTACTCGACCAGCTCAAGACTGGCCTGGAGTACGAAGACGCCGACGCCGGCCTGGTGGCCCTGGAAAAGCACGGCGACCTGATGCCGGCGGTGACCCTGGAATCGATCGCGCGCAACAAGGTCGCGCTGAAGAGCCCGCTGACCACCCCGGTCGGTGGTGGCTTCACCTCGATCAACGTCAGCCTGCGCCGTCACTTCGACCTGTACGCCAATGTGCGTCCGGCCCACACCTTCCCGAACACCAAGTCGCGTTTCGACAACGTCGACCTGATCACCGTGCGTGAGAACACCGAAGGCGCCTACCTGGCCGAAGGCCAGGAAGTGTCGGCCGACGGCGAGACCGCCTTCTCCGGCACCCGCATCACCCGCAAGGGCTCCGAGCGCATCGTGCGCTACGCCTTCGAGCTGGCCAAGAGCACCGGCCGCAAGAAGGTCACCGCCGTACACAAGGCCAACATCATCAAGTCGACCTCGGGCCTGTTCCTGAATGTCGCCCGTGAAGTGGCTGCGCAGTACCCGGACATCGAATTCCAGGAAATGATCGTCGACAACTGCTGCATGCAGCTGGTGATGCGTCCGGAACAGTTCGACGTGATCGTCACCACCAACCTGTTCGGCGACATCATCTCCGACCTGTGCGCCGGCCTCGTCGGCGGCCTGGGCCTGGCCCCGGGTGCCAACATCGGCAAGGACGCGGCGATCTTCGAAGCCGTGCACGGCACTGCGCCGGACATCGCTGGCCAGGGCAAGGCCAATCCGTGCGCGCTGCTGCTGGCAGCGGCGCAGATGCTGGACCATGTCGGCCAGCCGGAAAATGCCGAGCGCCTGCGCAAGGCCATCGTGGCGACCATGGAAGCCAAGGATTCGCTGACCGGCGACCTGGGCGGCACCGGCACCACCATGAGCTTTGCCCAGGCCATCGCCAGCCGCCTGTAAGCGGCCGGCGTTCCTTGACGGAACCGCAGCGGGGCGCCTTCGGGCGCCTCGTTGCGTTGTGGGTCGGCTCGGTAGATCCACGCCATGCGTGGATGGCGGGGCTTTGGTCCGCAGCCACCCATGGGGCGGCTCTACAGGGGATTGTCTGTGCGAAATTCGCACAGATCATGTGCTTTTACATGGCTGGTTCGTGCGCCGTCCGCTCCGCATCATGTGCCCACTTTTCACCGCACAGGAGCTTGAACATGAACCTCACCGCCTTTGGTCTGGCCAGCCTGATCGGCATGGCCACCGTTACCCCCGTCACCGCTGCCGAACCGGCCCATCCCACCATCCGCCACATGGCTGGCGCACCCGTTGTGGCTTCGCTGGATGCGGCGAAGACCGCCGTGCTGGTGATCGACTTCCAGAACGAATACTTCGACGGCAGCGCTGCGCCGGGCTTCGCCGGTGGCCGAATGGTCATCCCCGATGGCGTGGCCGCACTGCGGCAGGCGAAGCGGATGGTCGAGTTCGCCGATGCCCACGGCATCCGCGTGATCCATGTACAGCACGTGTTGCCGGCGGGTGCGCCGCTGTTCGCGCAAGGCAGCGTCAATGCCGCCTTCCATCGCGACCTGCAGCCGCGCAAGGGCGAGACCGTGGTGCAGAAGGACAACGTCAGCGTGTTCGCCGGTGACTCGGCCGCAGTGCTCGACCAGGTGCTGAAGGATGCCGGCATCGACACCCTGATCGTCACCGGCCTGCAGACCCATGCCTGCGTGGCAGGTGCCGCCCGCGATGCCGCAGCGGCACCGCGTGGCTACCGCGTCATCGTGTCGTCCGATGCAACTGCCAGCCGTGATCTGGATCTTGCCGGAGGCCAGCGCATCGGTCATCGCGCGCTGCATGACGCCTCGCTGGCGCAGATTGAGGACACCTTCGGCGATGTCATGGCGACTGACGCGATCCTGGCACTGCCGGTGCGCAAGGCCGGCGACGGCGCTTGATAAGCTGACGGGGCCCGCACGCCGCGGGCCCCGCCACCTGGAGCCGCCCGCCGATGGACCATTTCGCCGCCCTGCGTGCGCTGCGCGCCATCGTCGATGCAGGCAGTTTCACCGCCGCCGCCGAACGACTGGGTACCACCCATTCGGCGATGTCACGGCAACTGCGGCAGCTGGAAGAACATCTGCAGGTTCGACTGCTCGATCGCAACAGCCGCCGGCTGTCACTGACCGAAGCCGGTCGCGACTACTACCGCGAGGCGGCAGCGCTGCTGGATCGCCTGCAGGAGGCGGATGACCGCGCACGCGCAGGGCAGGCACAGCCCAGCGGCACCGTGCGGATCAGCGTGCCGCAGGTGGTCGCCAGCCAGGAGCTGCCGCATTGGTTGCCGTCGTTCCTGCAGCGCTATCCACAGGTCACGCTGGATCTTTCCGCCGACGACCAGCTGGTTGATGTGGTCGGGGGCGGCTTCGACCTGGCGCTGCGCATCGCGCCTTCCTTGCCGGACAGCCAGCTGGTCGCGCGCGAGCTGGCCAGCTGCCCACGCATCCTGGTCGCCGCACCGGCCTATCTGGCGCGGCACGGTCTGCCCCGGCAGGCTTCGGACCTCGCACAGCACACGCTGCTGGGTTTCAGTCCCACAGCGGCGATGTCGCCCTGGCAGCTGCAGGGACCACGCGGTGCCGCCGCGAGCATCGAGTCGGGGCAGCGCCTGCGGGTGGATGCGACGCCAGCGTTGTATGCCGCTGCGTTGGCTGGCATGGGCATCAGCCTGTTCACTGCGCTGACCGTGCAGGAGGACCTGCGTGCCGGCCGCCTGATCCGTGTGCTGCCCGCCTGGCACGCCGGACAGCGGCGCTACTTCGCGCTGTATCCGCACGCGCGGGCGCTGGCGCCGAAGGTGCGTGCGCTGGTCGAGCACCTTGCGGCGCACTACGCTGCACAGGTGGGCGCGGCGGGGTAGTCGCGCGGCAGCAACCGAGGTGGTGATGGAGTCGGTGTATCTGCTGGTCGCGCTGGGCGCGATCGTCGCCGGATTCGTGCAGGGTCTGTCCGGCTTCGCCTTCGGCATGGTGGCGATGTCGTTCTGGGCGTGGGGACTGGAGCCGCGGCTGGCGGCGACGCTTTCGGTGTTTGGTGCGCTGGTCGGGCAGCTGGTCGCAGTGTTCACCGTGCGCCGCGGTTTCAACCTGCGCCTGCTGCTGCCGTTCGTGCTGGGTGGGCTGGCCGGCATTCCGCTGGGCGTGACGGTGCTGCCACGGCTGGACATGGACTGGTTCAAGGCGCTGCTGGGTGGCTTCCTGGCGCTGTGGTGCCCGGTGATGCTGATGGCGCGCTCGTTGCCTCCGGTCCGAGTCGGCGGCCGTATCGGTGATGCGATTGCTGGCATGGCCGGTGGCGTGCTCAGTGGCATCGGCGGCTTTGCCGGGCCGGTGCCGACGTTGTGGAGCACCCTGCGAGGCTTCGGCAAGGACGAGCAGCGCGCGGTCATCCAGAACTTCAACCTGGCGATGCTGGCGGTGACAATGGCCACCTATGTCGGCAGCGGCCTGGTGAGCCGGCAGATGTTGCCGTACTTCGCCATCGTGGCACCGGCCATGCTGGTGCCGACCCTGCTGGGCGCGCGGGTCTACATCGGCATCAGCGAGGCACGCTTCCGGCAGGTCGTGCTGGGCCTGCTGACCGCGTCAGGCATCGCGTTGCTGGCGTCGTCGCTGCCGGTACTGCTGGCGCGCTGAGGGAATGACTCGTCCTGCCATAGGTTGACACCGATGGGTGGATGGTCCGGCCGCCGTCAGGCGGCCAAAGACGCCCGATGCATCGCATCGGGCGTCTGCATTTTAAGGGACAGGTGGGGGCGCTCAGCGTTGTAGATGTCTACGGCCTCAGCCACCATCTGGCGGGCTTGCCCCAGGTCCCGTGGGCGATGAAGCAGGAACTCGCACTTGAGGATCCCGTTGACTCGCTCTGCCAGAGCGTTCTGATAGCAGTCGTAGCCGTCGGTCATCGAGCAGGTCAGGCCGTGCCGCGCATGGATCTTCTGGTAGTAATCCGAGCAGTACTGGATTCCACGATCAGAGTGATGGATCAGCTTCTGCGGTGTCTTTCTCCCTTTCAGCGCCATCTCCAGCGCCTGAGCTACCTGCTCTGTCTGTAGCGTTTCATGCACGCTCCAGCCCACGATCTTGCGCGACCAGGCATCGGTGACCAGGCTCAGATACACGAACTTCCCCTGCGTCGGCAGATAGGTGATGTCCGCCACCCACACCTGCTCGCTACCGGTTGGTATTACGCATCCTTGGCCAGGTTTGAGCAGATTCGGATGCCTGCGAAAGCGATGATGGCTGTCGGTAGTCTTGTGATAAGCCCGACGTTTCGGTACCAGCAGGCGCGCTTCCCGAAGTACGTCAAACAACCGGTCACGCCCCATGGTGATTCCCGCCGCCTGCAGCTTCGGTCCGATCAAATGGTGCAACTTGCGCGTCCCGATCCGTGGCTGCCGCACGCGGCAATCGCTCACCAGCGCCAGTGCTTTGGTCTCGCTGGCGCGTCGTCGTTGATGCCGGCACCCCGCTTGATAGAACGCCTGTCGACTGATGCCGAAATGGCGGCAAGCCCTTGCCACGCTTACGCCTTTGAGGCGCCCTTGCGTGAGGACTTGCCTGAAGGCTTTTTTACGATGCGCACCCCGTAATCCTCTTTGAGGACATCCACGATGGCTTCGAAAAGCTGTGCTTTCTCGTTGGCCTCCCGCAACTGGACCTGCAGGGCCTTGATCTGTTGTTCCGGCGTCAGCGGCGTGGCCGGTCCACTTTTGGGAGAAGTCGTCATGGGGGCAGATGATGCACCACCTGACCAATCTTGCCGACCATGGCGGCGAAGCCACTTCAGAACCGTGCTGCTACCTTGGATACCGTATCGCTCCTGAGCCTTCTTATAGGTCAGTTCTCCACGCTCGACCTGATCGACCACGGACAACTTGAAGGCCAGCGAGTAATCCCGCTGACTGCGCCTGATTGTTGATTTCATTGAACATTCCTTTTCCAGAGGGAAAAGGTGTCAACCCAATTCAGGACGGGTCAGAAGAACGAAAAAGGGCGCCACGAAGGGCGCCCTTTGTCGTCTACGGCATGTTTCGGCTCAGCGCTGCTGGATCTTCGACAGCAGGCGCAGGAATTCAACATACAGCCAGACCAGGGTCACCATCAGGCCGAATGCGCCATACCACTCCATGTACTTCGGTGCACGCTGGGCGACACCGGTTTCGATGAAGTCGAAATCCAGCACCAGGTTCAGCGCGGCCACGACCACCACGAACAGGCTGAAAGCAATGCCCAGCCAGCCGGAGTCGTGGATCACCGGCACGTCGATGTTGAAGAAGCCCAGCACGAACGAGGCGAGGTAGAGCAGGGCGATGCCGCCAGTGGCGGCGACCACGCCCATCTTGAAGTTCTCGGTGGCCTTGATCAGGCCGCTGCGGTACGCGAACAGCAGCGCGAACAGGGTGCCAAAGGTCAGCAGCACCGCCTGGAACACGATGCCCGGGAACTTGGCGTTGAACACGGCCGAGATGGCGCCCAGGAACAGGCCTTCCACCAGCGCGTACATCGGTGCGGTGACCGGCGACCACTCCTTCTTGAACACGGTGATCAGCGCCAGCACCAGGCCGCCGATGGCGCCGCCCATGGCATACAGCTTGGCTCCAGCCATGACCTGGCCGTAGTCATCGATGGTCTGGTTCCAGGCGAAAGCGGCCGTCAGTACGGTCAACAGCAGCAGGAAACCGGTCTTGTTGACGGTGCCGTTGAGGGTCATGGCCTGGTCGGGGCTGGTCACCACCGAGCCACTGGCGAGGTCGAGGAAGGTGGACTCGGAAAGAGCCGGGTTGCCGCTGCGCATACGCGTTCTCCGTGCGAATGAGGGTCAGGACGGCCATCCGGCCGATGGGCGTGAGCATAGCCGATGACTGCTTTCGGCGTTGTGGCAGGTGCCGGATCTACGCATCCTGCGTTGACAGTTCCCAATGCGCTTGGCGACAATGACCAGCTCCCCGGGCATGGCCCGAGGGGATTGCAAGACCGGGGTATAGCGCAGTCTGGTAGCGCGCCTGCTTTGGGAGCAGGATGTCGGGGGTTCGAATCCCTCTACCCCGACCAATCCCACATCACGTCGGATTGGACACCGTTCCGGTTCGGGCGCCCGTAGCTCAACTGGATAGAGCACCGGCCTTCTAAGCCGGCGGTTACAGGTTCGATTCCTGTCGGGCGCGCCATTGGAATCAATGATTTATGCGCTCACGCCCGTGAACACCGGTTCCCATTCGATGGTTGCGCAATCCTGGGTGGCGAGCATTCCACCTTCCTATTTTTCGATGAAAGATACCCTTTGTATGGGGTGCAGTCGCACGGCGTGATGTCATGCAGGTTGCGGTTGACCGGCATCTGGCGACGATCGGCTCACTCCGCAGGTGCTTGAGCAGCGCCGCCTGGGATGGGGCAATGCGCCCGGCAACGAAAAAAGGCCAGCGCTATGCGCTGGCCTTTTCCATGTCGCGATGGTCGCGATGGGTGCACTCTGGTCGAGTGCACCCCGGATGGATCACATCTGTTCCAGTTCGCCCACCCGCACCTTGCCGCCACCGCCGCAGTTGCCGTGGCAGCCGCCGCTGATCGGGCCGCTGCCGCCGCCACCACCGCCGCCACCGCCGCCGCCACCACCACCGCCGCGGGAGTTGGGCGGGAGGACGGTCGAAATCACTTCGCCGGAGTCGAAACCTGCACCTCGCCACGTGTAGTTGACGCAGGAAATACCGTTACAGACGGTCAGGACATCGCCGGTCTGGACGCGCGTCTGGGCAGTCCAGACCGTGGTCCGGCCGTCATTGAGCTTCTGGACCTCTTGGGAAAGCTGCTGGTTGGTCACCGGATCGGGATACGGGGTTGTCAGCGTGCATCCGGCGGTGCAGTTGATGACGCCAGGAAGCTTTTTCGCTTGAAGGCTCCCGGCCGCCATGAACAGCAGCACGCCTGCAATGGCGGGAATGGAGTTTCTACCAAGCGAAGGGATAATCCCAATCAGTCTAGCTTTCACAATAGGTCCTTATCGTGGGATGCAACAGTTCTTGAAGATTTCGTTCGATGAAATGCGGGCTTTCTCTTTCTCTTGGCTGCTCAGGTTTTTCTCATGGTTGGCAATGTCATTGGTGGTGGCAAAACGTGGGTCCAGCCGGTTGAGGACGCGGGTGTACGCCAGGGCCGCAACGGGATCCGCAGGAACGATGCCGCCATAGGTGTAGGCCATCGCCATGTCGCTGATGACATTGACGTTCCCTTGTGATTCCAGTTCGCGCAGATATCCGGTGGCGGTGTCCTTCCACGCCTCGAGCGCCGCGGGATCACGGATTGCGTCATCAAGCGAACCGATGACTTTCTCCGGCGATCGCGAGTAGGCGCGCATCGCTTCCTGCGAGCCCATGGCGGCGGCCTTCGAAAGCCAATCGGCGTGATAGATGTCCTGATCCAGAGCCAGCGACTCACACTCTTTGAGGATTCGTTCCGACCGCTCCAGGAACCAGTTGCCGGCCCCGACCGTGGTGGCCGAATCCGCCAGCTTGTCAGCGCGATCCGAGATGAAGGTCTGGCATTGCTCGATGGTTCGATAGATTTCGTAGGTTGCCGTGGCATCTCCGGATTCGGAGCGCAGCATCAGTTGCTTGACGTGGGCAAGCGCGTCACCGGGAGGCCGGAACTCATTGCCTCTTACGATTTCGTAGGCCTTGGGGCCCACGGCCTTGTACGAGCCCGGCGGGATCTTGTTGTCCCGCTCAAGCCTTTGCGCGGCCGCCGCACCTGACGCCGGAAGCTGCCTTCCCTGGTCAGGCCGTTCATCGAGGCTGCCACTCTTCCCGGATTCCTCTGCCGTGGCATCCGCAGTTGCCTGCTGCCGGTAGCCGGACATTGCAACGGCTGCCACTGCCAGCACGGCTGCCAGCGCGACGAATCCGATTAGCCGCTTGCTCATCTATTGATCTCACCTTCATTGCAGGAACCGGCATGGTTGCAAACGCGCGCCCTGCGTTCCATGTCCTGCAGCTAACGTTGTATGAATGGATCTCCCCCATTGCCGTTCCAGATCCATTCATGATCCATTCACTTAAAGTTCACGATCTCGGCAGCGCGTCCGACGACGGATGAGCTGTTTGCCAGCGCCTGACCTTCGGTGCGTGCGGCACGCACCTTCTGGTGCTCGGCATGAAATGCGGTTTCGAAAGACGCGGGAGATGTGGAGCAGGTGCTGGCCGAAGTGCATCAACTGCGCAGGCACCAACGGCGACCTACCCTGTACTGCGGCGGTGTCACCCGGCTGGCGTTGATTGGCCTGCTGATGGGGGCGACGGCCCAACGCAGTGTGTCGTTCGACGTGATCGAAACGATGTCGCCGATGGACAGCTGCGGCCGATGTTCTCGGCCGAAGATGAGTGCTTGCACGCGCAGGGTGTGCAAGCGATTACCCGTCGTGTGTTTCCTGGCAGGACGCAGTCGCGCAATGCGATGCTTCAGTTGCTCGACGGAGCGGGCCGGCCGCGCCTGCAGTTGCAGGTCACGCCGAAGGGGGAGGCCACGCTGTCATTCCTGGATGAGCATGGGGACACCGTGCGCGTGATCCAGGCGGAGCAGCCCTGATCTCCTGTTCCGGCCCCTGCACATCAATGTGAAGAAGTGCTTGCAATTCCTTCGCGACTCCCGGAAAATGCCGGACTCGCTTCGGGGGACGGACTTCTGGTTCCACCCGCTAGCAAAGCATCAAGGTCCAGCGTCAGCCTCATCGGCGGTGGAGCGAAAGTTTCAGTGGTGGCTGTAGCTCAGTTGGTTAGAGTACCGGATTGTGATTCCGGTGGTCGGGGGTTCGAATCCCCTCAGCCACCCCACTGATTCAACCGCATCGGCGCAGCCGAAACGGTATTGCAATAAACAGAAAGCACGCTACAATGTGCGTCTGAGTTTTACGGGCCGTTAGCTCAGTTGGTAGAGCAGTTGACTCTTAATCAATAGGTCCAAGGTTCGAATCCTTGACGGCCCACCAAGACAGAAGCCACCTGGTATCCCAGGTGGCTTTTTTCTTATAAGTGTGACTCCCATCGTTTCGATGGATGACGGGTTGCAGAGCCCCGCTTGGCCGTGGATCTGCAATGCAGCGGGACCGCAGTGCTGGTTTCAACGATGTTGAAAAAAGTGCTTGCACCCACCGAGCGGATCGGGTCATAATTCGCGCCCCGATTTCGGGCTGTTAGCTCAGTTGGTAGAGCAGTTGACTCTTAATCAATAGGTCCAAGGTTCGAATCCTTGACAGCCCACCAGACGAAAGCCACTTGGTTCGCCAAGTGGCTTTTTTCTTGTCTGCGCGCCGGGTGGCATTTCATCGACTGAAACGGCGCATGGCGTGAATCTACTGAAGCGATGCTGAAATCAGGGACATACGCGTCATCAGTGTTTTCAATGCTGTGCGCTGCTTCTCACCGCATCGCGTCCCGCATCGCACCCAATGGATCTTCCGCGCCGATGGCGCATGCACGAAGGAAGATGTTGATGGCTGATATCAATCGATTGCACCGCACGCTGTGGGTTCCCTTCGCGTTGATGGCGCTGGCGGCCTGCGCACCAGCCAATGGTCCCGCGAAGACCGTTGAACGCGATGCGGGCACGGAGAGCACTCCGGCGCGCCCGGTGGGTGACGCCATGCAGATGCAGCCAGCTCAGCCTGCGGAAGCGGAGGTCCTGCCTGACGCGGTGGATGTGCAGCGCAATGCGGACGGTTCGGTGGATGTGCGCAAGGCCATGCCGGAGTCGGTGGCTCTGCGCCGTACCGATGACGGGGGCGTGGAGATCCGCAAGGGGGAGGCGCCCGCCGAACATGCAGGCATGGCACCGGCCCGCGCTGTACCGCAGCAGTAAGCCGCAGTCGTCCTGGCGGGTGGTGCGCCCGCCGGGACGGCAGCGATGCAGGGGCCGCGCGCATCGCTGCAGATTCAGTTTTGTGCAGGCCTTCCGCTTCCAGCCCCCGCCTGCGACAATGAACGCCTGAGCCGGCCACGCGAAAGTGGCGGAATTGGTAGACGCCCTGGATTTAGGTTCCAGTGCCGCAAGGCGTGGGGGTTCGAGTCCCCCCTTTCGCACCAGTGCCGGCCTGTCCCCGCCCTGATCGGGCCATCTGCGCCCCCTTGACCGGCACGCGCTGGCAGTGCAGGCCGAATTGGGCGAAACTAAAGGGCTGCGGCAAGCAGGCGCGTCCCAGACGTCGTGTCCTTACAACCGTTTCATCCCAATCATCGAGCCGGGGGCGTGGGCCACCGGTGGCAGGAGTCAACATGCAAGCTTCGATCGAATCCACCGGCAACCTGGAACGCCGCCTGAGCTTCTCGCTGCCGGAAGAGCGTCTGCAGAGCCACATCGTCGGCCGCCTGGGCGAAATCGCCCGTACCACCCGCATCAAGGGTTTCCGTCCGGGCAAGGTGCCGGCCAAGGTGATCGAGCAGCGCTTCGGCGCGCAGGTCCGTGGCGAGGCGCTGGACGGCCTGCTGCGCGAAACCTTCGATGCCGCCGTGCGTGAGCACGACCTGCGCATCGTCGGCAGCCCGCGCATCGACAAGGGCGACGAGGGTGAATTCTCCTTCGTGGCCACCGTGGAAGTGGTGCCGGACTTCGGCGACATCGACGTCAGCAAGCTGACCGTCGTGCGCCACAGCGCCGAGATCACCGACGCCGACATCGATCAGATGATCGAGAACCTGCAGAACCAGCGTCGTACCTGGGCCCCGGTCAGCCGTGGCGCGCAGGACGGTGACCTGGTCGCGGTGGAAACCTGGTCGCAGGCCGGCGAAGAGCGCCTGCCGGCCGAGGGCACCGAGAAGGGTTCGATCGTGCTCGGCCAGGGCATGATGTTCGACACCATCGAAAAGGGCCTGGTCGGCCTGGCCAAGGGCGAAGAAAAGACCCTGGACGTCGAGTTCCCGGCTGACTGGCGCGTGCCGGTGCTGGCCGGCAAGACCGTGCAGGTGACCGTCAAGGTCGCCGAAGTGTCCGAGCCGGTCGTGCCGGCGGTCGACGAAGCCTTCATCAAGAGCTTCGGCGTGAAGGGCGGCGACGTCGAGCAGTTCCGCAGCGACATCCGCGCCAACCTGGAGCGCGAGCTGAAGGGCGCTCTGATGAACCGCCTGCGCCGCGAAGTGGGCGAGCAGCTGATCGCCGCCTACTCGTCGGTGGAAATGCCGCCGCGCCTGGTCGAGAACGAAGCCCGCGCCATGCTGGCCCAGCAGGTCGAGCAGATCCGCCGCAACGGCCAGAACGTCGGCGAGATCCCGGCCGATGCCCACGAAGGCTTCAAGGAAGCGGCCGCCAAGCGCGTGCTGGTCGGCCTGCTGGTCGGTGAAGTGGCCCGCATCAACGACCTGCGCCTGGAAGCCAAGCGCCTGAACGAAACGATGCGTCTGATCGCTTCGACCTACGAAGAGCCGGAACAGGTCATTGAGATGTACCGCAACGACCCCCAGCTGATGTCTGGCCTGCAGAACCGTGTGATGGAAGAGCAGGTGATCGACTGGATCGCCGAGCGTGCCCAGCACACCGAAGAGAAGCTGTCGTTCCAGGACGCGATCCGCCAGTAAGCCCGGGCGGATCACCGGATGCCCCGCGCCTTTGCCGGCGCGGGGTTGTTGCCCCCCAAGATAGGTACCTCACGTAATGGACAACCGAACCAAAGCCCTGAACCTGGTTCCGATGGTGGTCGAGCAGACCAGCCGCGGCGAGCGTGCCTACGACATCTATTCGCGCCTGTTGAAGGAGCGCCTGATCTTCCTCGTGGGCCCGATCGACGATCACATGGCCAACGTGGTGGTGGCGCAGTTGCTGTTCCTGGAGTCGGAGAACCCGGAAAAGGACATCAACATCTACATCAACTCGCCGGGTGGCGTGGT
Organism: Stenotrophomonas sp. FR024; assembly: GCF_047500745.2. Classification (NCBI taxonomy): domain Bacteria; kingdom Pseudomonadati; phylum Pseudomonadota; class Gammaproteobacteria; order Lysobacterales; family Lysobacteraceae; genus Stenotrophomonas; species Stenotrophomonas sp. FR024. The sequence continues at coordinate 50,937 of NZ_JAXAXM020000023.1, forward strand.
CACCGCCGGCATGGCGATCTACGACACCATGCAGTACATCAAGCCGAATGTGAGCACCACCTGCATCGGCCAGGCCGCCTCGATGGGCGCCCTGCTGCTGGCCGCGGGCGAAGCTGGCAAGCGCTATGCGCTGCCGAACTCGCGCGTGATGATCCACCAGCCGCTGGGTGGCTACCAGGGCCAGGCCACCGACATCGACATCCACGCGCGTGAGATCCTGACCCTGCGTTCGCGCCTGAACGAGGTGCTGGCCAAGCACACCGGCCAGTCGCTGGAGACGATCGCCCGCGACACCGAGCGCGACAACTTCAAGAGCGCCTTCGAGGCGCAGGCCTATGGTCTGGTCGACCAGGTCCTGGAGCGTCGTCCGGACGAGTCGATCCAGGCCGGCTGACCGGCCATCACGGGGCCAGGGAGGCCCCGTTCCTGCAGGGTCGGGCGGGACTGGTGTCCCCTCGGCCCTGTGCTATTCTCGAATCGAACCCCCGTTCAGCGGGTGGGGTAACTGGGTAAGCGAAGCATGAGCGAAGACCGCCAAGGTCGTTCCACGGACACCGGCAAGATCCTCTACTGCTCTTTCTGCGGCAAGAGCCAGCATGAAGTGCGCAAGCTGATTGCGGGTCCGAGCGTATTCATCTGCGATGAGTGCGTGGAGCTGTGCAACGACATCATCCGTGAGGAACTTGAGGAAAAGGCGCAGTCGGCGCGCAGTTCGCTGCCCAAGCCGCGCGAGATCCTCGAGGTCCTCGACCAGTACGTGATCGGCCAGAACCGCGCCAAGCGCACGCTGGCCGTGGCCGTGTACAACCACTACAAGCGCATCGAGAGCCGGCAGAAGAACGACGACGTCGAACTGGCGAAGTCGAACATCCTGCTGGTCGGCCCGACCGGTTCGGGCAAGACCCTGCTGGCCGAGACCCTGGCCCGCCTTCTCAACGTGCCGTTCACCATGGCCGACGCCACCACGCTGACCGAAGCCGGTTACGTGGGCGAGGACGTGGAGAACATCATCCAGAAGCTGCTGCAGAAGTGCGACTACGACGTCGAGAAGGCGCAGCAGGGCATCGTCTACATCGATGAAATCGACAAGATCTCGCGCAAGAGCGAGAACCCGTCGATCACCCGCGATGTGTCCGGCGAAGGCGTGCAGCAGGCCCTGCTGAAGCTGATCGAAGGCACCGTGGCCAGCGTTCCGCCGCAGGGCGGCCGCAAGCACCCGCAGCAGGAATTCCTGCAGGTGGACACCAAGAACATCCTGTTCATCTGCGGCGGCGCGTTCGCCGGGCTGGACAAGGTGATCCAGGCCCGTTCCACCGACGTCGGCAGCATCGGCTTCGGCGCCAAGGTGAAGAGCAGCGAGCGCAAGCAGGAAGTGGGCAAGGTGCTGGCCGAAGTCGAGCCGGAAGACCTGATCAAGTTCGGCCTGATTCCCGAGTTCGTCGGCCGCCTGCCGGTGGTGGCGACCCTGGAGGAGCTGGATGAGCCGGCCCTGATCAAGATCCTGACCGAGCCGAAGAACGCCATCACCAAGCAGTTCAAGAAGCTGTTCGAGATGGAGAACGTCGAGCTGGAGTTCCGCCCGGACGCGTTGTCGGCCATTGCCCGCAAGGCGCTCAAGCGCAAGACCGGTGCCCGCGGCCTGCGTACCATCGTCGAATCGGTCCTGCTGGACACCATGTACGACCTGCCGTCGCAGGAAAACGTCAGCAAGGTGGTGGTGGACGAGTCGGTGATCGAGCACAAGTCCGAGCCGTACCTGATCTACCAGTCCCCAGCGGCCCCTGAACAGAAGGCCGCAGGCGCCGAGTGATCCTTCCAGGTTGTTGATTGGAAAGGATTTTCAAGGAATGCCTTGCATCTGAAAGCCGATGGCCCCATAACGGGGCCATCGGCTTTTTTTGTCTCCGGAAGATGCCCTCCCGGAGGCGGTTTTCCCCCTTCCCTGGAGCCCCCATGGCCCGTTCCCCAAGTGAAACCCTCGACCTGCCGGTCCTGCCGCTGCGCGACGTAGTGGTGTTCCCGCACATGGTCATCCCGCTGTTCGTCGGCCGTGACAAGTCCATGCACGCGCTCGAACAGGCAATGGAGGCGGACAAGCGCATCCTGCTGCTGGCGCAGAAGTCGGCCGAGACCGACGACCCGCATGCGGCCGACCTCTATCAGGTCGGTACGCTGGCGCAGGTGCTGCAGTTGCTGAAGCTGCCCGACGGCACCATCAAGGTGCTGGTCGAAGGCCTGTCGCGCGTGCAGGTCACCCACGTCGACGAGCGTAACGGTTCGCTGCACGGCCAGGCCGTGGAGATCGACGCCACCGACGAGCGCGAAGCACGCGAGGTGGAGGCGATCGCCCGCTCGCTGATGTCGCTGTTCGAGCAGTACGTGAAGACCAATCGCAAGCTGCCGCCGGAGCTGCTGCAGACGTTGTCGGGCATCGATGAGCCGGCCCGCCTGGCCGACACCATCGCTGCGCACATCAGCGTGCGCCTGGCCGACAAGCAGCGCCTGCTGGAAACGCTGGCCGTCGGTGACCGCCTGGAGATGCTGGTCGGCCTGGTCGATGGCGAGATCGACGTGCAGCAGATGGAAAAGCGCATCCGCGGCCGCGTGAAGTCGCAGATGGAGAAGAGCCAGCGCGAGTACTACCTCAACGAGCAGATGAAGGCCATCCAGAAGGAACTGGGTGACCTGGACGATGCACCGGGCGAGCTGGAAGAGCTGGCCCGCAAGATCGCCGAAGCCGGCATGCCGAAGGCGGTTGAAGCCAAGGCACGCAATGAACTGAACAAGCTCAAGCAGATGTCGCCGATGTCGGCTGAAGCGGCCGTCGTGCGCAACTACCTGGAGTGGTTGCTGGGCGTGCCGTGGAAGAAGCGCAGCAAGGTGCGCAAGGACCTGAAGGCCGCACAGGACACCCTCGACGCCGACCACTACGGCCTGGAGAAGGTCAAGGAGCGCATCCTTGAATACCTGGCGGTGCAGTCGCGCGTGAAGCAGATGAAGGGCCCGATCCTGTGCCTGGTCGGGCCGCCGGGCGTGGGCAAGACCTCGCTCGGCCAGTCCATCGCCAAGGCTACCAACCGCAAGTTCGTGCGCATGTCGCTGGGCGGCGTTCGCGATGAAGCCGAGATCCGTGGCCACCGTCGTACCTACGTTGGTTCGATGCCGGGCCGCATCGTGCAGAACCTCAACAAGGTCGGCAGCAAGAACCCGCTGTTCGTGCTCGACGAGATCGACAAGATGTCGATGGACTTCCGTGGCGATCCGTCGTCGGCGCTGCTGGAAGTGCTCGACCCGGAGCAGAACAACGCGTTCAACGACCACTACCTGGAAGTGGACCTGGACCTGTCCGAAGTGATGTTCGTGGCCACCTCGAACTCGCTCAATATTCCCGGCCCGCTGCTGGACCGCATGGAAGTGATCCGCATCCCCGGCTACACCGAGGACGAGAAGCTCAACATCGCCACCCGCTACCTGGTGCCGAAGCAGATCAAGGCCAACGGCCTGCAGCCGGAAGAGCTGGAGATCGGCAGCGATGCGATCCAGGACATCGTGCGCTACTACACGCGCGAATCGGGCGTGCGCAACCTGGAACGCGAGATCGCCAAGATCTGCCGCAAGGTGGTGAAGGAGATCGCGCTGGCCGGTCCGCAGCCGGTGAAGGCGAAGAAGGGCGCGAAGAAGTCCAAGGCGCTGGTGAGCGTGTCCAGCAAGAACCTGGACAAGTACCTGGGTGTGCGTCGCTTCGATTTCGGCCGCGCCGAGGAAGAGAACGAGATCGGCCTGGTCACCGGCCTGGCGTGGACCGAAGTCGGTGGCGATCTGCTGCAGATCGAATCGACGCTGGTGCCGGGCAAGGGCCAGCTGATCCTGACCGGCCAGCTCGGCAACGTGATGAAGGAATCGGCGTCGGCGGCGTTGTCGGTGGTGCGTTCGCGCGCCGTGGGCTTTGGCATCGACAGCGACTTCCTGCAGAAGCACGACGTGCACCTGCACGTGCCCGATGGTGCCACGCCGAAGGACGGACCGAGTGCCGGTGCGGCAATGGTCACCTCGCTGGTGTCGATGCTGACCAAGGTGCCGGTGCGTGCCGACGTGGCGATGACCGGTGAGATCACCCTGCGTGGTCGTGTCACCGCCATCGGTGGCTTGAAGGAGAAACTGCTGGCCGCACTGCGCGGTGGTATCCGCACGGTCATCATTCCGGAAGAGAACCGCAAGGACCTTGCAGATATTCCGGCCAACGTCACCCGCGATCTGGAGATCGTGCCGGTGAAGTACATCGAAGAAGTCCTGGACCTGGCGCTGGAGCGCCCGCTGGCACCGAAGAAGGCGCGCAAGAGTGCGCAGCGTGTCACGGTGCGCAGCAAGGCCAAACCGAGTGGAAGCGCGCGCGTCAAGCATTGACGCGCGCTGTCCGATGGCCCGAAACCCGCGTCGTTGCTGGCTTTCCAGCTTGCGTGGGGGTAGGGCCACTGGTATAAAAGCAGCACTCGCGAATGAGTGATCGCTGTCAGCGATGACTGAATCGGCGAACCGTTTCCACATGGCGGCCGCATGCAGAAGGCGTGCGGTTGCTTCCCTGTCGAATAAGCGGAACCCACCGCCAAAGGAGTTGTAGAGAATGAACAAGACCGAATTGATCGATGCCGTTGCTGAAGCTGCCGACCTGACCAAGGCCGAGTCCAGCCGCGCTGTCGATGCCGTCGTTGCTGCCGTCACCAAGGCGCTGAAGGACGGCGATGCGGTCACCCTGGTTGGCTTCGGTACCTTCCAGGTCCGCGACCGTGCTGCGCGCACCGGCCGCAACCCGAAGACCGGCGACACCATCAAGATCGCTGCTTCGAAGAATCCGTCGTTCAAGGCTGGCAAGGCCCTGAAGGATGCTGTAAACTAAGCGGCTCGCTGGGGTGCTTAGCTCAGCGGTAGAGCGTCTCCTTTACACGGAGAGGGTCGGGGGTTCGAAACCCTCAGCACCCACCACAGCACCGCGGTAAAAGTTTGAGTGTGGAGCGGTAGTTCAGCTGGTTAGAATGCTGGCCTGTCACGCCGGAGGTCGCGGGTTCGAGTCCCGTCCGCTCCGCCATTCAACGAGGCCTCCGGCCAAAAGCTGGAGGCTTTGTTTTCTCCCCGGTCCAGGCCGGTGGGAAAACAGGAAATAGCAACAATGCGGAGCGGTAGTTCAGCTGGTTAGAATGCTGGCCTGTCACGCCGGAGGTCGCGGGTTCGAGTCCCGTCCGCTCCGCCATTGCAGAATTCTTAAGTCCCTGTGAAAAAACTTTGAAAAAAGTGTTCATCGGGCTGGGTTTCCAGGGAGTCTTCGGATATACTGGGCGCCTGCAAAGTTTCAGCGCGGAGCGGTAGTTCAGCTGGTTAGAATGCTGGCCTGTCACGCCGGAGGTCGCGGGTTCGAGTCCCGTCCGCTCCGCCAACTTTAAAAGCCCTCGGCGCAAGCCGGGGGCTTTTTCTTTGTGCCCTGCGGCAGCAGGCCTGCCGAGGTGCTGACGGCACAGGTCCGCGGAGATCGGCGCAGGCCGCGCCGGCGCTGCTTTTGGTCCCTGCGACGAAGCGGGTTACACTGCCGGGCTCGCCAATCAGGCCTTGTGATTCCTCACCATGCTGCAGAAACTCCGCGACAAGACCTCAGGCTGGATCGTCACCGTGATCCTGGGGCTGCTGATGATTCCGTTCCTGTTCGTGATCGACAACAGCTACCTCGGTGGCGTTGGCGCACAGAACGTGGCCAAGGTTTCCGCGCCGCCGACTTGGTGGCGTTCGGCACCGTCGTGGTGGCCGGTGCGCATGCTGTGGCAGCATCATGAGATCAGCGCGCAGGATTTCCGCACCCGCTTCGAGCAGGAGCGCATGCGTGAGCGCCAGCAGCAGGGCGAGAATTTCGACCCGCGCGCGTTTGAAAGCACCGAAAACAAGCTGGCCGTGCTCGATCAGCTGATCGACGAACAGGTCGTGCGCCTGGTCGGCGAGCAGGCCGGTGTCGTGATCGGCGATGGCGCGGTGCGCGAGTACATCGCCACCATCCCGGCCTTCCTCGATTCGAACGGCAAGTTCAACGAGAACAACTACCGCCTGGCTCTGGCCGGTGGCAATCCGCCGCGCACGCCGACCCAGTTCCAGGAACTGGTGCGTGAGAGCCTGCAGCAGTCGGTGATTCCGTCGGGCCTGCAGAACTCGGGCTTCGTTACCCAGTCCGAGACCGAGCGCCTGCTGAAGCTGCTGGGTGAGACCCGCGACGTCGAACTGGCCGCGCTGCCGGAGGTTCCGGCCGATACCGCGCCGGTCACCGATGAGCAGATCAAGCAGTGGTACGACAGCCACGGCAAGGATTTCCGCCAGGCCGAAAGCGTGTCGCTGGAATACGTCGAGATCAATGGCGCCAACCTGCCGGCACCGACCGCGGCCGACGAAGCGACCCTGCGCAAGCGCTTTGAGGACGAGAAGGCGAAGTTCACTTCGCCGGAACAGCGCCAGGCCGCGCACATCCTGATCACCGGTGACGGTGCCGAAGCCAAGGCGAACAAGATCGCCACCGAAGCCAAGGCGGCGGGTGCCGACTTCGCTGCACTGGCCAAGGCCAATTCGGAAGACCCGGGTTCGAAGGACCAGGGCGGTGATCTGGGCTGGGTCGAGCGTGGCGCGATGGTCAAGCCGTTCGAAGACGCCCTGTTCGCCGCCAAGGCGGGTGACGTGATCGGCCCGGTCAAGACCGACTTCGGCTACCACGTCATCAAGGTCGCCGCGGTGCGTGGCGGCGAAGGCAAGTCGTTCGAGGAAGTGCGTGACACGCTGGCCGCCGAGCAGCTGAAGGCCGACGGCGAGCGCGGCTTCAACGAGCTGGCCGGCCACCTGGTCGATGCCATCAACAAGAGCCCGAGTGATCTGGCTGCTGCGGCCAAGGAAGTGAACCTGCCGCTGCAGACCCTGGGCCCGATCACCCGTGCCACCGCCAGCGGTATTGCCACTGATCCGGCCGTGCTGCGCGCCGCCTTCTCCGAAGTGCTGGTGCAGGATGGTACTGCCAGCGACCCGATCGCCCTGGGCGGTGCCACCAACCACAGCGTGGTCATCCGCGTTGCCGCGCATACCCCGGAACAGGCAACGCCGCTGGACAAGGCGCGTGAACAGGTGATCGCCGCGATCCGCGCCGACCGCCAGCGCCAGGCCAGCGACAAGGCCGCCGACGCCGTGCTGGCCAAGCTGAAGGCGGGCGCCACCCTGCAGTCGCTGGCCGCCAGCGAGAAGCTGCAGCTGAGCCCGATGCCGGGCCTGCCGCGCAGCCAGCCGGTGCCGACCCCGGAAATCAACCGCGCGATCTTCAGTGCGCCGGTGCCGGCGGAAGGCAAGCCGAGCTACGGCAAGGTCGACGTCAACGGCCACGCGCTGCTGTTCGCCGTGAACAAGGTCAACCCGGGCGACATCAAGGAAGTGACCGCCGAGCAGCAGAAGCAGCTCAAGGATCAGCTGAGCCAGATCGACGGCATGGCCGCAGCCAAGGCCTACGTCGAGGCGATGCGCAGGAAGTTCGTGATCCAGACCACCGAAGAGAACCTGTAAGCCTCGCGGCGGGGCAGGATCGAAGAAGGCCCGGCAATGCCGGGCCTTTTTTTATGCCTTGACCCGTCCTGAATTGGGTTGACACCTTTTCCCTCTGGAAAAGGAATGTTCAATGAAATCAACAATCAGGCGCAGTCAGC
>NZ_JAXAXM020000024.1:0-56258 GCF_047500745.2 Stenotrophomonas sp. FR024
GGAAGCGAAATGCATCCACGCATGGCGTGGATCTACCGTGTCGACCAAGGTCGACACCTACCAACAGCCGCCGGAATCTGTCAGAGGCGGGGCGGTGTCGGAGTGCGGGGTGTCAGCCGCATGGATGCGGCTGCCAAGCCTACAAGGACGTACTTGCGGCGCCCCCGCACTCCGATACCACCCCGCCATCCCACGGAATGCATGCCGTTGTCGTTGCTTCGGCCGTTGCCGTTGCGTCAGCAGGTGCAGGGCTGCAAGCCCTGCCGAAGCCCCCTTACCGCACTTGCTCCTGCTTGCGCACGATCGCCATCGCGATCTCCAGCGACTGCTCGTAGTTCAACCGCGGGTCCACGGTCGAACGGTATGCACGCTCGAGGTCACGCTCGGTCAGTTCGCGCGCGCCACCGGTGCATTCGGTCACGTCTTCGCCGGTCAGCTCCAGGTGCACACCGCCCAGTCGCGTGCCTGCGGCCGCATGCAGATCGAATGACATCTCCACTTCGCCACGCACGTTGTCGAAGCGGCGCGTCTTGAAGCCATTGGCGGTGCTTTCGGTATTGCCATGCATCGCGTCGCACACCCACAGCACGCGACGGCCATCGCGCTTGACCGCGTCCAGCAGCGGCGGCAGCTTCTCGGCAATCTGCGCCGCACCCATGCGGTGGATGAAGCTCAGTCGACCGGGCTCGTCATGCGGGTTGAGCACATCGATCAGGCGCAGCAGCTGGTCCGGCGTCACCGACGGGCCCACCTTGATCGCAATCGGGTTGCGCACGCCACGCAGGTATTCCACGTGCGCGCCATCGAGCGCGGCCGTGCGCATGCCAATCCACGGGTAATGCGTGCTCAGGTTCAACCAGCCCTGCTGGCGCGGCACCTGCCGGGTCAGCGCCTGCTCGTAGGGCAGCAGCAGCGCTTCATGCGAGGTGTAGAAGTCGATGCGGTTGAGGTTGTGCACGCGGGCCCCGGCCAGGGTTTCCATGAAGTGCACCGCATCGCCGATCGACGCCACCATCTTCTGGTACTCGGCGGCCAGCGGCGAATGCCGCACCCACTCCAGGTTCCAGTACTCCGGATGATGCAGGTCGGCGAAGCCGCCATCGATCAGCGCACGCACGAAGTTCATGGTCATCGCCGAATGTGCGTGGGCCTGCAGCATCCGCTTCGGATCCGGCAGGCGCGCCGCCTCGGTGAACGCCGGCGCATTGATCACATCGCCGCGATAGCTGGGCAGGGTCACGCCGTCGCGGGTCTCGGTATCGGCCGAACGCGGCTTGGCGTACTGGCCGGCAAAGCGCCCAACACGGATCACCGGCTGGCGCAGGCCATGCACCAGCACCAGGCTCATCTGCAGCAGAACTTTCAACCGGTTGGAAATGGTGCCCGATTCGCAGTCGCTGAAGTTCTCCGCGCAGTCGCCGCCCTGCAGCAGGAAGCGCTTGCCTTCCTGCGCCTCGGCCAGCTGCTGCTTCAGCGCCAGGATTTCCCAGGAGGTGACCAGCGGCGGCAGCCGCTTCAGTTCGTGCAGAGCGGCGTCCAGCGCCACCGGGTCCGGGTAGGTCGGCATCTGCAGCGCGGTCTTGCCACGCCAGCTCTCCGGCGACCAGGCGGCGCCAGTGGCCGCTGCGGCGGGATCGGGCACGGGCGGAACGGCGGACAGGCTCATTGCAGACTTCCGGGATGGGGGGCGGTCATGGTCGCAGAGCCGGCCGCTGACGCAAAGGGCCGGTCCGGCCGACCTGCTCGCCTGAACGGCAGAGAAAGGCCGACGCCAGCGGCCAGATCCTGCATGGTCAGCCGCCCGGGACAGGCGCATGCTTTGTTATGGAGTAACACTTCCATGTCATGGACCGGCCCCTTCCACATCCAGCCGCCACCTCTCCCACCATGAAGCCCTCGCCCCTCGCTACCGGCATCACCTTCGCCCTGGCCCTGGCCAGCCTGCCCGCCCTCGCCTCGGCAGCCGACGACACCTCTTCGTCCGTCAAGGATCTGGATGCGGTCACCGTCCACGCCCAGCTCGACCAGGCCCGCAACACGCTGTCGCCGGACATCGGCAGCAGCCAGTACCAGATCACCGCCGAGGACATCCAGAAGCAGCCGCTGGGTGCCTCCGCACCACTCAGCCAGGTACTGCTGCAGGCCCCCGGCGTGGTCCAGGATTCCTATGGCGGCGTGCACGTGCGCGGCGACCACGCCAACCTGCAGTACCGCATCAACGGCGTATTGCTGCCCGAATCGATCTCCGGCTTCGGCCAGACCCTGGATGCGCGCACCATCAAGAGCATCCGTCTGATGGACGGCGCGTTGCCGGCGCAGTTCGGCGAGCGCACCGCGGCGGTGGTCGACATCACCACCCGCAATGGCGCCGAGCTGGGCAACGGTGGCAGCGCCGGACTGACCACCGGCTCGTTCGGCAAGGTGAACCCGAATGCCTCCTGGTGGGGCAACCAGGGACGCTGGAGCTGGTTCCTGACCGGCAACTACGACCAGAACGAAGTCGGCCTGGAGAATCCGACCAACTCGCGCAAGCCGCTGCACGACGATACCCACCAGGGCAAGGCCTTCGCCGACCTGACCTACCTGGTCAACGACAACACCCGCCTGAGTGTGTTCGCCGGTTTCGCCAACAACCGTTTCCAGATTCCGGTCAATCCAGGGCAGACGCCGCAGTTCGGTTACCTGGACACCACCACCTTCGATTCCAGCCAGCTGGATGAGACCCAGCGCGAGACCACCCGCTTCGGCATGCTGGTACTGCAGGGCACGCTGGGCAGCACCGCGTACCAGCTATCGGCCGGGCAGCGCTACAGCGATGCAGCGTTCAACCCGGACGTCGTCGGCGATCTGGTGTTCAGTGGCGTCGCCTCGAAGGTGCAGCGCAGCAACCGTGCCAACACCCTGCAGGCCGACTTCTCCACACCACTGGGCAACGACCACACGCTGCGCTACGGCTTGTACGGCAACTACGAGAACGCACGGGCCAGCAGCAACAGCTGGGTGTTCCCGGTTGATGACGGCGGCCAGCAGTCCAGCACCACGCCGCTGCTGATTCCTGACCACAGCGCCTTCCATGCCAGCACGCTGGCGTTGTACGTGCAGGATGAATGGAAGATCGGCGACGACTGGACCGTCAACTACGGTCTGCGCGGTGACCGCTACAAGGCCTTCGGCCGCACCGAGGGCCAGCTCAGCCCGCGCGTGGGCGTGGTCTGGAATGCCAGCGATAGCACCACCGTGCACGCCGGCTACTCGCGTTACTTCACGCCACCGGCCAGTGAGCTGATCGCCAGCAGCGATATCGCCCTGTATGACGGCACCACCAACCAGCAACCCAGTGGCGGCAACAACACGCCACTGGCCGAGCGCAGCGACTACTACGACATCGGCGTCTCGCAGCAGCTGGGTGAACACCTGACCCTGGGCCTGGACGCTTACGACCGCCGCGTCGCCCGCCTGCAGGACGAAGGCCAGTTCGGCGCCGCCTACATCTACTCGACCTTCAACTACCGCCGCGGACACATCCGTGGTCTGGAGTTCAGTGCCGACTACAGCAACGGTCCGTTCAGTGCCTACTTCAATGCCGCGCTGAACAAAGCCATCGGTACGGATGTCATCACCAGCCAGTACAACCTCGATCCCGAGGCGCTGGCCTATGTGGCCAACCACTGGATCCACCCCGACCACGACCAGAAGCTGACATCATCGGGTGGTCTCAGCTACGCCTTCGCCGGACACAACCGGATCGGTGCAAACTACGTGTTCGGCAGCGGCCTGCGTTCGGACATCGAAGGCGTACCCAACGGCGGCGAGCTGCCGTCGTACCTGCAGGTGAACCTCAGCGCCGGGCACGATTTCAATGCCGACAGCGGCCATCCATTGCACGTGCAGCTGGCGGTGATCAACGCTTTGGACCGCAGCTACCAGCTGCGCGATGGCGGTGGCGTCGGCGTGTTCGCTCCGCAATGGGGACCGCGCCGCGGCGCCTACCTGAGCCTGCAGCAGGATTTCTGAGAACGGACCGTGGTAGTGCCGGCCGCTGGCCGGCATCTACGGGAAAGCTGCCGTCGTTCACGAGGTTGCCGGCCAGCGGCCGGCACTACCTTGCCTCAGCGCTTGACCTTGCGCAGCGGCACCACCAGCGCCCACAGCGCCAGCAGCACGAACCACACGCCCGACCACATCGGCATGGTCAGACCCAGGAAGGTCCAGTCGATGTTGCCGCAGTTGCCAGTGCCGGTCAGCACCGTGCGGAACACTTCCAGCGGCCCCATGGTCTCGCTCAGGAAGGCCAGCGGCGGGCCACAGGTGGACCCCATTTCCGGCGGCAGCATCTGCACGTAGACGTGGCGCGCGGCGATGCCGACACCCACTGCGGCGGCAATGAACGCCAGCACGCCATAGGTCGCGCGTCCCGGGCGGTTGGACGGACCATGCAGTGCACCGATCAGGAACAGCAGGCCAAGCGCGGCGAACGCCAGGCGCTGGAAGATGCACAGCGGACACGGCTCCAGGCCCATCTTCAGCTGCAGGAAGATCGCGTAGCCAAGCAGGCCCGCGCAGATCAGGAAGCCCAGGAAGAACTGGGCGCGGAAGGGCCAGCGCAGTGGATTCATCGTCAACGCTCGAATGGATCAGGCGCCAAGCGTAACCGAGAGTGCGCGCCATTCGAACCGCCACAGGTGACGCCTGTCGGAACGGTGTGGGTCAGAGCCCTGTCCTGCGGAAAGGGATCCGCCCCCGGAAACGCAAAAGCCCGGCAGAGGCCGGGCTTTCGCTGTGTCGCATTTGGAGCGGTCCGATTACTCGGCCACTTCCTCGGCCACGACCGGACGGTCAACCAGCTCGACGTAGGCCATCGGCGCGTTGTCGCCAGCGCGGAAGCCGCACTTCAGCAGACGCAGGTAGCCGCCCGGACGGTTCGCGTAGCGCGGGCCCAGGATGGTGAACAGGTTGCCCACGGCTTCGTTGTCGCGCAGGCGGGCGAAGGCCAGACGGCGGTTGGCGACGGAGTCGACCTTGGCCAGGGTGATCAGCGGCTCGGCAACGCGGCGCAGTTCCTTGGCCTTCGGCAGGGTGGTCTTGATCAGCTCGTGCTTGAACAGCGAGGCGGCCATGTTCTTGAACATCGCTTCGCGGTGGGCGCTGGTACGGCTGAACTTACGGCCAGACTTCTGGTGACGCATGGTGATATTCCTTGGTTAATGATGAGACTGTGCGGATCGTTGTCGCCATCCTGGCGTTGCTGCGCGGACTGCGGTTGGTCCTGGCCACCCGTCCTGGGCGACCTGCCGCGCGAACCTGGGGTTCGTCATGGCATGGTGTGTTGCGTTGAAGGCCCCACCGCGAACGGTGGAGCCTTCAGGCATTACCGATATCAGCCCAGCATGCCGTGGCTGGCGACACCGGCCGGCGGCCAGTTCTCCAGCTTCATGCCGAGCGACAGGCCGCGCTGAGCCAGCACTTCCTTGATCTCGGTGAGCGACTTCTTGCCCAGGTTCGGGGTCTTCAGCAGCTCCACTTCGGTCTTCTGGATCAGATCGCCGATGTAGTAGATGCTTTCAGCCTTCAGGCAGTTGGCCGAACGCACGGTCAGCTCCAGATCGTCGATCGGGCGCAGCAGCACCGGATCCACGCCATTGTTGGCCGGCTTGGCTGCACCGCGGTCGCGGTGGGTGAAGTCACCGAACACCGACAGCTGGTCGCTGAGGATGTCGGCGGCGGTGCGCACGGCTTCCTCGGCGTCGATGGTGCCGTTGGTCTCGATATCGATGACCAGCTTGTCCAGGTCGGTACGCTGTTCGACGCGGGCCGCTTCCACGGCATAGGCGACGCGGCGGACCGGCGAGAACGAGGCATCCAGGACCAGACGGCCGATGGCACGGGTTTCTTCGTCCGGACGACGACGCGCGGCAGCCGGCTGGTAGCCGAAACCACGTTCGATCTTCAGACGCATGTTGATCGCCGTATCCTTGGTCAGGTGGCAGATCACGTGTTCGCCGTTCAGGATCTCCACATTGTGGTCGACCTTGATGTCGGCAGCGGTGACAACGCCCGGGCCCTGCTTGGACAGGGACAGGGTGGCGCTGTCGCCGGAGTGCATACGGATGGCCACGTCCTTGAGGTTCAGCAGGACTTCGAGCACGTCCTCCTGCAGACCTTCGACCGTGGTGTACTCATGCAACACGCCGTCGATTTCGACTTCCGTGATGGCGAAGCCCGGGATGGACGACAGCAGCACGCGACGCAGGGCATTACCCAGCGTATGCCCGTAACCCCGCTCCAAAGGTTCGATAACGACCTTTGCACGGGTGTCGGTAAGGCGTTCGATCTGCGGACCGCGAGGACGCAGAACCTGGTTGGCGGTAACCGTCATGTTGCGGGTTCTCCTAGTGAACCCCCGGCCGTCGCCGGGGGCTCTCCAATGTGAATTACTTCGAATACAGCTCGACGATCAGCGCTTCGTTGATGTCCGCAGGCAGATCCGAACGATCCGGAACAGCCTTGAAGATGCCGGTGAACTTGCCGGAATCCACTTCAACCCACGACGGGCTCAGGTCATGCTGGGCGGCGACGGTCAGGGCTTCCTGGACGCGCAGCTGCTTGGCAGCCTTTTCAGACAGAGCGATGGCGTCGCCAGCCTTGACCTGGTACGAAGCCAGGTTGACCGACTTGCCATTCACGGTGACGCCGCGGTGCGACACCAGCTGACGGGCAGCCGGACGGGTCACGGCGAAGCCCATGCGGTAGACGACGTTGTCCAGGCGGGTTTCCAGCAGCTGCAGCAGGTTCTCGCCGGTGTTGCCCTTCTTGGTCGAGGCCTTCTTGTAGTAGTTGCGGAACTGACGCTCCAGCAGGCCGTAGATACGCTTGACCTTCTGCTTTTCACGCAGCTGGGTGGCGTAGTCGGACAGCTTGCCCTTGCGGGCAGTGGCGCCGTGCTGGCCGGGCTTCTGCTCCAGCTTGCACTTCGAGTCCAGCGCACGCGCCGGGCTCTTCAGGGACAGGTCGGCGCCTTCGCGACGGGCGAGCTTACAGGTAGGACCGATATAACGAGCCATTTCTTATCGCTCCCTTTAGACGCGACGCTTCTTCGGCGGACGGCACCCGTTGTGCGGGATAGGCGTCACGTCGATGATGTTGGTGATCTTGTAGCCGACGTTGTTCAACGAACGCACGGCCGACTCACGGCCCGGACCCGGGCCCTTGATGCGGACTTCCAGCGACTTCACGCCGTAGTCCAGCGCAGCACGACCGGCCTTTTCAGCGGCCACCTGGGCAGCGAACGGGGTCGACTTGCGCGAACCGCGGAAGCCAGCGCCACCGGAGGTCGCCCACGACAGAGCGTTGCCCTGGCGGTCGGTGATGGTGACGATGGTGTTGTTGAACGAAGCGTGGACGTGGGCAACGCCGTCGGTGACGACGCGCTTGATCTTCTTCTTGGTCTTAGCAGCGGGCTTAGCCATTTCTCAGTCCCTTACTTCTTGATCGCCTTGCGCGGACCCTTGCGGGTGCGGGCGTTGGTACGGGTGCGCTGGCCACGCAGCGGGAGGCCACGACGGTGACGCAGGCCGCGGTAGCAGCCCAGGTCCATCAGGCGCTTGATCGCGATGCCGATCTCACGGCGCAGATCGCCTTCCACGATGTACTTGCCGACTTCGGCGCGCAGGCGCTCGATTTCCGGCTCCGACAGATCGCGGATCTTGGTGGTCGAAGCAACGCCTGCGACTTCGCAGACCTTCTTCGAACGGGTACGGCCGATGCCGTAAATGCTTTGCAACCCGACCCAGACATGCTTCTGGGCTGGCAGGTTGACGCCTGCAATACGCGCCATGACGCGGTTCTCCAGCTGAGTGATGGCCGACAGCGCGCCTCGGGCACGCCAATCCGGCAGGATGGATCAAAAAAGTGAACTAGCGATACTAACAAGGTTCCGGTTTACATGGAAGCCCGTGAAACCATTGGTTTCATGAACCCGGCCTGGGGAGTGTGCCCAGGCTCCGGCGCCGGATGGGGTTGGACCTGGGGTTTCCCCCGGGGCCGCCCGCGCTACTCCAGCGCGGGACCACCTCATCACACCCCCACCCGGAACCGCTGCGGGGACCGCCCTTCGTTTGTGTGGCCGGAGTCCGCGAAGCGGAGGGACCATCACGTCAGGAAGACGAAAGTATAACAGGCCAATCAGCCGCGGGCAAAACCGCCGCGGTTGCCGCCCTTCAGGTTGGCCTTCTTCAGCAGGCTCTCGTACTGGTGGGACATCAGGTGCGCCTGCACCTGGGCGATGAAGTCCATCACCACCACCACCACGATCAGCAGCGAAGTACCACCGAAGTAGAACGAGGCGTTCAGCTGCGTGCGCATCAGTTCCGGCAGCAGGCAGACGATCACCAGGTAGGCCGAGCCGGCTGCGGTCAGGCGGGTCAGCACGCCATCGATGTAATCGGCGGTGGCCTTGCCCGGACGGATGCCCGGAATCAGCGCGCCCGACTTCTTCAGGTTGTCGGCGGTTTCCTGCGAGTTGAACACCAGCGCGGTATAGAAGAACGCGAAACCGGTGATCAGCGCAGCGAACACGATCATGTGCAGCGGCTCGCCCGGGCCGAGAGCATTGGCCACCTTCTGCAGGACCTGGCCGAAGCTGCTCTGGTTGGCAGCCTGGCCGGACCACATGGCCAGGGTGGCCGGGAACGCCAGCAGGCTCGAGGCGAAGATCGCCGGGATGACGCCGGCCATGTTGAGCTTCAGCGGCAGGAACGAGGTCTGGTTCATGTACGCGTTACGACCGCCCTGGCGGCGCGCGTAGTTGACCGTGATCCGGCGCTGGCCACGCTCGACGAACACCACGAAGAAGGTGAAGGCGAGCACGACGATGGCGATCAGCAGCAGCTGGATGAACTGGATGTTGCCGTCGCGGTAGGCGTCGAAGGTGTGGATGATCGCACCCGGCAGGCCAGCGACGATACCGGCGAAGATGATCAGCGACACGCCGTTGCCGATGCCGCGTTCGGTGACCTGCTCACCGACCCACATCAGGAACATGGTGCCGGCGGTCAGCGCGACCACGGCGGTGAGCACGAAGCCCATGCCCGGCGCGTACACGACCGGAGCGCCCGACGGCGAGACCTGGCCCTGCAGGGCCAGTGCGATCGAGCCGCCCTGCACCACTGCCAGCAGCACGGCGCCGATGCGCGAATACTGGGTGATCTTGCGGCGGCCGGACTCACCTTCCTTCTGCATCGCCTTCAGGGCGGGGAAGATGTGCACGGCCAGCTGCATCACGATCGATGCCGAAATGTACGGCATCACGTTCAGCGCGAAGATGCTGAAACGGTGCAGGGCGCCGCCCGAGAACATGTTGAACATGTCCACGATGCCGCCGCCCTGCTGTTGCATCATGGCAAGCATGGCATCGGGATTGACGCCTGGCACCGGCACGTAGCAGCCGATGCGATAGACGATCAAAGCCCCGACGACGAACAGCAAACGTTGGCGAAGTTCAGTGAACTTGCCCATTCCGCCCGCGAGGTTACCGATGCCAGCTTGCGCCATGATTTTCTTACTCCGTTACGCTGCCGCCGGCAGCTTCGATCGCAGCCTTGGCACCCGCCGTGGCAGCGATACCCTTCAGGGTGAACGCCTTGGTCACTTCGCCCTTGACGACGACCTTGGCCTTCTTTGCAGTGCTCGGGACCAGCTTGGCAGCACGCAGGGCGGCGAAGTCGATCTCACCGGCCGGCAGCTTGTCCAGCGCGTACAGCAGCACTTCAGCGGTGTCCTTGGCGATCGGCGAACGGAAGCCGATCTTCGGCAGACGACGCTGCATGGGGGTCTGGCCGCCTTCGAAGCCAGCCTTGATCTTGCCGCCACCCTTGCGGGCGAACGAACCCTTGTGGCCGCGGCCGGCAGTCTTGCCCAGGCCCGAGCCGATACCGCGACCGACGCGGGTACGCTCGGTGCGGGCGCCCGGTGCCGGGCTCAGTTCATTGAGACGCAGAGTCATGGTCGATTACTCCTCAACCTGGACGAGGTACTGAACCTTGTTGATCAGGCCGCGCACCTGCGGGCTGTCCTTCAGTTCACGCACATCGTTGAGCTTGTTCAGGCCCAGGGCACGCACCGACAGGCGGTGACGCGACTGGGTGCCACGCAGGCCACGCACCAGGCGGACCTTGACAGTCTTGTTGGACTCATTAGCCATGGTTGAGTTCCTCCACCTTCTTGCCGCGCTTGGCCGCGATGCGGGCCGGCGACTGCGCAGCAGACAGGCCCTTCACGGTGGCACGCACCAGATTGATCGGGTTGCGCGAACCGGTGGCCTTGGCCAGCACGTTCTTCACGCCAACCGCTTCCAGCACGGCGCGCATGGCACCGCCGGCGATGACGCCGGTACCTTCCGAAGCCGGCTGCATGAACACGCGGGCTGCGCCGTGACCATCCTTGATGGTGTGCCACAGGGTGCCGTTGTTCAGGTCAACACTGACCAGGTTCTTGCGGGCCTGTTCCATCGACTTCTGGATGGCGACCGGCACTTCGCGGGCCTTGCCATAACCGAAACCGACCTTGCCTTCGCCGTCGCCGACAACGGTCAGGGCGGTGAAGGTGAACTGGCGGCCACCCTTGACGGTCTTGCTGACGCGGTTGACCGCGACCAGCTTTTCGATCATGCCGTCGTCGATCTTCTCTTCGCGGTTACGGTCGCGATCGCGACCCCGCTGCTGACGCTCTTCTGCCATGTTGATTCCTTGGTTGTTTGGGTATGTACGGCTCGAAGCCGCTTATGGTTGTGGCGTGACGCGGCGTTCCGGTGGGCCGCTGCAGAAGAGCGGCGCCGTCCAGCCTCACTCAGGCTGGCGAGCAGGCAGGCAGGAGGCCAATGGCCCCCTGCCCTTGTCCCTTAGAACTGCAGGCCGGCTTCGCGGGCGGCTTCTGCCAGGGCCTTGATGCGGCCGTGGTAGCGGTAGCCCGAACGATCGAAGGCAACCTTCTCGACGCCGGCGGCCTTGGCGCGCTCAGCGACGATACGGCCGACCTTGGCGGCGGCGTCGGCGTTCTTGCCGTTCTTCAGGCCTTCCATGACGTCGGTCTGGGTGGTGTTGGCAGCAGCCAGCACCTTGGAACCGTCGGCGGTGAAGACCTGGGCGTACAGGTGCTGGCCGGTGCGCAGCACCGACAGGCGGGCGACGCCGAGCTCACGGATGTGGGCGCGGGTCGACTTGGCGCGACGCAGGCGGGCGATGTTCTTGTTCATTTTGATTATTCCTTGAAAGCTGAAGGTTGGGCTTTTCCCTGAGGAGTCCGCACAAGGATGTGCGGGCTCTTGCGAGGGACTCGCACTTACGCCTTCTTGGCTTCCTTACGGATGATGACTTCGTCGGAGTACTTCACGCCCTTGCCCTTGTACGGCTCCGGCTTGCGGAACGCACGGATCTTGGCGGCAACTTCACCGACGACCTGCTTGTCAGCGCCCTGGACCAGGATCTCGGTCTGGGTCGGGGTCGACAGGGTGATGCCTTCCGGCGCCACGAACACGACCGGATGCGAGAAGCCCAGCGACAGGCTCAGGTCCTTGCCCTGCATGGCAGCGCGGTAACCCACGCCGACCAGCTCCAGCTTGCGCTCGAAGCCTTCGGACACGCCCTTGACCATGTTGGACAGGATCGCACGCACGGTACCGGTCAGTGCGACCAGGTCGGCGTTCTCGGTGCTCAGGGTGGCAACGCCGTTGTCGACGTTGATGGCAATACCGGCCGGCTTGGCCAGCGACAGGGTGCCCTTCGGGCCCTTGGCGGTGACGCTGTCCGACTGGACGTTCAGTTCAACCTTACCCAGGTCGATCGGCTTCTTGGCTACGCGGGACATAGTTCTACTCCTTTCGCCTTAGGCCACGAAGCACAGGACTTCGCCGCCGACGCCCAGCTGGCGCGCCTGCGCATCAGTCATGATGCCCTTGGAGGTGGAAATGATGGAGATACCCAGGCCGTTCATGACCTTCGGCAGTTCGCTCTTGCCGCGGTACTGGCGCAGGCCCGAACGCGAGAAGCGCTTCAGGGTCGCGATGACCGGCTTGCCTTCGAAATACTTCAGCACGATTTCCAGCTCGGACTTGTTGTTTTCCAGCTGGGTCACGCGCAGGTCGGTGATGTAACCCTCGTCCTTCAGGACCTGGGCAATCGCAACCTTGATCTTGGACGACGGGGCTTTCACCGTCTGCTTGCCAACCGCGGCCGCATTCTTGATGCGGACCAGCAGGTCGGCGATGGGATCAGTCATGCTCATATGAGTACCTTTGAGTGCACCGATATCCGCTTTCGCGAAAATCTGTTGTCTCCTGGAAACGGGCCAGGTCCCTTGTTGCAGCGGGCCGAAAGCCCACTCCTACAACCCCGTCTGCACAGGGCAAGACGCGGGAGTATACGCCAAAAGAGCCCGGCTTGCGCCGGGCTCTTCGGTTTTTTTTGCGTCGGGAAAGCTGAATGCCTCCCCTGCCCGGTTCAGGCACCCCCGAAGGGGCGCCTGATCGCAGGGCCGGCTGGGATTACCAGCTGGCCTTGCGCAGACCCGGGACGTCGCCACGCATGGTGGCTTCACGCAGCTTGTTACGGCCCAGGCCGAACTTGCTGTAGACGCCACGCGGACGACCCGACAGCTCGCAACGGTTGCGCTGGCGGCTCGGCGACGAATCGCGCGGCAGCTTGGCCAGCTTGGTTGCGGCGTCGATCTTCTCTTCGTAGGTCGCGTCCACGGAGGACACGATCTTCTTCAGAGCTGCACGCTTTTCAGCGTACTTCTTTGCCAGCTTTTCCCGCTTGATGTCGCGGTTGACCATGGAGGTCTTTGCCATTTCGGTTTCCTCGACAGATCAGTTACGGAACGGGAACTTGAACGCTGCCAGCAGCGCCTTCGCTTCCGCGTCGGTCTTCGCAGTGGTGGTGATGGCGATATCCATACCGCGGATCGCGTCGACAGCGTCGAAGTCGATTTCCGGGAAGATGATCTGCTCCTTCACACCCATGTTGAAGTTGCCGCGGCCGTCGAAGGAACGACCGGAAACACCACGGAAGTCGCGCACGCGCGGCAGCGAGATGTTGATCAGGCGATCCAGGAACTCGTACATCTTGTGGCGACGCAGCGTGGTCTTGCAGCCGATCGGCCAACCATCGCGGATCTTGAACGACGCAACCGACACACGCGACTTGGTGACAACCGGCTTCTGGCCGGAAATCTTGGTCATGTCGCCGACGGCGTTTTCCAGGATCTTCTTGTTGGTGGCCGCTTCGCCGACACCCATGTTCAGGGTGACCTTGACCAGCTTCGGCACTTCCATCGGATTGGTGTAGCCGAACTGCTTCATCAGCGCCGGCACCACTTCGTCCTTGTAGAACTTTTCGAGACGGGAACTCATCTTCTCATTCCTCAGGCGTCGAGCGCCTCACCGCTGGAGCGGAACACACGCAGTTTGCGTCCATCCTCCAGCACCTTGAAGCCAACGCGTTCGCCCTTGCCCGAAGCCGGGTTCAGAACATTCACGTTGGAGATATGGATCGAAGCTTCGCGCTCGACCACGCCGCCGGCAACACCTGCCTGCGGGTTCGGCTTGGTGTGGCGCTTGACGATGTTCACGTTGGCGACGACCACACGGTCGCCGTCGACGCGGACGACTTCGCCCTGCTTGCCCTTGTCCTTGCCAGCGTTGACGACAACCTGGTCGCCCTTCTTGATACGGTTAGCCATGATTATCTCCTGTCGCTCACAGCACTTCGGGAGCGAGCGAGACGATCTTCATGAACTTCTCCGAACGAAGTTCACGGGTCACCGGCCCGAAGATACGGGTACCGATCGGCTCCTGCTTGCTGTTCAGCAGAACGGCAGCGTTGCCGTCGAAGCGGATCAGCGAGCCGTCGGCGCGACGCACACCCTTGCGGGTACGCACCACGACGGCGTCATACACTTCACCCTTCTTGACCTTGCCGCGCGGAATCGCATCCTTCACGGTGACCTTGATGATGTCGCCGATGCCGGCGTAACGGCGCTTGGAACCACCCAGCACCTTGAAGCACATCACCTGCTTGGCACCCGAATTGTCCGCGACGTCAAGGTAGCTCTGCATCTGGATCATGATTCAGCTCCTTATTCAGCCGCGCGCGTGATGACTTCCACCACGCGCCAGTTCTTGGTCTTGGACATCGGAGCAATCTCGGTCACGCGGACGACATCGCCTTCCTTGCAGGCGTTGTCGGCATCGTGGGCGTGCAGCTTCGTCGAGCGCTTGATGTACTTGCCGTACAGCGCGTGCTTGACCTGACGCTCAACCAGGACGGTAACCGTCTTGTCCATCTTGTTGCTGACGACACGGCCTTCGACCGTGCGCAGCGTCTTCTTTTCAGTATTGTCGCTCATAGCGGCCATCCTTACTTCGTGCTGCCGAGCAGGGTCTTGACGCGAGCAATCTCGCGGCGGACCCGGCGAATGTCGTGGGTCTTCGGCAGCTGGCCGGTGACCTGCTGCATACGGACAGAGAACTGTTCCTTACGCAGGTCGATCAGGTGGGCCTTGAGTTCGTCAGCCGACTTTTCACGGAGAGTTTTGATATCCATCAGCGCACCGTACGGGTCACGAAAGTGGTGGTGACCGAGAGCTTGGCGGCGGCCAGGCGGAACGCCTCGCGAGCCACTTCCTCGGAAACACCCTCGATTTCATAGATCATGCGGCCGGGCTGGATCTGGGCCACCCAGTATTCCACGTTGCCCTTACCAGAACCCATTCGGACTTCGATGGGCTTCTTGGTGATGGGCTTGTCGGGGAACACGCGGATCCACATCTTGCCGCCGCGCTTGACGTAGCGGCTGATCGAGCGGCGGGCCGCTTCGATCTGACGCGCGGTCAGCTGACCGTGTGCGGTTGCCTTCAGGCCGTATTCGCCGAAGCTGACAGCGTTGGCGCTCCAGCTCAGGCCATCGTTACGGCCCTTGTGTACCTTGCGGTACTTGGTTCGCTTGGGTTGCAACATTGTCGTTACCTCGCTTCACGGGCCGGGCGCTGACGGTCACCACGGTCGCCGCGATCGTGACGATCGTTGCGCGACGGGGTGTCGTCCTGCTTTTCCTGGCCAACCTGGGAGAAATCGAAGACCTCGCCCTTGTAGATCCAGACCTTGATGCCGATGATGCCGTAGGTCGTCTTGGCTTCAGCGAAGCCATAGTCGATGTCGGCACGCAGGGTGTGCAGCGGCACGCGGCCTTCGCGGTACCACTCCGAACGGGCGATTTCTGCACCGTTGAGGCGGCCACCGACGTTGACCTTGATGCCCAGGGCACCCAGGCGCATCGCGTTGCCGACCGAGCGCTTCATTGCACGGCGGAACATGATGCGACGCTCCAGCTGCTGGGCGATCGACTCGGCAACGAGCTGCGCGTCCAGTTCCGGCTTGCGCACTTCGGTGACGTTGATGTGCGCCGGGACGCCCATCATCTCGCTCACTTCCTTGCGCAGCTTCTCGATGTCCTCACCGCGCTTGCCGATCACCACGCCCGGACGGGCGGTGTGGATCGTCACGCGAGCGGTCTTGGCCGGACGCTCGATCAGGATCTTGCTGATGCCGGCCTGAGCCAGCTTCTTGCGCAGCATTTCGCGCACTTTCAGGTCGGCTGCCAGGTAACCAGCGAACTCGGCCTTGTTGGCGTACCACTTGGAGTTCCAGTCCTTGGAAATGCCGAGGCGGATACCAATCGGATGAACTTTATGACCCATGGTCTTTTCCTTATCCGCTTACTTGGCGGCGCCCACAACCACAGTGATGTGGCTGGTGCGCTTGAGGATGCGGGTACCGCGGCCTTTCGCCCGCGCCATGAAACGCTTCAGGGTCGGACCTTCATCAACCATGATGGTCTGAACCTTCAGCTCGTCGACGTCGGCGCCCTGGTTGTTCTCGGCGTTGGCAATTGCCGACTCCACCACCTTCTTGATCAGGTGGGCAGCCTTCTTGTCCGAGAACTTCAGCAGGTTGACCGCACGCTCGGCCGGCAGACCGCGCACCTGGTCAGCGACCAGACGAGCCTTCTGCGGGGAGATGCGCGCAGTGCGCAGGATGGCTTTCGCTTCCATTGTCATCTCTCCTTACTTGCCCGACTTCTTGTCACCACCGTGACCCTTGAAGGTCCGGGTGATGGCAAATTCGCCGAGCTTGTGGCCGACCATGTTCTCGTTGACGAGAACCGGGATGTGGTTCTTGCCGTTATGCACGGCAATGGTGACGCCTACCATGTCAGGCAGGATCATCGAACGGCGCGACCAGGTCTTGATCGGCTTCTTGCTGCCCGCAGCGGCCTCCACCTTCTTGACGAGGTGGTGATCGACGAACGGGCCCTTCTTGAGTGAACGTGCCATGGTCGATTAGCCCCTACGATCGCGGACGATGAACTGCTGAGTGCGCTTGTTATGGCGCGTCTTGTAACCCTTGGTCGGGACACCCCACGGGGTGACCGGATGCGGGTTACCCTGGCCGGCCTTCGCCTCACCACCACCGTGCGGGTGGTCAACCGGGTTCATGGCAGCACCACGAACGGTCGGGCGGACGCCGCGCCAACGCTTGGCACCGGCCTTGCCCAGCTTTTCCAGGCTGTGCTCGTCGTTGCCGACTTCGCCGATGGTGGCGCAGCACTCGACCGGAACCTTACGCATTTCACCCGAGCGCAGGCGCAGGGTGGCGTAGATGCCTTCGCGAGCCACCAGCTGCACGGCCGCACCAGCGGCGCGAGCGATCTGAGCGCCCTTGCCCGGCTTCAGTTCGATGCAGTGGATGGTGGTGCCGACCGGAATGTTGCGCAGCGGCAGGGTGTTGCCAGCCTTGATCGGGGCATCCGAACCAGCGATCACCTGATCACCAGCCTTCAGGCCCTTCGGGGCGATGATGTAGCGACGCTCACCGTCGACGTAGCACAGCAGAGCGATGTGCGCGGTGCGGTTCGGATCGTATTCGATGCGTTCCACGCGCGCCGGGATGCCCAGCTTGTTGCGCTTGAAGTCGATGATGCGGTAGTGCTGCTTGGCACCACCACCGACGTGACGCACGGTGATGCGGCCATGGTGGTTACGACCACCCGAGCGGCTCTGCGACTCGACCAGCGCAGCGTGCGGAGCACCCTTGTGCAGGTCGGGAGTGACCACGCGCACGGCCGAACGGCGGCCGGGGGAAGTGGGCTTGAATTTCATCAATGGCATGGGATGTACCTCAGGCCTTGGCCGTTACATCGATCGACTGGCCATCGGCCAGGCGAACGTACGCCTTGCGCCAATCGCCGCGGCGGCCAGCACGGTTACGGAAGGACTTGTTCTTGCCCTTGACGTTGACCACGTTGACGGCTTCGACCTTGACGTCGAACAGCTGCTCAACCGCGGCCTTTACATCGGCCTTGGTGGCTTCGTTCGAAACTTCGAAGACATACTGGTTGGAGAGTTCCTGCAGGCGCGCGGTCTTTTCGGAGACACGCGGGGCACGCAGCACGCTGAAGATTTTTTCGTTGCTGTTCATGCCAGCCACTCCTCGACCTTCTTGACCGCGTCAGCGGTGATGACGACCGTGTCGGCACCCACCAGCGAGACCGGATCCAGACCCTGGACGTCACGCACCTGCACGTACGGCAGATTGCGGGCGGACAGGTACAGGTGCTCGGACGCTTCTTCGGTGACGATCAGCGGGCGCTTGCCCACTTCCAGGCCGGCCAGCTTGGCGATCAGACCCTTCGTGTTGGTCACTTCGACGTCGAAGGACTCCACGATGGTCAGACGGCCCTGACGGTTCAGCTCGGACAGGATCGCGCACATGGCGGCACGGTACTGCTTGCGATTGACCTTCTGCTCGAAGCTGCGCGGCTTGGCCGCGAAGGTGACACCGCCGCCGACGAAGATCGGAGCCGTCAGTGCGCCATGACGCGCGCCGCCGCCCTTCTGCTTCTTCGACTTCTTGGTGGTACCAGCCACTTCGGAGCGAGTCTTCTGTGCCTTGGTGCCGGCGCGACCGGCGTTGCGGTAGGCAACGACGACCTGGTGGACCAGATCTTCGCTGAAATCGCGACCGAACACGGCGTCGGAGACCGAGACCTTGTTGTTGCTACCCGTGATAACGAGTTCCATCGTCATCTCTCCTTATGCCTTGCTCGCCGGACGGACGATCACGTCGCCACCCGCCGCGCCCGGAACGGCGCCGCGAACGGCGATCAGACCGCGCTCGACGTCGACCTTGACCACTTCCAGGTTCTGGGTGCTCTGCTGCACCGCGCCCATGTGGCCCGACATCTTCTTGCCCGGGAAAACGCGACCCGGGGTCTGGCGCTGACCCAGCGAACCCGGCGCGCGATGCGACAGCGAGTTACCGTGGGTTGCATCGCCCATACGGAAGTTGTGGCGCTTGATGGTGCCCTGGAAGCCCTTACCCTTGGTGACACCCTGGACGTCGACGATCTGGCCGACTTCGAAGATGTCCGCCTTGACTTCGCCGCCAACGGCGAAATCGCCGAGCTGCGCGTCTTCAACGCGGAATTCCCACAGGCCACGACCCGCTTCCACCTTCGCCTTGGCGAAGTGGCCGGCTTCCGGCTTGTTGACCAGGGCAGCGCGACGCGCGCCGACGGTCACCTGCACGGCGCTGTAGCCGTCGGTTTCGACGGTCTTGATCTGCGCGATGCGGTTCGGGGTTGCTTCGATCAGGGTCACCGGGATGGAGCGGCCATCTTCAGTGAACACGCGGCTCATGCCAGCCTTGCGGCCCACGAAGCCCAACGAATACTTCTTCGTCATGGTCGTAGTCCTCAGGTCAGCTTGATCTGAACGTCGACGCCGGCAGCCAGTTCGAGCTTCATCAGCGCGTCCACGGTCTTGTCATTCGGGTCAACGATATCGAGCACGCGCTTGTGCGTGCGGGTCTCGTACTGGTCACGCGCGTCCTTGTCGACGTGCGGGGAAACGAGAACGGTGTAACGCTCGATCTTGGTCGGCAGCGGGATCGGGCCACGCACTTGCGCGCCGGTCCGCTTTGCCGTTTCAACGATCTCGCTGGCCGAACGGTCGATCAGACGATGATCGAACGCTTTCAGCCGGATCCGGATCTTTTGGTCCGCCATGGCGGTAGGTTCCTTCGTTAAAAGAGCGACAGACAAAGCCTCTGGGTTGCTTTGTCCCATGAAATTCCTGAATACGGACAGCCCGCAGTCCTGCAGGCCGCCAAGGTCAATCCATCGACCTCAAAAACGTAGGCAGACCAGTTACCCGGCCTGCCCAGACGTAGAAGCATAATGGCACGCAAGGCAGCTGTCAACAGTCGCCTGTTGACGCCGCCTGAATGGCATTGACCCTTCCTGGTCCGGGGAACACAAGGCACATCCTGTGCCTGCTTTCCCATTTGATACGCCCCGATGCCCTACCCAGGCAACATCGGGGCGCTGATACTACCAGATTACTCGATGATCTTCGAGACCACGCCGGCGCCGACGGTACGGCCGCCTTCGCGGATGGCGAAGCGCAGACCTTCGTCCATGGCCACCGGGTTGATCAGGGTGACTTCCATCTTGACGTTGTCACCCGGCATCACCATTTCGACGCCTTCCGGCAGCTTGGCGGCGCCGGTGATGTCGGTGGTGCGGAAGTAGAACTGCGGACGGTAGCCGTTGAAGAACGGGGTGTGGCGGCCGCCCTCGTCCTTCGACAGGACGTACACTTCGCCTTCGAACTTGGTGTGCGGCTTGATCGTGCCCGGCTTGGCCAGCACCTGGCCACGCTCGACGTCGTCACGCTTGGTGCCGCGCAGCAGCAGGCCAGCGTTGTCGCCTGCCTGACCCTGGTCCAGCAGCTTGCGGAACATTTCAACGCCGGTCACGGTGGTCTTCTGCACCGGACGGATGCCGACGATTTCGATTTCGTCGCCAACCTTGATCACGCCGCGCTCGATACGACCGGTCACCACGGTGCCGCGGCCCGAGATCGAGAACACGTCTTCCACCGGCATCAGGAACGGCTTGTCGATCGCACGCTCCGGCTCCGGAATCCAGCTGTCCAGCGCGTCGACCAGCTTCAGGATGGCCGGCACGCCGATGTCGCTCTGGTCGCCTTCCAGCGCCAGACGGGCCGAACCGGCGATGATCGGGGTGTCGTCGCCCGGGAACTCGTACTTGCTCAGCAGCTCGCGCACTTCCATCTCGACCAGCTCGAGCAGCTCGGCGTCGTCCACCATGTCGGCCTTGTTCAGGAACACGACGATGTACGGCACGCCGACCTGGCGCGACAGCAGGATGTGCTCACGGGTCTGCGGCATCGGGCCGTCAGCGGCCGAGCACACCAGGATCGCGCCGTCCATCTGGGCGGCACCGGTGATCATGTTCTTGACGTAGTCAGCGTGGCCCGGGCAGTCAACGTGGGCGTAGTGACGGATCGGGGATTCGTATTCGACGTGCGCGGTCGAGATCGTGATGCCACGCGCCTTTTCTTCCGGCGCGGCGTCGATCGAGGAGTAGTCCTTGAACTCGCCACCGAAGCGCTCGGCACCGATCTTGGTCAGTGCGGCGGTCAGCGTGGTCTTGCCGTGGTCGACGTGACCGATGGTGCCGACGTTGACGTGCGGCTTGGTGCGTTCGAACTTACCCTTTGCCATTGTTCTATACCTTGATTGTTCGTAAGTGGTTTCAAGAGAGGCTGAGCGAGGCTCAGCCCTTCTTCATGACGGCTTCGGCGATGTTGGTCGGAGCCGGCTCGTAGTGATCGAATTCCATGGTGAAGGTGGCGCGGCCCTGGGTCTGCGAACGCAGTGCAGTGGCGTAGCCGAACATTTCACCCAGCGGGATCATCGCGTTGATGATGCTGGCCGAACCGTCACCGGTGGTGTCGGAACCCTGCAGCACGCCGCGACGACGGCTGACGTCGCCCATCACGTCACCCTGGTAATCCTCCGGGGTCACGATCTCGACCTTCATGATCGGCTCCAGCAGCACCGGCTTGGCCTTGGCGAAGCCCTGCTTGAAGGCCATCGACGAAGCCAGCTTGAACGCCATTTCCGAGGAGTCGACGTCGTGATACGAACCGAACACCAGCTTCACCTTGACGTCCACGACCGGGAAGCCAGCCAGCGGGCCGCTGGTGATGGTTTCGCGCAGGCCCTTCTCGACCGACGGGATGAATTCCTTCGGGATCACGCCGCCGGTGATGTCGTTGATGAACAGGAAGTCGTCCTTGATCATCGGAGCGATCTTCGGATCGGCACGGTCGGCAGCAGTGATCGGCGACAGTTCGATCACGACGTGACCGTACTGACCCTTACCACCGGACTGCTTGGCGTGCTTGTAGTCCGACTTGACGTCAGCCAGGGTGATGGTTTCGCGGTAGGCCACCTGCGGCGCGCCAACGTTGGCTTCAACGTTGAACTCGCGCTTCAGGCGGTCAACGATGATGTCCAGGTGCAGCTCGCCCATGCCCGAGATGATGGTCTGGCCGGATTCTTCGTCGGTCTTGACGCGGAACGACGGATCTTCCTGTGCCAGACGGCCCAGGGCCAGGCCCATCTTTTCCTGGTCCGACTTGGTCTTCGGCTCGACGGCCATCGAGATCACCGGCTCCGGGAACGTCATGCGCTCCAGGATGATCGGGGCGTCCACGGCGCACAGGGTGTCACCGGTGGTGGTGTCCTTCAGGCCCACGGCAGCGGCGATGTCACCGGCCAGAACTTCCTTGATTTCCTCGCGGTTGTTCGAGTGCATCTGCAGGATGCGGCCGATGCGCTCCTTCTTGCCCTTCACCGAGTTCAGCACGGTGTCGCCACCGTTCAGGGTGCCCGAGTAGACACGGAAGAAGGTCAGCGCGCCGACGAACGGGTCGGTGATGATCTTGAAGGCCAGCGACGAGAACGGAGCCTTGTCGTCCGACTTGCGGGTCATTTCGACGGTGTCGTCGTCAACGTCCACGCCCTTCACGTCCGGCACGTCGACCGGCGACGGCAGCAGCTGGATCACGCCATCCAGCATGGCCTGCACGCCCTTGTTCTTGAAGGCCGAGCCGCAGTACATCGGCACGATCTCGGTGGCCAGGGTGCGGGTACGCAGGGCATTGATGATTTCAGCCTCGGCCAGCTCTTCGCCGCCCAGGTACTTTTCCATCAGCTCTTCGCTGGCTTCGGCAGCGGTCTCGACCATGAACTGGCGAGCCTCTTCAGCCGGGCCCTGCAGTTCGGCCGGGATGTCGCCGTATTCGAACTTCATGCCCTGCGAAGCTTCATCCCAGTGGATGGCCTTCATCTTCAGCAGGTCGACGACGCCCTTGAAGTTGTCTTCAGCGCCGATCGGCAGCTGCATCGGCACGGCAACCGCGCCCAGCTTGGCCTTCAGCTGGCCGACGACCTTCTGGAAGTTGGCACCGGTACGGTCCATCTTGTTGACGAACGCGATGCGCGGCACGTGGTACTTGTTGGCCTGGCGCCACACGGTTTCCGACTGCGGCTGCACGCCACCGACGGCGCACAGGACGAAGACGGCACCGTCGAGCACGCGCAGCGAGCGCTCCACTTCGATGGTGAAGTCGACGTGCCCGGGGGTGTCGATGATGTTGAAGCGGTGCTCCGGCAGGGACTTGTCCATGCCCTTCCAGAACGCGGTGGTGGCAGCGGACTGGATCGTGATGCCACGCTCCTGCTCCTGCTCCATCCAGTCCATGGTGGCGGCGCCGTCATGCACTTCACCGATCTTGTGGCTCTTGCCGGTGTAGAACAGGATGCGCTCGGACGTGGTGGTCTTGCCGGCATCGATGTGAGCCATGATGCCGAAGTTACGGTAACGCTCGATGGGAGTGGAACGGGCCACGGGAGCCTCTCAGATTTCTTGGATTTCGGATGGCCGAACGCCGCCTTTCGGCGGCCTTCGGATTGGCGCAGCCCTTCTGGGACCGCGAGGCAGCACGCACCGAAGTGGTGCTGCCCTGCCTGTTTTACAAGGCCGTCAAACTCACCAGCGGTAGTGGGCGAATGCCTTGTTGGCTTCGGCCATGCGGTGGGTTTCTTCGCGCTTCTTGATGGCGCCGCCACGGTTTTCCGAGGCGTCGATCAGTTCAGCAGCCAGCTTCTTCGGCATGGTGTTCTCGCCACGCTTGCGCGCGGAGTCGATCAGCCAGCGCATGGCCAGGGCCATCTTGCGCGACGAACGCACTTCGACCGGCACCTGGTAGGTGGCACCACCGACGCGGCGCGACTTGACTTCGACCGCCGGAGCGACGTTGTCCAGAGCCTTCTGCACCAGTTCAATGGCGTTGGCGCTGCTGTTCTTCTCGGTGATCACGTCCATGGCGCCGTACACGATCTTTTCGGCGACGGACTTCTTGCCGCTCTGCATGACCATGTTGATGAAGCGGGCGATGGTTTCGCTTCCGTGCTTCGGATCGGGCAGGACGGAACGCTGCGGAGTATTACCCTTACGCGACATAGTGCTCTCTCCTTATGCCTTCGGACGCTTGGCGCCGTACTTGGAACGGGCCTGGCGACGCTTGGCAACGCCGGCGGCGTCGAGCGAGCCACGAACGGTGTGGTAACGCACACCCGGCAGGTCCTTGACGCGACCGCCGCGGATCAGGACCACGGAGTGCTCCTGCAGGTTGTGGCCTTCACCACCGATGTAGGAAATCACTTCTTCCTGGTTGGTCAGGCGGACCTTGGCAACCTTGCGCAGAGCCGAGTTCGGCTTCTTCGGAGTGGTGGTGTAGACACGGGTGCAGACGCCACGGCGCTGCGGGCACTTGTCGAGCGCCGGCGAGGCACTCTTGTAGGTGGTCGCTTGCCGCGGCTTGCGGACCAGCTGGTTGATCGTCGCCATCAGTAGGTTCTTCTGATTGGTGGCCGGAAAATCCGACCAGAGATGCGGAAATGTTAAAGCAGGCCGAAATTCTGGCCTGCTGAGACAGACGATTGTAGCAACCTGCCAGGAAAGCAGTCAAACGCCTCCTGTCAAGCCCGTCCCTGATCCCGGGACGTTACTGGGGGGCCTCCATGTACCCCGTTCAGATTGACAGGGTCGATCGCGGACGATCTCCCTGCCCTTTCCCACTCCCATCGATGGACCGACGGGGTGGTCCGGCCTTGCAGCCGGACCGGATACCTCATTCTTCGCCCGACGCCTGTTCAGCTTCGGCTTCAACCACCGGTGCCTCGACCGCGGCCGGGGTGCCGGCAAGGGTCTGCATTTCCGACTCGGTGAGGCCGGAAGCGCCGCGACGGCGGTTGCTGTGGTACGCCAGGCCGGTACCGGCCGGAATCAGGCGACCCACGATGACGTTTTCCTTCAGGCCACGCAGGTTGTCCGAGGTGCCGCGGACGGCCGCTTCGGTCAGCACGCGGGTGGTTTCCTGGAACGAAGCGGCCGAGATGAACGATTCGGTCGCCAGCGACGCCTTGGTGATACCCAGCAGGACCGGATCGAAGTGCGCCGGCAGCTCATTGCGGGCTGCAAGGCGGGCATTCTCCTCGATAACGCGCTGGCGCTCCACCTGTTCGCCGTTCAGGAACTTGCTGCTGCCCTGGTCGGTGATCTCGACCTTGCGCAGCATCTGGCGGGTGATCACCTCGATGTGCTTGTCGTTGATCTTCACGCCCTGCAGGCGGTACACGTCCTGGATTTCCTTCACCAGGTAGGCGGCCAGCGGTTCGACACCCAGCAGGCGCAGGATGTCCTGCGGGCTCGGCTCGCCGTCCACGATGGTTTCACCCTTGGTGACATGCTCGCCTTCGAACACGATGACCTGGCGGTACTTCGGGATCAGCTCTTCGTGCTCCGAACCATCGGTGTCCTTGATGATCAGGCGCTGCTTGCCCTTGGTGTCCTTGCCGAAGCTGATGATGCCCGAACGCTCGGCCAGCACCGCCGGATCCTTCGGCTTGCGCGCTTCGAACAGATCGGCCACGCGCGGCAGACCACCGGTGATGTCGCGGGTCTTCGACGCTTCCTGCGGGATCTTGGCGACCACGTCACCCACACCGACGGCAGCGCCGTCCTGCAGGTTGACGATCGAGCGCGGCGGCAGCAGGTACTGCGCCGGCAGGTCGGTGCCCGGAATCGACAGGTCGTTGCCCTTGGCGTCGACGATGCGCACGATCGGGCGCAGGTCCTTGGCCTGGGTACCACGACGCTTCGGATCGGTGATTTCGCGCGACGCCAGGCCGGTCAGCTCGTCGGTCTTCTCGATGACGGTGATGCCGTCGACGAAGTCGATGAAGCGGATGAAACCGGCCACTTCCGACACGATCGGGTGGTTATGCGGATCCCAGTTGGCCACGGTCTGGCCAGCCTTGATCGCATCACCGTCCTTGGACGTGATGGTCGCACCGTACGGCAGCTTGTAACGTTCACGCTCACGGCCGTGGGCATCGAGCACCGAGATTTCGCCCGAGCGCGACACTGCCACCAGCGAGCCGTTGGCATGCTCGACCGACTTGAGGTTGCTGAACTTGACCGAGCCGGTGGTCTTGACGGTGATGTTGTCGACCGCAGCAGCTCGCGACGCCGCACCACCGATGTGGAACGTACGCATGGTCAGCTGGGTACCCGGCTCACCGATGGACTGGGCGGCGATGACGCCGACCGCTTCACCGATGTTGACCAGGTGGCCACGGGCCAGGTCGCGGCCGTAGCAGCGCGAGCAGACGCCGAAGGCCGATTCGCAGGAGATGGTCGAGCGGACCTTGATGGTCTGCACGCCGGCGTCTTCCAGCTTGGCAACCCAGGCTTCGTCCAGCAGGGTGTTGCGGGTGACGATCGGATCTTCGTCGTTGCCCGGCAGGAACACGTCCTCGGCAACCACGCGACCCAGCACACGGTCCTTCAGCGGTTCGACCACGTCGCCGCCTTCCACGATCGGGGTCATGATCAGGCCTTCGGTGGTACCGCAATCCACCTCGGTGATCACCACGTCCTGTGCCACGTCGACCAGACGACGGGTCAGGTAACCCGAGTTCGCGGTCTTCAGCGCGGTATCGGCCAGACCCTTACGGGCACCGTGGGTGGAGTTGAAGTACTCCTGCACGTTCAGGCCTTCGCGGAAGTTCGCCTTGATGGGCGTCTCGATGATCGAGCCGTCCGGGCGGGCCATCAGGCCACGCATGCCGGCCAGCTGACGGATCTGCGCCTGCGAACCACGCGCACCGGAGTCGGCCATGATGTACAGCGAGTTCATCGACTTCTGGTCGATGGTCTCACCCTTGGCATTGACCACCTTCTCGGTACCGATGGTGTCCATCATCGCCTTGGCGATGCGCTCGTTGGTGCGCGACCAGATGTCGACCACCTTGTTGTAGCGCTCGCCGGCGGTGACCAGGCCCGACTGGTACTGCTCCTGGATTTCCAGCACTTCGGCTTCGGCCTCGGTGAGGATGCCCTTCTTCTCGTCCGGGATCAGCATGTCGTCGATGCCGATCGAGACGCCGGCGCGGGTCGCGTACGCGAAGCCGGTGTACATCAGCTTGTCGGCGAACACGACCGTGTCCTTCAGGCCCAGCTGGCGGTAGCTGGAGTTGATCAGGCGGCTGATGTTCTTCTTGGTCAGCTCGGTGTTGGCCAGCGCGAACGGCAGGCCTTCCGGCAGGATTTCAGCCAGCAGGGCGCGACCGATCGTGGTGTCCACGATCGAGGTCTTGTTCTGCTTGTTGCCGTCTTCGTCGGTCACCACTTCGGTGATGCGGACCTTGACGCGCGCGTGCAGTTCCACCACGCGGTTGTCGTAGGCACGCTTCACTTCGGCGATGTTGGCGAAGGCCATGCCCTCGCCCTTCTTGTTTTCCAGCGAGCGGGTCATGTAGTACAGACCCAGCACGACGTCCTGCGACGGCACGATGATCGGCTCGCCGTTGGCCGGCGACAGGATGTTGTTGGTCGACATCATCAGCGCACGCGCTTCCAGCTGGGCTTCCAGCGAGAGCGGCACGTGGACGGCCATCTGGTCACCGTCGAAGTCGGCGTTGAACGCGGTGCAGACCAGCGGGTGCAGCTGGATGGCCTTGCCTTCGATCAGCACCGGCTCGAACGCCTGGATGCCCAGACGGTGCAGGGTCGGCGCACGGTTCAGCATCACCGGATGCTCGCGGATGACCTCTTCCAGGATGTCCCAGACTTCGGCTTCTTCGCGCTCGACCAGCTTCTTGGCGGCCTTGATGGTGGTGGCCAGGCCACGACGCTGCAGCTTGGCGAAGACGAACGGCTTGAACAGCTCAAGCGCCATCTTCTTCGGCAGGCCGCACTGGTGCAGGCGCAGGTACGGACCGACCACGATGACCGAACGGCCCGAGTAGTCGACGCGCTTGCCCAGCAGGTTCTGGCGGAAGCGGCCCTGCTTGCCCTTGATCATGTCGGCCAGCGACTTCAGCGGGCGCTTGTTGGTGCCGGTGATGGCACGGCCACGACGGCCGTTGTCCAGCAGCGCATCGACCGATTCCTGCAGCATGCGCTTTTCATTGCGCACGATGATATCCGGCGCGCTCAGTTCGAGCAGGCGGCGCAGGCGGTTGTTACGGTTGATGACGCGGCGGTACAGGTCGTTCAGGTCGGAGGTCGCGAAGCGGCCGCCATCCAGCGGGACCAGCGGACGCAGGTCCGGCGGCAGCACCGGCAGCACGGTCATGACCATCCACTCCGGACGGTTGCCCGATTCCAGGAAGGCTTCGATCAGCTTGATGCGCTTGGTGAGGCGCTTGAGCTTGGTTTCCGAACCGGTAGCGGCGATTTCCTCGCGCAGGCGGGTCATTTCCGACTGCAGGTCGATCGTGCGCAGCAGTTCGTACACGGCCTCGGCGCCCATCGCGGCGTCGAAGTCGTCACCGTGCTCCTGGCGGGCCTGCAGGTACTGTTCTTCGGTCAGCAGCTGGCGGCGCTCCAGGGCGGTCAGGCCCGGCTCGGTCACCACGTAGGCTTCGAAGTACAGCACGCGCTCGATGTCGCGCAGGGTCATGTCCAGCATCAGGCCGATGCGCGACGGCAGCGACTTCAGGAACCAGATGTGCGCGACCGGCGAAGCCAGGTCGATGTGGCCCATGCGCTCGCGACGCACCTTGGCCAGGGTCACTTCGGTGCCGCACTTTTCGCAGACCACGCCGCGGTGCTTCATGCGCTTGTACTTGCCGCACAGGCACTCGTAGTCCTTCACCGGGCCGAAGATGGCGGCGCAGAACAGGCCGTCGCGTTCCGGCTTGAAGGTACGGTAGTTGATGGTTTCCGGCTTCTTCACTTCGCCGAAGGACCACGAACGGATCAGGTCCGGCGAAGCCAGCGCGATCTTGATCGCGTCGAAGTCCAGCGTCTGGCGCTGCTGGTTGAAGAGGTTGAGCAGGTCTTTCATGGTGTTCTCCAGAAGGAGGAATGCTGTGTCGATGGGCTTTCAGTTCACTGCCAGCGGCGCGGCGGCGTTGACCGCCGCGCCGGCATGGATCAGTTGTCTTCCAGTTCCATGTTGATGGCCAGCGAGCGGATTTCCTTCACGAGCACGTTGAAGGATTCCGGCATGCCCGCGACCATCTCGTGCTCACCGTCGACGATGTTCTTGTACATCTGGTTGCGGCCCTGCACGTCATCGGACTTCACCGTCAGCATTTCCTGCAGGGTGTAG
The DNA here is from genome assembly GCF_047500745.2 of Stenotrophomonas sp. FR024. Lineage (NCBI taxonomy): Bacteria > Pseudomonadati > Pseudomonadota > Gammaproteobacteria > Lysobacterales > Lysobacteraceae > Stenotrophomonas > Stenotrophomonas sp. FR024. Next base: position 28,609 of record NZ_JAXAXM020000024.1, read on the forward strand.
GCCGCGCCGTAGGCTTCCAGCGCCCAGACTTCCATTTCACCGAAGCGCTGGCCGCCGAACTGCGCCTTGCCGCCCAGCGGCTGCTGGGTGACGAGCGAGTACGGGCCGGTCGAACGGGCGTGCATCTTGTCGTCGACCAGGTGGTTCAGCTTCAGGTAGTGCATGTAACCCACGGTGGTGTGGCGATCGAACGCTTCACCGGTGCGGCCGTCGTACAGCTGGGTCTGGCCACTGCTCGGCAGGTCGGCCAGTTCCAGCATGCGCTTGATTTCCGCTTCGGTGGCGCCGTCGAACACCGGGGTGGCCATCGGCACGCCGTCGGTGAGGTTACGGGCCAGACGCAGCAGTTCCTCGTCGCTGAACTGCGACAGGTCGACACGGTTGGCCACGTTGGTGTCGTCGTGGTTGTAGATGTCGTCCAGGAACTTGCGCAGGTCGGCGACCGCCGCCTGGGCTTCCATCATCGCCTGGATCTTGCGGCCCAGGCCCTTGGCAGCCCAGCCCAGATGCACTTCCAGGATCTGGCCGATGTTCATACGCGACGGCACGCCCAGCGGGTTCAGCACGATGTCCACGGTTTCGCCCGAGGCCATGTACGGCATGTCCTCGACCGGCACCACGTTGGAGACCACACCCTTGTTACCGTGGCGGCCTGCCATCTTGTCGCCCGGCTGGATGCGGCGCTTCACGGCCAGGAACACCTTGACCATCTTCAGCACGCCCGGGGCGAGGTCGTCGCCGGCGGTGATCTTGCCGCGCTTGTCGGCGAAGCGACGCTCGAATTCCTTCTCGTGCGCCTGGATCTGCTTCTGGGCGCGCTCGATGGCTTCCGAAGCGTCCTCGTCCTTCATGCGCAGGGCGAACCAGTCAGCCTTCTTCAGGCCGTCCAGGAAGGCGTCGCTGATCACGTCGCCCTTCTTCAGGCCAGCGCCACCGTTGACCACCTTGCCCACGATCTGCGAACGCAGACGCATGTAGATGGCGGCTTCCAGGATGCGGAACTGGTCGTCGAAGTCCTTCTTGACGCGCTTGATTTCAGACTCTTCGATCTGGCGGGCGCGCTTGTCCTTCTCGATGCCGTCGCGGGTGAAGACCTGCACGTCGATGACGGTACCGTCCATGCCCGGCGGAACGCGCAGCGAGCTGTCCTTCACGTCCGAAGCCTTCTCGCCGAAGATCGCGCGCAGCAGCTTTTCTTCCGGGGTCAGCTGGCTTTCGCCCTTCGGCGTGACCTTGCCGACCAGGATGTCGCCGGCACGGACTTCCGCACCGATGTACACCACGCCGCTCTCGTCCAGGCGGTTCAGCGCCTGCTCGGAGACGTTCGGGATGTCGGCGGAGATTTCCTCCGGCCCCAGCTTGGTGTCACGCGCGACGCAGGTCAGCTCTTCGATGTGGATCGTGGTGTAACGATCCTCTTCCACCACACGCTCGGAGAGCAGGATGGAGTCTTCGAAGTTGTAGCCGTTCCACGGCATGAACGCGATCAGCATGTTCTGGCCCAGGGCCAGTTCGCCGATGTCGGTGGACGGACCGTCGGCCAGCACGTCGCCGCGGGCGATGACGTCACCCACCTGGACCAGCGGACGCTGGTTGATGCAGGTGTTCTGGTTCGAACGGGTGTACTTGACCAGGTTGTAGATGTCCACGCCTGCGTCGGTGGCGCCAACGATCTCTTCCTCGTTGACCTTGACCACGATACGGGCGGCATCGATCTGCACGATCTCGCCACCACGACGGGCATTCACGGTCACACCGGAGTCACGCGCCACGGCGCGCTCGATGCCGGTACCGACCAGCGGCTTCTGCGCACGCAGGGTCGGCACGGCCTGACGCTGCATGTTGGCGCCCATCAGTGCGCGGTTGGCGTCATCGTGCTCCAGGAACGGAACCAGCGCGGCCGCGATCGACACGGTCTGCATCGGCGAGACGTCCATGAAGTGGACTTCCGCCGGCGGCTTCAGCAGCGACTCACCCTGGAAGCGGCACGGAACGAACTGCTCGGTCAGCACGCTGTCGGCATTGGTCAGCGCGTTGGCCTGCGCAATGACGTACTCGTTTTCTTCGATGGCCGACAGGAACTCGACTTCGTCATAGACCTTGCCGTCCACGACCTTGCGGTACGGAGTCTCGAGGAAACCGTACTGGTTGGTGCGGGCGTACACGGCCAGCGAGTTGATCAGGCCGATGTTCGGGCCTTCCGGGGTTTCGATGGTGCAGACGCGGCCGTAATGGGTCGGGTGCACGTCGCGCACTTCGAAGCCGGCGCGCTCACGGGTCAGGCCGCCCGGGCCCAGGGCCGAGACGCGACGCTTGTGGGTCACTTCCGACAGCGGGTTGTTCTGGTCCATGAACTGCGACAGCTGCGAGGAGCCGAAGAACTCCTTGATGGCAGCGGCGACCGGCTTGGCGTTGATCAGCTCCTGCGGGGTCAGGCCTTCCGACTCGGCCATCGACAGGCGCTCTTTGACCGCGCGCTCGACGCGGACCAGGCCCACGCGGAACACGTTCTCGGCCATTTCGCCGACCGAACGCACGCGACGGTTGCCCAGGTGATCGATGTCATCGACCACGCCACGACCGTTGCGGATCTCGGTCAGGACCTTGATCACGTCCAGGATGTCGGAGCTGTCGCCATGGGCGGCAACCAGGCGCTTGGACTCTTCGTCGTTGCGCTCACCGTAGTACTTGCGGTCGTACAGCACGGCTTCGCCGGTGGTTTCCTTGCGGCCCACGCGACGGTTGAACTTCATGCGGCCGACCGCGGACAGGTCGTAGCGCTCGAAGGTGAAGAACAGGTTGTGGAACAGGTTCTGCGCGGCGTCCTTGGTCGGCGGCTCGCCCGGACGCATCATGCGGTAGATCTCGACCAGGGCTTCCAGCTGGGTCTTGGTCGGGTCGATGCGCAGGGTGTTGGACAGGTACGGGCCACGATCCAGATCGTTCACCCACAGGGTGCCCACGGCATCCACACCGGCCTTGCGGAAGGCCTGCAGCTGCTCGTCGGTGATCTCGTCATTGGCCTGGGCCAGCAGTTCGCCGGTCGAAGCATCGACCACGTCGTGCGACAGGATGCGGCCGACGATGTAGTCGTCCGGCACGGCCAGAGCGGCGATGCCCGAGGCTTCCAGCTGCTTGATGTGGCGCGCGGTGATGCGCTTGCCGGCTTCCACGATGACCTTGTCGCCGTCGGCGAGGTCGAAGCCCAGGGTTTCGCCGCGCAGGCGCTCCGGCACCAGCTCCAGCTGGACGCCTTCATCCGGGTTGATGTGGAAGGTGTTGATCTCGAAGAACTCGGCCAGCATCTCTTCGTTGCTGTAGCCGAGCGCGCGCAGCAGGATCGACACCGGCAGCTTGCGGCGGCGGTCGATACGGGTGAACAGCGCGTCCTTCGGGTCGAACTCGAAGTCCAGCCAGGAGCCGCGGTAAGGAATGATGCGGGCGCTGTACAGCAGCTTGCCCGAGCTGTGGGTCTTGCCACGGTCGTGGTCGAAGAACACGCCCGGCGAACGGTGCAGCTGCGAGACGATGACGCGCTCGGTGCCGTTGACGATGAAGGTGCCGTTCTCGGTCATCAGCGGGATTTCGCCCAGATAGACCTCCTGCTCCTTCACGTACTTGATGGCCTTGGTCGACGACTCACGGTCGTAGATCACCAGGCGCACGGTCACGCGCAGCGGCGCGCCGTAGCTCATGCCACGCTGGCGGCACTCACGCTCGTCGAAGACCGGTTCGCCCAGCTTGTAGCCGACGTATTCCAGGGCAGCATTGCCGCTGTAGCTGGCGATCGGGAAGACCGACTTCAGCGCAGCGTGCAGGCCGTGGTCCGTGCGCTTGGCCGGATCGACGTTTTCCTGCAGGAATTCACGATAGGAATCCACCTGGATGGCGAGCAGGAACGGCACTTCGAGAATCGAGCGCTGCTTGCCGAAATCCTTGCGGATACGCTTTTTTTCGGTGAACGAATAGGACGTCATGAGGTCTTCCACCTTGTTGTGCGGATCGTGCGCCCACGATCCGAAGGGAACTTGAAATTGTCAGTTGGAAGTCGCTGGTATTGCCGGCACCAGCACGCCTTCTCCCGCTACTTCCAACTGCCAACTCGTCTGCATCCACTCCCCCGCTGCCGCGCTCTGCGCTGGCCTGCCGGGGTCTGACCGCAGCCCGTGTTGGGCTTTTTCTGCTTTTGAAACAGTCGACCAACAGTCGACCCTACCGGTACTGCAACAACGACCAAAGGCCGGGGGCTTACGCCCCCAGCCTTGGCTGCATCGCCGTGAATCGGTGACGATGCAAGGTAACTGTTTACTTGACTTCGACAGTCGCGCCAGCAGCTTCCAGGTCCTTCTTCATCTTCTCGGCGTCGTCCTTCGAAGCGCCTTCCTTCAGGACGCCACCGGCTTCGGCCAGGTCCTTCGCTTCCTTCAGGCCCAGGCCGGTGATGGCGCGGACGGCCTTGATGACTTCGACCTTCTTGTCGCCGGCCGACTTCAGGGTGACGGTGAACTCGGTCTGCTCTTCAACAGCAGCGGCCGGGCCAGCGGCAGCAGCCACGGCAACAGGAGCAGCGGCGGAGACGCCGAACTTCTCTTCGATGGCCTTGACCAGCTCCATCACTTCCATCAGGGACTTCTCGGCGATGGCGTCGACGATCTGTTCGTTGGTAAGGGACATGATTAATACCTTTGGATGATTTTCTGGGTTGAGGTTCCGTCAGGAACCACGGTAAGTCGAAACTCAGGCGGTCTCGGCGGCCGGCTCGGCAGCGTCGGCGGCGACGTCGCCACCACCCTGCTTCTCGCCAACGGCCTTGATGGCGCGGGCAAACATCGTGACCGGCTCGGTCAGGACGCGGGCCAGCATGGCCAGGGCCTGGTCGCGGGTCGGCAGCGAGGCCAGCACTTCGACGTGGCTTGCCGGGAACACTTCGCCACCGATGGCGACGACCTTAGCCTTCAGCTTGTCGTTGCCCTTGGCGGCTTCCTTGATCAGGCGACCGGCAGCGCCGGGCTCCTCGAGCGAGAACGCGTACAGCAGCGGACCAACCATCTGGTCCTGGGCGACTGCGAACTCGGTGCCTTCAACGGCGCGCGAAGCCAGGGTGTTCTTGACAACCTTCAAGAAAACACCGGTTTCACGAGCCTGCTTGCGCATCGCGGTCATCTGGGCGACCGTGGTGCCAGCGTATTCGGCTGCGATCAAGGAGTGGGCCTTGGCGGCGACGTCTGCCAGCTCGGCGACTACTTCTTGCTTCTGGGACAGATTGAGAGCCATTGCACTCCTCCTATTGAACTCCGCTTACGGCTCCTGCCGTGTGCGGTCCTGTGCGGCATCCGTCCTGGACGCCGGGAACATCGGGATGATGTTCCGGGGGTGGGCCGTTCTAGACCTGGAGTGGGCCAACCTGGGAAACCCAGACGTGCGTGAACCAGAAAAACTCCAGAAGGGCACCATCTACGCAGGGTGATTCCGGGGAATCGATTAAGCGCTCATGACTGCTCCGGCGGCGACTCCTTGCCAGATCGAGCTTCCGTGCCCGTCGCCGGTATTGCCACGACCGCGCCTGCGGTCTTTGACGGCTACCGCGGGCGATGTAAGGCCAGCGATGCCTTCAAATGTCACGGTCACGGCACCGAAGGTACCGTGACCGCTTGAAACAATTACTTCAGGGTCAGCGACGACTGGTCGACGGTGACGCCCGGGCCCATCGTCGAGCTGACCGAAACCTTCTGCAGGTAGGTGCCCTTCGAGGTGGCCGGCTTGGCCTTGATCAGGTCCAGCAGCAGCGCGGTCAGGTTCGACTTCAGCGCGTCTTCGGCGAAGTCGGCCTTGCCGATGGTGCAGTGGATGATGCCGGCCTTGTCGGTGCGGTAACGGACCTGACCCGACTTGGCGTTCTTCACGGCTTCACCCGGGTTCGGGGAAACGGTGCCGACCTTCGGGTTCGGCATCAGGCCGCGCGGGCCCAGCACGGTGCCCAGCTTACCGACGACGCGCATGGCGTCCGGGGTCGCGATGACGACGTCGTAGTTCAGATCGCCGGCCTGCATCTTCTCGGCCAGATCATCCATACCGACGGCTTCGGCGCCAGCGGCCAGGGCTTCGTCAGCCTTGGCACCGGCCGGAGCGAACACGGCGACGCGGACCGACTTGCCGGTACCGGCCGGCAGCACGGTGGAGCCACGGACCTGCTGGTCGGACTTCTTCGCATCGACGCCCAGGCGCACAGCGACGTCGATCGACTCGACGAACTTGGCCTTGGTGGCGCTCTTCAGGATGTTGATCGCGTCCTCGAAGGCGTATGCCTTGCCCGGAACGACGGCGGCCTTGATGGCCTTCTCACGCTTGGTCTGTGCCATCTTATTAACCCTCCACCACGAGGCCCATGGAACGGGCAGAGCCAGCGATGGTACGCACGGCGGCGTCCAGGTCGGCGGCAGTCAGATCCGGTTCCTTCGCCTTGGCGATCTCTTCCAGCTGCTTACGGGTGACCTTGCCGACCTTCTCGGTGTTCGGGCGCTTGGAGCCCGACGAGATGCCAGCGGCCTTCTTCAGCAGGGTGGTGGCCGGGGTGCTCTTGGTGATGAAGGTGAACGTACGGTCCGAGTAGGCCGTGATGATCACCGGAACCGGCAGGCCCGGCTCGAGCTTCTGCGTGGCAGCGTTGAACGCCTTGCAGAATTCCATGATGTTCAGACCGCGCTGACCCAGCGCAGGACCGACCGGCGGCGAGGGGTTGGCCTGACCGGCCTTCACCTGCAGCTTGATGTAACCGACAACTTTCTTTGCCATGTGAGTACTCTCCGGGTGCTAGCGCCTTTCGACAACAGGCTCCCCATCGGACCGGGAATCACGCGTCCCGGCATCGCGTTTTGAAATCATGCTGAAGGCCACCTTGCGGCGGCCTCGTCCTGCTGGCTTCCCAGCGGGGAGCCGCGCACTATATCAGGTTTTTTCTTCACATGCCTGAAGCGGCACGTAAACGAGAGAAACCGGGCAGCGCCCGGTTTCTGGTCCCGTAGCGGTCGAGCTTGCTCGACCCACGGCCGGATCAGACGGCCTTTTCGACCTGGCCGAACTCGAGTTCGACCGGAGTGGCACGACCGAAGATCAGCACCGAGACGCGCAGACGGCTCTTCTCGTAGTTGACTTCTTCGACGACGCCATTGAAATCGTTGAACGGGCCGTCGGTAACGCGGACCATCTGGCCCGGCTCGAACAGCACCTTCGGACGCGGCTTCTCGACACCTTCCTGAACGCGATTCAGGATGGCTTCGGCCTCGGAATCGGCGATCGGCAGCGGACGGTCGGCGGTGCCGCCGATGAAGCCCATCACGCGCGGGGTTTCCTTGACCAGGTGCCAGCTTTCGTTGTCGATGCGCGGAATACCGGCTTCTTCGTGGGTCTCGATCTGGACCAGCACGTAACCCGGGAAGAACTTGCGCTCGGAGCGGCGCTTCTGGCCAGCGCGCATCTCGACCACTTCTTCGGTCGGGACCAGGACATCGCCGAAGCGCTCTTCCATGCCGTCACGGACGATGCGATCGCGCAGAGCCTGCGCCACCGACTTCTCGAAGCCCGAATAGGCGTGAACGACGTACCAACGCTTCATGCAATTCTCCTTAGCGGCTCAGGAACAACTGAACCAGCCACTGAATGACGTAATCGAACCCACCCAGCAACAGACTGAGAATGGTCACCACCACCATCACGACCCAGGTCATGCGGATGGCTTCCTGGCGCGTCGGCCAGACCACCTTGCGCAGTTCGAAGCGCGACTCGGAGAGGAATTCGCGGGTGTCGCGCCCCTTGCCGGTCAGCATGAACACGCCGATACCGCCAACCAGACCGACCACGACCGCCAACGCACGCAGCTGACCCGCCCACGCACCCAGCTGGGTGGCGCGACCGGAGTCGGCGGAGAACCAGAACCAGACGAACAGACCGGCCAGCACCAGCAGCGATGCGGCGACGTACTTGACGATATCCCCGCCGTTGGCGGAGCTGTCCTTGGAGTGTTCGATCTTGCTATTCATCCGACTGTGTCTGCTTTAGCGGCCCAGGCCGCTGGATAAGGTGGGCAGATGGCACGCCAGGAGGGACTCGAACCCCCAACCTGCGGTTTTGGAGACCGCTGCTCTGCCAATTGAGCTACTGGCGTACGTATTGAAACTTGCCTTCCCTTAGACGGCGAAGGCGGACCGAGGTTCCCGGCCCGCCATTCGCGTAACCGGCGGCGCTATGCAACCACCGGTACTGCAGGCTTACTCGATGATCTTCGAGACCACGCCGGCGCCGACGGTACGGCCGCCTTCGCGGATGGCGAAGCGCAGACCTTCGTCCATTGCCACCGGATTGATCAGGGTGACTTCCATCTTGACGTTGTCACCCGGCATCACCATTTCGACGCCTTCCGGCAGCTTGGCGGCGCCGGTGATGTCGGTGGTGCGGAAGTAGAACTGCGGACGGTAGCCGTTGAAGAACGGGGTGTGGCGGCCGCCCTCGTCCTTCGACAGGACGTACACTTCGCCTTCGAACTTGGTGTGCGGCTTGATCGTGCCCGGCTTGGCCAGTACCTGGCCACGCTCGACGTCGTCACGCTTGGTGCCGCGCAGCAGCAGGCCAGCGTTGTCGCCTGCCTGACCCTGGTCCAGCAGCTTGCGGAACATTTCAACGCCGGTCACGGTGGTCTTCTGCACCGGACGGATGCCGACGATTTCGATTTCGTCGCCAACCTTGATCACGCCGCGCTCGATACGACCGGTCACCACGGTGCCGCGGCCCGAGATCGAGAACACGTCTTCCACCGGCATCAGGAACGGCTTGTCGATCGCACGCTCCGGCTCCGGAATCCAGCTGTCCAGCGCGTCGACCAGCTTCAGGATGGCCGGCACGCCGATGTCGCTCTGGTCGCCTTCCAGCGCCAGACGGGCCGAACCGGCGATGATCGGGGTGTCGTCGCCCGGGAACTCGTACTTGCTCAGCAGCTCGCGCACTTCCATCTCGACCAGCTCGAGCAGCTCGGCGTCGTCCACCATGTCGGCCTTGTTCAGGAACACGACGATGTACGGCACGCCGACCTGGCGCGACAGCAGGATGTGCTCACGGGTCTGCGGCATCGGGCCGTCAGCGGCCGAGCACACCAGGATCGCGCCGTCCATCTGGGCGGCACCGGTGATCATGTTCTTGACGTAGTCAGCGTGGCCCGGGCAGTCAACGTGGGCGTAGTGACGGATCGGGGATTCGTATTCGACGTGCGCGGTCGAGATCGTGATGCCACGCGCCTTTTCTTCCGGCGCGGCGTCGATCGAGGAGTAGTCCTTGAACTCGCCACCGAAGCGCTCGGCACCGATCTTGGTCAGTGCGGCGGTCAGCGTGGTCTTGCCGTGGTCGACGTGACCGATGGTGCCGACGTTGACGTGCGGCTTGGTGCGCTCGAACTTACCCTTGGCCATGGCTGCTTATCTCGAATTCGTCTGAGAGGTGATGCTTAAGATGGTGCTCACGAAAGGAATCGAACCTTCGACCTCTTCCTTACCAAGGAAGTGCTCTACCGACTGAGCTACGTGAGCCGAGTTTTGCATTATGACATGAACTCGATAATATTCAAAGTTCATTCAATGGAGCGGGAGACGGGAATCGAACCCGCACCATCAGCTTGGAAGGCTGAGGTTCTACCATTGAACTACTCCCGCGCCGGGAATGTCACAACGTGAAACTGGTGGAGGGAGGTGGATTCGAACCACCGAAGGCGTAAGCCAGCAGATTTACAGTCTGCCCCCGTTGGCCGCTTGGGTATCCCTCCTTACCACCCCATTCCGTTGCCGCCGAAGCGTTGCGGTGTGTGGTGGTGAGCCGCTTATTCTGCTGATGGGACGGGGGGCTGTCAACGCTTTTTTCCATTTTTTTCACACGCTGTCGCAAACCCATTGATACGCAAGGTTATTGCCCGGGAACCGGCAGGGTCTCGTTGGCGAAAATTGCGACATGAGGGACGCCGTCGCCGCCGATCCAGCCCCGATACATGCCCTGGGTGTTGAATGGCGTGGCCATTTTTCCGTCTGCAGCGAGCACGATCGCACCGCCGTCACCCCCCATCTGCGGAATCGTCTCGTTGATCACGCCCTTGCCGGCCTGTTCCGGCGTCTGCCCCTGGTAGCGCATGCGTGCGCAGATCTCGTGCGCGGCCGCGGTGCGGATGTAGTACTCGCCCCAGCCGGTGCCGGACACCGCACAGCGCGCATCGGCCCAGGTGCCTGCACCGATGATCGGCGAGTCACCCACCCGGCCATAGCGCTTGTTGGTCATGCCACCAGTGGAGGTACCGGCGGCCAGGTGCCCCTGCGCATCCAATGCGACCGCACCGACGGTCCCGAAGTGCTTTGCAGTCTCCAGGTCGGCATGCGCCTGGCCACTGGCCTCTTCTTTCAGTGCACGCTGCAGCTGCTGCCAACGCTTCTCCGTACGGAAGTAGGAGGGATCGACCAGAGACATCCCCTGCTCGACCGCGAAGGCTTCGGCGCCCTGCCCGACCATCATCACGTGCCTGGATTTCTGCATCACGGTCTGCGCCAGCAGGATCGGGTTGCGCACCCGCTGCACGCCGGCCACCGCGCCTGCAGCCTGGGTGGCCCCGTCCATCACTGCGGCATCCAGCTCGTTGTGGCCGTCATGGGTGAACACCGCGCCCTTGCCGGCGTTGAAGGTGGGATCGTCCTCCAGGACGGTGATCGCAGCGGTGACTGCAGCCAACGCGGGGCGACCCGCCGCCAGCTCCGCATGCCCCTTCAACAGGGCCGCCCGCAGCGCGTCACGTGCGGCCTTTTCCTCGGCCGGCGACAGGTCCTTGCGCTCGACGCCGGCGCCGCCGTGGATGACCAGCAGCGGTGAAGCCGCCGGTGCGGCCTGGGCAAGCATGGGCAGGGACAACAGTGCGGACAGCGCCAGGCGCAGTTTCATCGGTTACGTCTCCAGCAGAACGAGGGAATGGATTGCGGGGTAGTGCCGGCCGCTGGCCGGCAGGGGCGCATCAGGGAAGGTGAGTTGCCGGCCAGCGGCAGGCACTACCGAAGCGTGAACTCAATCTCGCCGTCGCTGACGTCGGCCACGGCCTGGTAGTCGGCGTCGGCCTGGAAGTCATCCAGGCGCATGCGGCTGCCGCTGGCGACCACCGTTACCGGTACCGCGTGGAAGCGCAGCGGCTCGCCCTCGACCAGACGGTCGGCATCGCGGCCGGGGCTGACCACCCAGACCTTGCCTTCGCCGTCGGCGCTGTAGACCTGCGCCTGGCCATCGGGCTCCACGCACAGGGCGGTGTCCTCGTCGACGCCGATGCCGACGATGTCGGGGTCGCCACTGTCCTGCGCGGCGCGCGCCACGAACACGATCAGGCGGCCGAGCCGATCGCGCTTGTCGAAGTGGGTGTCGGTGACCACGCGCTGCAGGTAGGGCATCTGCAGGAAGCCACTGTCCATGGTCACCGCACTGCCCATCGGGTCGGCCAGCGCACCGGCGGAGGTGATGCTGCCGCCGTCCATCGCGCCGTAGGCGTAGCCACCGAGGATGGCCAGCCCGGCGCTGGTACCGGCAATCGGCTTGCCGGCGCGCACATGGGCATTGAGCGCGCGGTTGAGCGCGGTGCCCTTCCAGAAGCGGATGTAGCGCGACTGGTCACCACCGGCAATGAAGATGGCATCGGCCGCAGCCACCACGCGCAGCACGGCCGGATCGTCGGCGCCGCGGCGGCTGTCGAAGACCAGCGTCTGCACTGCGGTGGTCCCGCCAATCTCGCGATACAGGCGGTCCTGCAGTTCATCACTGCCAGAAGCGCGCAGGATCAGCACGCGGCCGTTGCCGGCCTGCTTCAGCCACCAGTGAAAGGCCTCCGGCACCCATTCGCCACCGCCCATCAGCATCATGGCCGGCGCGCGCGGGCCGGGCCGGGGTGCGTCGAGATCCCCGGCTTCGTAGTAGGCGAAGCCCGGGCCCTGCAGGTCCTGCGCAAGGGCGGCCAACGGCACGGCCAACACCAGCAGCGCCAGCCAGGCGAAGGGGGCACGCAGGGTGCAATGGAGGCGTCGCATCTTGATCTCCCTGAACAAAATCGACTTGCAAGCGTTTTCACTCTTTGCCAGATAGGGACCCAGTAGTCAAGGGCATGAAAAAGGCGTTAAATGCGCGCGCCCATTCCGGAAATCTGAATGGGGGACAGGGCCCCTCCTCTGCGGGCCGGCTTCATTTTCGAGAATTCCTCATGCGTAGAAAGGCGATGGCGTGGTCGATCCAGCTGGCGTTGATGGGCGTGGCTGCTTCCGCGGCGGCCCAGGCACCGGCTTCCTCTTCGGTTCAACAACTGGATGCGGTGCAGGTCACCGGTTCGCGCATTCCGCGCGCCCAGGTGGAAGGCCCCGCCCCGATCACGGTGATCAGCGCCGAGCAGATCCGCTCCAGCGGCTTCACCAGCGTGCCCGACGTGCTGCGCTCGATGACCCAGAACGGCGGTGAGACGCAGAGCCAGCAGTCGTCCAGCGGCGCCGACTTCTCGCCGGGCGCCCAGCAGGTGGACCTGCGCGGGCTGGGCCCGAATCACACGCTGGTGCTGGTCAATGGCCGCCGCATCGCCGACTTCCCGATGCCGTTCAAGGGCCGCAGCAACTTCACCGACGTCTCCAACATCCCGCTGGGCATGATCGAGCGCATCGAAGTGCTGACCGGCAGTGCCTCGGCCATCTACGGTTCGGACGCGATCGCCGGCGTGGTCAACTTCATCCTGAAGAAGAAGGCCGACGGCACCACCGTCGACATGCGCATGGGCACCACCAGCGAAGGCGGTGGCGAGTCGTTCGACATGAGCCTGGCCAGTGGCTTCAGCCGTGGCAACTTCAACGCCGTGTACAGCGTTGAACTGCAGTCGCAGACCCCGCTGTGGGCGTACGAGCGCGATATCCAGGATTCGACCCAGGACGGCCCCACCGAGGGCTCACGCATCGCACGCCGCGCTTACCTGCGCACGGACTACAACGACGACTACCTGGATCCGGGCGCGGCCACCTGCGAAGCGCTGGCCGGGCAGAACCAGGGCAGCACCTACCGCGCCTACCGCCCGCGCTACGGTTACTACTGCGGCAGCGACAGTTCGATCGGCTACGGCACCATCCTCAGCAAGCGCCGCGGCGCCAATGGCTACGCCTCGCTGAGCTACGACTTCGACAACGGCCAGCAGTGGTTCGCCGATGTGCAGCTGGGCTACCACACGATGTCGCTGATGCGCGACGTCACCAAGTGGGGCCGCATGGACGCCAACGGCGATGAGTCGGGCTATTTCAACAACCAGGCCACCGGCGAGATCGAGTTCTGGCAGCGCCAGTTCTCGCCCGAGGAGATGGGTGGCCTGCGCAATGCAATGGTGCGCAGCACGCAGAAGACCTTCAGCGTGACCACCGGCTTCAAGGGCAACCTGGCCGGCAACTGGGACTACGAAGCGGCCCTGAGCCATTCGCAGTACCAGTCGCGGATCAGCTGGGCACAGATCATCGCCGCCAAAGCCAATGACCTGTTCCTGGGCCCACAGCTGGGCGTGGACGACGACGGCTTCCCGATCTACAACGCCGACCCGTCGCGCCTGTACCGGCCGCTGACCCGCGCCGAGTACGATTCGATCGCGGCGCGCACCACCTACACCCCGAAGTCGCGCACCGAGACGGCTGCGTTCACGCTGACCAATTCCGCGCTGTTCGGCCTGCCGGGCGGTGATGCTGGCTTCGCCGCGACCGTGGAAGTGGGCCAGCAGGCGTACTCGCTCAATCCCGATCCGCTGGCGACCCAGTACTACTACTACAGCTGGAAGGATTCGGACGGCAACGGTTCGCGCAACCGCTGGGCGACCGCTGCGGAGCTGCGCATGCCGCTGCACGAGACGGTCAACCTGAGCGTGGCCGGCCGCTACGACCAGTACCGCTATTCCGGCCACACCATCGGCAAGGCGACCTGGAGCGGTGGCCTGGAATGGCGCCCGATCGACACCCTGCTGGTGCGTGGTTCGTACGGCACCGCGTTCCGTGCGCCGGACCTGCACTACGTGTTCGCCGGCCCGGGCAACGACGAGACTGACGTAGTGGATCTGTACGACTGTCGCGTCAATGGCACCGAATGCGACGAAGACGTCAGCATCATCCGCAGCCGCACCGGCAACCGCCAGCTCGACCCGGAAACCAGCACCTCGTGGAGTGCCGGCTTCGTCTGGTCGCCGGCAATCGGCCTGGACCTGTCGGTGGACTGGTTCGACATCGACATGCGCAAGCAGGTGCAGGACATGGACGTGCGCACGATCCTGGCCAGCGAAGCGAACTGCCGCCTCGGCAGTGCCGACATCAACTCGCCGACCTGCGTGGACGCGCTCGACCGCATCACCCGCACCAGTGATGGCCGCCTGTACGGCGTGCGTGTCGCCCCGATCAACGTCGCCCGCGAATCCACCTCCGGCATCGACATTGGCCTGCGCTACCGCCTGCAGACCGGCATCGGCGACTTCATCCTCAACGGCACCCACACCTGGGTGAAGAAGCACGATTTCCAGCGCTACCCCGGTGATCCGATCCAGGACCAGTTCGCGGTCAACAGCAACTTCGACATCCCGCGTACCAAGACCAGCCTGAGCGTGACCTGGGAGAAGGACGCGTGGTCGGCCACGGTCTATGGTTCGCGCCTGGGCAAGCTGCCGACCTCGGACAGCTACGACCAGGTATTCAAGTGGGACAGCGGTGACAGCCCGTACATCAAGGCAACCTACCGCTACAACGCGTCGCTGCAGTACCGCTTCGACGACCACTCGCGCCTGTCGCTGTCGGTGGTCAACGTGTTCAACAAGATGCCGCCGAAGGACGCCACGTACACCGCGTATCCGTACTACGACGTGTCCTGGTTCGACAGCGTCGGCCGCACCATCAACCTGCAGTACACCCACAAGTTCGGTGGCAGCGCGCTGTAAGGCACGCCGCATTGCAGAACGTGGACGACAAGGCCCGCCATTGGCGGGCCTTGTTGTTCATGCACACCGCACCCGGTAGATGCCCACCTTGGTGGGCATTCGTTGCCGCGCACTCGCCCTGGGTTTTCCACACCGCACGTGGAAAGCGATGGGGGTTTGGTGTGGACAAGTCCCTGCGAGCCACGCATTGCAATGGTTTCGAAGGGTGGCAATTTTTTGTCCAGACAGAATCCGGGTTTTCCACATGCGCCGTGGAAAGCGATGGGAACTAGGTGTGGACAAGTAAGTGGGAGTGTTGCCACGCAAGCGTTTCGAAGCATGGCGAAAATTTATCCACACTGCCCGGGCAATCCCTGTAGAACCGCCCCCATGCTCGGCTCCGGCTGGCATCAGCCGAGCATGGGCTCGGCCCTGCAGCGATACGCAGGGTTTTCCACACCGTGCGTGGAAAGCGGTGGGGGTTTGGTGTGGACAAGTACTTGCGAGCCCTGTGCCGCAGGCGCTTCAGAGCATGATCAATTTTTGTCCACGCATGCAACCGACGCCGGAAACGCGAACGCCCCGCACAAGGCGGGGCGTCCTGGGTCGATCCGCTGCTGCTGGATCAGACGTTGAAGCGGAAGTGCAGGATGTCGCCTTCCTGCACGCGGTATTCCTTGCCCTCCAGGCGCAGGCGACCGGCTTCCTTGGCGCCGGCTTCGCCCTTGTACTTGATGAAGTCGTCATACGCGATGGTTTCGGCGCGGATGAAGCCCTTCTCGAAGTCGGTGTGGATGACCGCGGCAGCCTGCGGGGCGGTGGCGCCCTTGCGCACGGTCCACGCGCGGACTTCCTTCACGCCGGCGGTGAAGTAGGTCTGCAGGCCGAGCAGGCTGTAGGCCGCGTTGATCACGCGGTTCAGGCCCGGCTCGCTCAGGCCCAGGTCGGCGAGGAAGGTATCGCGGTCTTCGTCGTCGAGCTGGGACAGCTCTTCTTCGATCGCGGCCGACACCGGCACCACCTGCGCGCCTTCAGCGGCGGCATGCGCGCGCACGGCTTCCAGGTGCGGGTTGTTGTCGAAACCGTCTTCCAGCACGTTGGCGATGTACATCACCGGCTTCAGGGTCAGCAGGAACAGATCGCGCACCAGCGCCTTCTCTTCCTCGTCCAGGCCCACCGAACGGCCGGACTTGCCGTCGGACAGCGCCGCCTGCAGCTTGGCCAGCACCGGCTTGCGCGCCGCGGCGTCCTTGTCGCCGCCCTTGGCCGCACGCTCGGCACGGTTCAGCGCCTTCTCGACGCTGTCCAGGTCGGCCAGCGCCAGCTCGGTATCGATGGTTTCGATGTCCGAGATCGGGTCGACCTTGTTGTTGACGTGGATGACATCGGCGTTCTCGAAGCAGCGCACCACGTGGGTGATCGCATCGACTTCGCGGATGTGCGCCAGGAACTTGTTGCCCAGGCCTTCACCGCTGGCGGCACCGGCCACCAGGCCGGCGATGTCGACGAACTCGACCGCGGTCGGGATGACCTTCTGCGGGTTGATGATCGCTGCCAGCTCGTTCAGGCGCGGATCCGGCACCGGCACGATGCCGACGTTCGGCTCGATGGTGCAGAACGGGAAGTTCGCTGCGGCGATACCCGCCTTGGTCAGCGCATTGAACAGGGTCGACTTGCCGACGTTGGGCAGGCCGACGATGCCGCATTTGATACCCATGGGTGACAGCTCTCTGGGGTGAAAGTGATTGGTGAAACAGCGCGCGCGCTGCTTGGCCAATCCATCTCGGTGTCGATCATTGTGTGCCAACCAAGGTTGGCACCTACCGAAAGCGGGCTATTTCGGGGTATGAAGCCGCTTCATCGCTTCGCTGAAGTCGCCCTGCACTGCCAGCGGCAGCACGTCGATGGCATCGTCGATGGCGCGCGAAATCAGTACGTCATCATCCTTGGAAGGGCGTCCCAGCACCCAACCCACCACGCGGTCCTTGTGGCCAGGATGGCCGATACCCACGCGCAGGCGATGGAACTTGCCGTGGCCGAGCAGGCGGATGGTGTCGCGCAGGCCGTTCTGGCCACCGTGGCCACCGTCGAACTTCAGCCGCGCCACGCCGGGCGCCAGGTCCAGTTCGTCGTGGGCCAGCAGGGTTTCTTCCGGCTCGATCTTCCAGAACCGCTGTGCGGCGGTGACCGACTTGCCGCTGAGGTTCATGAAGGTGGCGGGCTTGAGCAGCCACACCGTCTGCCCGGCGATCTCGACCTTGGCGGTCTCACCGAACAGCTTGCTGTCCACATTCCATCGTGCACCGGCTTTTTCCGCCAGGGCCTCAACGAAATGAAACCCGGCATTGTGCCGGGTCCGGGCGTGTTCCGATCCGGGGTTGCCCAGACCGACGATCAGTCGCAGTCCTGCCATGGTTCCTTCCAATACGGTGCCTGCCCGGAGGCAGGCACCGTAGCGGTATTACTCGGCGGCAGCCGCTTCTTCGTCAGCCGCGTCGGCCTTGCCGGCCTTAGCGGTGACGATGGCGTCGTCGTGGTCCTTGCCCAGCGCCAGGGCCGGGATTTCCACGCCCTTCGGCAGCTTGATGTCGGACAGGTACACCACGTCACCGGCCTTCAGCTCGCCCAGGTCGACTTCGATCGACTCCGGCAGGTCCTTCGGCAGGCAGGTGATGGTCACTTCCTTCAGTTCGTGGGTGACCACGACGTCGGCAGCCTTGCCGGCCGGCGAGGTGTCTTCGTTGACAAAGTGCAGCGGGACCGAAGCGGTCAGGGCTTCGTTCTCGTTCACGCGCTGGAAGTCCAGGTGCATGATCAGCTGCTTGTACGGGTGGCGCTGCATGTCACGCAGCAGGACCTTCTGCACCTGGCCATCCAGGTTCAGGTCCAGGATCGAGGCATAGAACCACTCGTTCTGCTGGGCCAGCCAGATTTCGTTGTGGTCCAGGCTGATGGCGACCGGCTCGGCGTTGCCGCCGTACACGATGGCCGGGATCACACCGGCGTGACGCAGGCGGCGGCTCGCACCCTTACGCTGCAGTTCACGCTTGGTGACCTTGATTTCATGGGTCTTCGACATTTTCGACTACTCAGGTTGTTGCCGCGCCCTGCGGCGTGGCGGTTGAAGATGCTTCCGCGACCAGAAGCATCCGGGTATGCCCCCGCCGTTGCCGGCAGGGGCGAAGAACTCAGTCGACGTACAGCGAGCTGACCGACTCGCCGAAGGCGATGCGGCGCATCGTTTCGGCCAGCATTTCCGCCACGCTCAGCTGGCGGATCTTGCTGCACACCCGCGCCGCGTCCTTCAGCGGGATGGTGTCGGTCACCACCAGCTCGTCGAGCTGGGAATTGGTGATGTTGTCCACCGCCGGGCCCGACAGCACCGCATGGGTGCAGTAGGCAGCGACCTTGAGCGCACCGCGCGCCTTCAGGGCAGCAGCAGCGGCGCACAGGGTGCCGGCGGTGTCGACGATGTCATCGACCATCACGCAGGTCTTGCCTTCGACGTCACCGATGATGTTCATCACGGTGGAGACGTTGGCGCGCGGGCGGCGCTTGTCGATGATCGCCAGGTCGGCGTCATCCAGGCGCTTGGCCACCGCACGGGCGCGGACCACGCCGCCCACGTCCGGCGAGACAACAATCAGGTTCTCGGTGCCGTAGGCGCGCCAGATGTCGGCCAGCAGCAGCGGGGACGCATACACGTTGTCCACCGGAATATCGAAGAAGCCCTGGATCTGGTCGGCGTGCAGGTCGACGGTCAGCACGCGATCAGCGCCAGCGGTGCTGAACATCTTCGCCGCCAGCTTGGCGGTGATCGGCACGCGCGAGGAACGCATGCGGCGATCCTGCCGCGAGTAACCGAAGTACGGCACCACGGCGGTCACGCTGGCCACCGATGCGCGCTTGAGCGCGTCGATCAGCACCAGCAGTTCCATCAGGTTTTCCGCGCTCGGCGCGCAGGTCGGCTGGATCACGAACACGTCCTGCTTGCGGACGTTCTCTTCGATCTCCACCTGCACTTCACCATCGGAGAAGTGCGAGACCAGCGCCTTGCCCGGGCGAACCCCCAGTTCCTTGCAGATGTTCTGCGCCAGACGTTTGTTGGCGTTGCCGGAAAAGACCAGCAGGTTCGGGGACTCTTGCATCATGATTGTCTCGGGCGGGGACGAGTGGCGGGGATCCGGAGTCGGCAAGGACCCCGATGGACCCT
This sequence comes from Stenotrophomonas sp. FR024, assembly GCF_047500745.2. Taxonomy (NCBI): domain Bacteria; kingdom Pseudomonadati; phylum Pseudomonadota; class Gammaproteobacteria; order Lysobacterales; family Lysobacteraceae; genus Stenotrophomonas; species Stenotrophomonas sp. FR024. The sequence continues at coordinate 47,787 of NZ_JAXAXM020000024.1, forward strand.
TGCTGCTGACAACACCGCGGTTGTTTCCACGTCCCGCGCGGGCGATGCGCTGGAAGGCGCGGACACAGCCGCTATTGGCAGGGGCGGTAGGATTCGAACCTACGAATGCCAGGATCAAAACCTGGTGCCTTGGGCCTCTTGGCGACGCCCCTGCATTGATAAATCAGTGTTGCTCGAGTGCATCCAGCAGTGGCGAACGCGCAACGCCCGCTGCCACCCTTGCCCGCAACTCCTTCGGCAACTTCGACCGTCCCTGCTCTGCGGCAGACTGCGATGCGAACTCGACGAAACAACCACTTCCCGAACCGGTCAGCCGCGCCGTGCCGATATCGCTCAACGCGGCGAACGCTGCCTCGACGGCAGGCTCACGGCGGCGCAGCACCGGTTCGAACGCGTTCCCGACCAGGGTTCCGGAAGCGAAGTCCTCTATTTTCGCCACTGGGCTGTCGCGCGTCAAATCCGGGTCTGCGAACAGGGCCGGGGTGGGAACATGAACGCCCGGTTCAACCACCACATACCAGGCCGGTTCCAGCGCGATCGGCTGCAGGCGCTCGCCCACCCCTTCGGCCCAGGCATTGCGCCCGCGCACGAACACCGGCACGTCCGCCCCCAGGCGCAGGCCCAGCGCGGCAAGCGCGTCCTCGTCCAGACCGGCCCGCCACAGGCGGTTCAGCACCACCAGCACGGTGGCGGCATCGGACGAACCGCCGCCGAAGCCACCACCGGCAGATACATGCTTTTCAACGACGATGTCAGCACCTTGCGCGACATTTGCCACTTCTTTGAGCAATCGCGCGGCACGCACCGCCAGATCATCGGCCTCGGCCACGCCAGCCAGCCCCTCGCCCTGCCGGCGCACCTGGCCGTCTTCACGCAGGCGCAGGCCGATGCGGTCGCCCCAGTCCAGCAGCCGGAACACGGTCTGCAGCTCGTGATAACCGTCGGCGCGGCGGCCGGTGATGTGCAGGAACAGGTTCAGCTTGGCCGGGGCCGGCCACCAGGACCAGCCCGCGTCGTCGACTGCCCCGCTCATGGCGCGCCCTGCCCCCACTGGTCCACCAGCAGGCGTACCTTGGCGTCGCCATTGCTGGCTTCGATCCGGCGCGGCAACGCCTGGTGCCCGGCCTCGGCCGGGTACCAGTCCAGGTACTGCACCTGCCAGCCCATCTGCTGCATGCGACGCGGCCGGCCTTCACCGTCGCGCTCGACCTTTTCCGGGCCAGCGGCGTCGCCGACCACCAGGCCACGGATCCACTCCGGCAGCTGGTTGACCGGAATGTCCCAGCCGGTCGCCTCCAGCAGCAGCTGCTGGGCGTCCTCGCCATCGCGCGGACCGCCGGCCAGCCCTTCCAGGCGGCCAGCTTCGGAATGGGTATCGCCGGTCAGCTTCCAGCTCTGCCGGGTCACCGGCGCGCTCAGCTCGACCACATAACGGCGCCCTTCCTGCTTCCAGTCGATGCGACCGCTGCCACCGTCCTTGCCCTTGCTGACCGCGACCCGGCCCTGGAAGGCCCAGTCCGGCTGTGCCTGCAGCGCGGCCACGCGTGCGGCCTCGGCCTGCGCCGCTTCGGCCGAAACGATCTCGACCACCGCCGGCGCCGGGATCTTCTGCGTGCCCACGCTGGTGCAGGCGCTGACCGCCAGGGTCGCGGCCGCCAACAGCAGCGGCCGGATCAGGGAAACACTCATGGATTGAATTTCTCGCGGGCGCGCAGCAGCGCGCGGTTTTCAGGGTCGAGCCTGGCCGCTTCCTCGAAGAAATGACGGGCCTCATCGTGCTTGCCCAGCACCCATAGCACTTCGCCAACGTGCGAAGCGATCTCCGGGTCCTTGGCCAGGGTCCAGGCCCGGCGCAGCTGCACCAGTGCCTCTTCCTTGCGGCCCAGGCGATACAGCACCCAGCCGTAGCTGTCGACGATGGCGGCGTTGTCCGGTTCGGCCACGCGGGCGCGGTCGATCAGCTCCAGTGCTTCCTGCAGGCGGCCGGTGCGATCGGCCAGGGTGTAACCCAGCGCGTTCAAAGCCGGCACGTTCTCCGGCTCGGTCACCAGGATCTTGCGCAGATCCGCCTCGGCGCGCGGGATGTCGTCGCGGCGTTCCCAGGTGAGCGCACGGGCGTACAGCAGGCCGTTGTCATCCGGGTAAGCGGCCAGGCCGCGGGCCAGCGCATCCAGTTCACCGGCGCTGTCGTCGGCGCGCTGGCGCAGTTCGGCTTCCAGCAGGTAGGCGTCGCGGCGCACATCGTCGTCGACCACAGCATCGGACTGGATCGCATGCACTTCTTCCAGCGCCAGCGGCAGGCGCCCGGCCAGGGCCTGGGCATTGGCTGCGCGCAGGCGCGCTTCGCTCAGCTCATCGCCACCGGGCACGCTGTGGTACCACTGCACCGCCTCGGGATAACGCTTCAGGTACTCGGCGATCTTGCCCAGCAGCAGGCGCTGCGCCGGGTCCGGCTTGGCCGCCTGCCGCGACAGTTCGTTGTAGAGATTGGAAAGCGCGGCCTTGTCGCCCTGCTTGGCCAGCAGCGAGGCGCGCATGCCCCAGGTCTGCACGTCCTGCGGGCCGAACGCCAGCACGCGCTCGGCGGCGGACGGCTGGCCGAGACTGTCATAGGCAATGGCCACCGCATTGCGCAGCTCCGGGTCCTGGCGGGTCTTCGGCTCCACATCGTGCAGCAGCGACAACGCCTTGCCGGTCTCGCCCGCCTGTTGCAGCTGGCTGGCACGCAGCAGCGCCACACGTGGCTCTTCCGGGAAGCGCTTGACCACTTCATCGATCATGCGCCGGGCCAGCTCGGGCTTTTCCATGCGCAGGGCAAGGCGGCCAAACTCCTGCCAGGCTTCGATCTTCGGCGGAATGGCATTGGCGTCGACCAGCTCACCCAGCACCTGCGCGGGCACCGCCGGATCACGGCCGCCACCGATCAGTGCGGCCAGGGCGAACTTCCAGCCGCGCTCGTCGGGGTCGGCCAGCAGGCCCTGCAGTTCGGTGCGGGCCGCCTTCACATCGCCCTGGCGCATGGCCAGTGCACCGGCCGCACTGCGCATGGTCAACGAACGCGGGGCGCGCTGCTGCCACAGGGCCAGGCCCTTGGCGGCGCTGGCATCATCGTTGGCGAGCATGGAAATGCGGGTCGCGCGCTCGGCCAGGCCGGCGTCGCCGTCGGTCTGCTGGGCCGCCTGCAGGTACCAGCGCGCGGCCTCGGCCAGCTTGCCGGCCTGCAGGGCGAACTCACCGGCCATCACCGGTTCCAGCGCCAGTTCCTCAGTGGCCGCAGCCCGCACGGGGGCCTTGGCCGGCACCGCCGCCAGGGCCTGGCTGCAGGCCAGGGACAGCAGCAGAACACTGGGGATGCGAATCAATGCGGGCATCGTCGGCATCGGGGCCTTAAAATGTCGTCCAATGGCCAGCAGCTTATCGCAAGCAACTGAACAATGACCCTGTGGGTGCTCGGACTGAATCACCAGACCGCACCGGTGGAGCTGCGCGAGCGCGCGGCCTTCGCCGGTGAGGCGTTGCCGCGCGCGCTCGGTTCGCTGCGCGATACTCCGCAGATCGCCGAGGCGGTGCTGCTGTCCACCTGCAACCGCACCGAGCTGTACGCCGTGGCCGATTCGGCACAGGCGCTGGACCAGTGGCTGCACACCCAGGCCGGCGACCTGCAGGGCTACCTGTACCAGCACGCTGACGCCGAGGCCGTGCGCCACCTGTTCCGGGTCGCCACCGGGCTGGACTCGATGGTGCTGGGTGAACCGCAGATCCTCGGCCAGGTGAAGGATGCCTGGTCGACCGCGCGCGACCATGGCCTGCTCGGCCAACGCCTGGACCGCCTGTTCCAGCAGACCTTCTCGGTGGCCAAGCGTGCGCGCACCGATACCCAGGTCGGCGCCAACCCGGTATCGGTGGCGTCGGCTGCGGTGCGCCTGGCGCAGAACGCGTTCGCGCGGCTGGACGATTCCACCGTACTGCTGGTCGGTGCCGGCGAGACCATCGAACTGGCTGCACGGCACCTGAGCGAAGGCAAGGTACGCCGGCTGCTGATCGCCAACCGCACCCTCGCCCACGCGCAGGAACTGGCCAGCCGACATGGTGGCGTGGCGCTGCCGCTGACCGAACTGGACCGCCACCTGGGTGAGGCCGACGTGGTGTTCTCGGCCACCGCTGCGCGCGAACCGGTGATCCATCGCGAAATGGTGGCCAAGGCCCTGCGCGCGCGCCGGCACAAGCCGATGCTGCTGTTCGACCTGGCCGTACCGCGCGACATCGAGGCCGAGGTCGGCACGCTCAACGACGCCTTCCTCTACACCGTGGACGATCTCGAACGCGCGGTGGAAGACAACCGCCGTGGTCGCCGCGAAGCGGCCGCCGAGGCCGAAGCGATCATCGACCTTCAGGTGTCGCGCTTCGTCGAGACCCAGCAGGCCAGTGCCCACCAGGCGCCGCTGCGACAGCTGCGCGCGTTCGGCGAAGCCACCCGTGCCGAGCTGCTGGAGCGCGCACGCCAGCAACTGGCCAACGGCAAGCCGGCCGACGAAGTGCTGGAGCTGCTTGCCCACGGCCTGACCAACCGCCTGCTGCATCCGCCGACCGCCGCCCTGCGTGCGGCCGCGCTGAGTGGCGATGCCGACCTGACCCGCGCCGCCGAGCGCCTGTTCCCGGCCACGCCGGGTTACCGCCACCCACCCGTGAGACCCGATGACGCCGACCCTGCGCCGTAAGCTGGAAGCGCTGGCCGAGCGCCGCGAAGAACTGGAACGCCTGCTCGCCGAACCCGATGTGGTCGCCGACAACACTCGTTTCCGCGACCTTTCGCGCGAATTCGCCCAACTTGAACCGATCGCCATCGCCCTGGCCGATGAAGCCCGTGCCAAGGCCGATCTGGCCGCCGCCGAAGGCATGCGCGCCGACCCGGACCTGCGCGAGCTGGCCGATGAGGAAATCGCTGCTGCACAGGCGCGCCTGCAGGAACTGGAGCAGGAGCTGGCGCTGCTGCTGGTGCCGCGCGACCCGCGTGACGAAGGCAACCTGTTCCTGGAAGTGCGCGCCGGTACCGGCGGCGACGAGGCCGCGATCTTTGCTGGCGACCTGTTCCGCATGTACGCCCGCTACGCCGAGCGCCAGGGCTGGAAGGTCGAGATCGAATCGGACAGCCCGGGCGAGCATGGCGGCTTCAAGGAAGTGGTGGCGCGCGTGGTCGGGCGTGGCGCGTTCTCGCGCCTGAAGTTCGAATCGGGCACGCACCGCGTGCAGCGCGTGCCGGCCACCGAATCGCAGGGCCGCATCCATACCTCGGCGGCCACCGTGGCGATCATTCCCGAGGCCGATGAGGTTGATGACATCGTCATCAACCCGGCCGACCTGAAGGTGGATACGTTTCGTTCGTCCGGTGCCGGCGGCCAGCACGTCAACAAGACCGAATCGGCCATCCGCATCACCCACGTGCCGACCGGCGTGGTGGTGGAATGCCAGACCGAGCGCAGCCAGCACGCCAACCGCGACAAGGCGATGAAGCGCCTGAAGGCACAGCTGCTCGATGCCGAGCGCCAGCGCCAGGACGCGGCGCAGGCCGAGTCGCGGCGCCTGCAGGTGGGCAGCGGTGACCGCAGCCAACGCATCCGCACCTACAACTTCCCGCAGGGCCGGATCACCGACCACCGCGTGGAAGGCCTGACCCTGTACGACCTGCCCAACGTGCTGGCCGGCGACCTCGACCCGCTGCTGCAGCGGCTCAGCCACGAGCACCAGGTCGACGCCCTGGCCCAGTTGTCGGCGGGCTGAGTCGCATGTCGGCCTGGCAGCAGCGGCAGCACCTGCAACAGGCGATTGCACGCCAGCCGGGCGACTTCGTCGCCTGGGTGATGCTGGCGGACCTGGAACTGGAAGCCGGCGACATAGCCGCCGGCGAGCAGGCCGCGCGCCGTGCACTGCAGCTGCGCCCGAACCACCCTGAAGCGCTGGCGCGGCTGGGCCGCGTGGCCTGGATGGCCGGCGCGCATGCCGATGCGGCGAAACTGCTCGGCCAGGCCTCGGCGTTGGCCCCGCAGCACCCGGGCATTGCCCTGTGGCTGGGCCATGCGCTGGAAGATGCCGATGATGCCGAAGGCGCGGCGGCAGCCTATCGCCGTGCGCATGCACTGATGCCGGGCGAACCCTATATCGCCGCCCAGCGCCTGGCCTGGCAGCGTCGCCTGTGCGACTGGCAGGACGTGGACGTGCTGGCGGCACAGGTACGTGGTGCACTTGCCTCTGGGCAGGGCGTGGTCGAACCGTTCGCGTTCCTCAGCGAAGATGCCAGCGCAGCCGAGCAGTTGGCCTGCGCGCGTGCCCGTGCATCCGCCGTTGCCGCTTCTGTGCGGCCGTTGCCGCCAGTGAAGGTGCGTTCCCAGGGCCCGCTGCGGGTCGGCTTCCTTTCCAATGGTTTCGGCGCCCATCCCACCGGATTGTTGACCGTGGCCCTGTTCGAGCAGTTGCGTCATGACCCGGCGTTGCAGCTGCACCTGTTCGCGTTGAACCACGATGACGGCAGCCGCATCCGCCAGCGCCTGCAGGTGGCCACGCAGCTGCATGATGTGGCCGCGCTGCGCCATGCAGACACTGCTGCACGCATCCGCGCACAGGGCATCGACCTGCTGTTCGACCTGCGCGGCTGGGGCGGCGGCGGTACGCCGGAAGTGCTGGCGATGCGCCCTGCCCCGCTGCAGTTGAACTGGCTGGCCTATCCCGGCACGTCCGGTGCGCCGTGGATGGATGCGGTGATCGGCGACAGCTTCGTTCTGCCGCCGTCACTGGAACCCCACTACAGCGAGCGCGTACTGCGCCTGCCGCGTGCGTTCCAGCCCTCGGACAACACCCGCTTGCTGGAACTGGCACCGTCCCGGGCCGAGTGCGGCCTGCCCGAACAGGGCGTGGTGTTCTGCTGCTTCAACAACAGCTACAAGCTCAATCCACGCAGCATGGGCCGCGCCTTCGCGGTGCTGCAGGCGGTGCCCGGCAGCGTGCTGTGGCTGCTGTCCGGTCCCGGCCAGGCCGACGCGCGCCTGCGCAGCGCCGCACAGGCCGCTGGCCTGGATCCGGCACGCCTGGTGTTCATGGCCAAGCTGCCACATCCGCAGTACCTGGCTCGCTATCCGCTGGCCGACCTGTTCCTCGACACGCATCCGTACAACGCGCACACCACCGCGTCCGACGCACTATGGGCCGGCTGCCCGGTGCTGACCTGCCCCGGCGACACCTTCGCCGCGCGCGTGGCCGGCAGCCTCAATCACCATCTGGGGCTGGCACGGATGAATGTCGCCGACGATGCGGCATTCATCGCCACCGCCAGCGCGCTGGGCAACGACCCGGCAGCACTGGCAGCGTTGCACGCCGAGCTGGCGCAGGCACGCGAGCGCAGTGGATTGTTCGACATGGCCAGCTTCGCCCGCGACCTGTCGGCGCTGCTGCAGCGACTGGCCGGCGAGCATGGCTGGCAGGGCCTCGACATCGCCTGAGCGATCCCTGCGCTACGCTCGGGCTCCCTCCCCGCGTGGTGTGATGATGGCCAAGCTCAAGCGCAAGGACTACGACGAACTGCTGCTGCCGCTGCAGCTGGAACTGACCGCGATGGCGCGCTGGGTGCAGCACAGCGGGCAACGCCTGCTGGTGCTGTTCGAAGGCCGTGATACCGCAGGCAAAGGCGGCGCGATCCAGGCCATCAGCCAGCACCTCAACCCGCGTCAATGCCGGGTGGTGGCACTGCCCAGGCCCACCGACCGCGAAGCCACCCAGTGGTATTTCCAGCGCTATGCCTCGCATCTTCCGGCCGCCGGCGAGATCGTGCTGATGGACCGCAGCTGGTACAACCGTGCCGGCGTGGAGCGGGTGATGGGCTACTGCAGCGAAACCGAGTACCAGCAGTTCCTGCATCAGGCGCCGGTATTCGAGCAACTGCTGGTGGACGACGGCATCCTGCTGTTCAAGTACTGGCTGTGCGTGGATCAGGAACAGCAGGAAAAACGCTTCGCCGAGCGCCACCTCGATCCGCTGAAGGGCTGGAAGCTCTCCCCGGTGGACCTGAAATCCCGCAGCAAGTACAGCGCCTACACCGAGGCCCGCGAGGCGATGCTGCGCGCGACGCATCGCGAGGCGGCGCCGTGGACGCTGGTGGATTTCAACGACCAGCGGTTGGGTCGGCTGACGCTGGTGCGCAACCTGCTGGACCGGTTGCCGGACACGCGGGTGGATGCACCGTTGCCGGAGCTGCCGAAGCTGAAGGGCAAGCTGCATCGCGAGCACTATGATGTGCTGAAGCCGATCGAGGACTTCCCGGTCGAGGATTAGGGTGGGTCGGCAGGGCCTGCGGCCCTGCACCTGCAGAGGCAACGACAACAGCCGGCTCTGGGAGTTTTGCTTGTTGGCTGGGGTGGTGTGGGTTGGCAGGACACGCCGTAAACCCATCCATGGGGGCTCGATGGCGCCATCCATGGCGCCAAC
>NZ_JAXAXM020000025.1:0-54956 GCF_047500745.2 Stenotrophomonas sp. FR024
CTAGTATCCGCAGATGCATGCTTGACGGTCCCTCCACCCTGGCTCCTACATACCGCGTAGGAGCCGGGAGGAACATACAAGCCATGCTCGACTGCGGTGGAAAGACAGTCGAGCATGGCTCGACTCTACAAGGCGGGCACCGGACGCCCCCGTGCGACAATGGGCGCCCCCACGCTTTCCCGGGCCGCTCCGAGCGGCCCGCCGTCGTCCTGATGTCCAATCCCGCTTCCCGTATCGCCACCGCCTCCCCACGCATTGCGCTGGGGGGGATCGGCCTGGCCGCGATCGGCGCCATCGCTGCTTCCGGCAAGGCGATCATTGTCAAGCTCGGCCTGCGTCACGGCGTGGATGCCACCACGCTGCTTGCCCTGCGCATGCTGATGGCGCTGCCGCTGTTCGTACTGATGGCGCTGTGGGCCGCGCGCCGGGCCGAACCACTGTCCTGGGCCGACCGTGCCCGCGTGCTGTGGCTGGGTTTCACCGGCTACTACCTGTCCAGCCTGCTCGACTTCCAGGGCCTGCAGTACATCAGCGTGACGCTGGAACGGCTGATCCTGTACTTGAACCCGACCCTGGTGCTGCTGATCAACGTGCTGCTGGCGCGCCAGCGGCCGGGCCGATGGCAGATCGGCGCGCTGGTGCTGAGTTATCTGGGCGTGCTGCTGGCGTTCGGCCATGACCTGCAGCGCGAGGGTGGGCAGATCATCGTTGGCAGCCTGCTGGTGCTGGGCAGTGCGCTCAGCTATGCGCTGTACCTGTTCGGCAGCGGGCAGGTGGTCGCGCGTATCGGAGCGGTGCGGCTGACCGCTTACGCCAGCTGCGTGGCCAGCGTGCTGGTGCTGCTGCATTTCGCGGTGACCCATCCGCTGCCGTTGTTGTGGCAGGCGCCTGCGGCGGTGCAGTGGTTGTCGCTGGTCAATGCCACCGTGTGCACGGTGCTGCCAGTGCTGGCGATCATGCTGGCGGTGCAGCGCGTGGGTTCGTCGCTGGCCGCGCAGGTCGGTATGCTGGGCCCTGTTTCCACCATCGTGATGAGCCTATGGCTGCTCGACGAACCGATGGGGCCGGCGCAGATCGCCGGCACCGTGCTGGTGCTGATCGGCGTTCTGCTGGTAACCCGCCTGCGGCGCTGACGCCTGAGCAGGCGCGCGCGCGCATCCTGGCGGTGATCCGCGCGATCCCGGCGGGGCAGGTGATGGGCTATGGGCAGGTGGCGCTGCGCGCGGGCCTGCCCGGGCGTGCGCGCCTGACCGCGCGCATCCTGGGCCAGAACGACGACCCGGACCTGCCCTGGCATCGCGTGCTGCGCTCGGATGGGCGCATTGCCATGGAGGAAGGTTCGGCTGGTTGGCGCGAGCAGTCACAGCGGTTGCGCGCGGAGGGCGTGGTGGTGGAGAACGGCCGGGTGCGGATGACGGCGACTGATCCGGCGGCAGCACTGGATGCCGCTGTGTGGGGTCCGGGCTGAGCACCGCTGGCGACTGAACAGGCCGCGCCTGCCGGTCGCCAACAAGACACGGTGCTGCGGCTATGATGGAGGCCGTTCCATGCCGGTGCTCCCATGTTCCCGCGACTGCCAACCGTCACCAAGGCCCTGCTGATCGCCAACGCGATCCTGTTCCTGCTGCAGCAGCCGTTCCTGCTCGGCATGCAGACCTTCGAGCCGTTCATGCTGCAACCCCTTCAGCAGGGCTTCGACGCATTCTCGCCGGGCGGCAACTTCCAGCCCTGGCAGCTGCTGACCTACGGCTTCCTGCATGGCAGCTTCGGCCATCTGTTCTTCAACATGCTGGCGGTCTTCATGTTCGGCGCGCCGCTGGAGCAGACCTGGGGCGAGAAGCGCTTCCTGCTGTATTACCTGGTGTGCGTGGCCGGTGCCGGTGTCTGCCAGCTGCTGGTGGGTACGCTGCTGGAAAACCCGGCCACGGTGCTGGGTGCTTCCGGTGGCGTGTTCGGCCTGCTGCTGGCCTACGGCATGCTGTTCCCCAACCAGCGGGTGATGCTGCTGTTCCCGCCGATCCCGATGAAGGCGCGTACCTTCGTGATCCTGTTCGGTGTGGGCGAGCTGGTGCTGGGCATGACCGGCTGGCAGCCCGGCGTGGCCCACTTCGCGCACCTCGGTGGCATGCTGTTCGGCTGGTTGCTGATCCGCTACTGGCGCGGGCAGCCGCCGTTCAACAAGCGCCGCCCGCCTGGCCCGCCGAAGCGCCCCAACCATCTGCGCAGCGTGAAGTGAGGCGCGATGCGCCTCGCTTCACGCGGGTAGGTGCCAACCTTGGTTGGCACGCTTTGAATGGGATCATTTGACGCTGTAGGTGCCGACCGTTGGTCGGCACGCTTTGCTGCCTCGTGCCAACCAAGGTTGGCACCTACCAACAGCAGATGATGCAGGCGACGGGGTACACGCGCCTCCACGATGGCGAGGCTCTACATATCCTGCAACACCACCTGCGCGGCATTGTGCCCGGGCGCACCGGTCACACCGCCACCGGGATGGGTACCCGACCCACACAGATACAACCCCGGAAGGGCGCCGCGGTAGCCGGCCTGGCCGACCATCGGTCGAGCCGAGAACAGCTGGTTGGCACTGAGCGCGCCATGGAAAATGTCGCCGCCGACCAGGCCGAAGGTGCGTTCCAGATCCAGCGGCGACAGCACCTGCCGACCGAGCACGCTGCCGGCAAAGCCGGGCGCATACCGTTCGACGGTGGCAATCATCAGGTCCGCCACAGTCTCGCGGTGATCATCCCAGTTACGCCCGTCGGGCAGTACTGGCGCCACGTGCTGGCAGAACAGGCTGGCCACATGCTGCCCGCGCGGCGCCAGTGAATCATCCAGCGTGCTCGGAATCAGCATCTCTACGATCGGTTCGCGCGACCAGCCTTCGCGGCGCGCATCCAGCCAGGCGCGGTCCATGTAGTCCAGGCTGGGGGCCATGATGATGCCGGCGCTGAGGTGATCGCCGGGGCCGGGCAGGGCACGGAAGTCCGGCAACCGCGACAGCGCCACGTTCATCCGGAAGGTGCCGGAACCGCAGCGCCAGTTCGTCATGCGTTCGCGTGTGGCAGCGGGTACCTGCGTTGGCTCCAGCAGCTGTTCGTACAGCAGCTTCGGATTGACGTTGGCCACCACCGCGCGAGCACGCAGGGTTTCGCCGTTGACCAGTTCCACCCCCACGGCGCGGCCTTGTTCGATCAGTACCTGTTGCACACCGGCATCCACGCGCAGTTCGGCCCCGGCCTCGCGCGCCGCGCTGGCGATGGCCTGGCTGATCGCGCCCATGCCGCCGATCGCGTGGCCCCACGCACCCTTTACGCCATTGCACTGGCCGAATACGTGGTGCAGCAGCACGTAGGCACTGCCCGCTGTATACGGGCTTGCGTAGTTGCCGACGATGCCATCAAAGCCGAACAGCGCCTTGATCGGCTCGCTCTCGAACCAACGGTCCAGGTACTCCGCCGCCGACAGCGTGAACAGGTCCAGCAGTTCCTGCCGCAGTGGCGCATCCAGCGCCGCCAGTTCGCGGCCGAGTTTCCCCATCTGCCATAGTGTGGGCAGCGCACGCCAACCGCCTGCTACACCCAGGTCGGGCGGCGCGCGCAGGGCCCATGCGCGCAATACGTCGGCGAAGATTTCCAAGCGTGCCTCGTACGCGGGCAAGCGCTGCGCATCCCGCTCGGAGAACTTCGCCACCTCGGCCTGAGTGCGGCCAGGAGCCGACAACAGATAGCGGTCGTCGGGCAATGGCAGGAAGTTGTTGGCCGGGCGCGCGACGATGCGCAGCCCATGCGCATGCAGCTGCAGGTCGTCGATCACCTTCGGCTGCAGCAGCGAGACCGTGTACGAGGCGACTGAATTGCGGAAGCCGGGATGGAATTCCTCGGTGACCGCAGCGCCGCCAAGAACGCCGCGACGTTCCAGCACCAGCACCTTCTTTCCGGCACGCGCCAGATAGGCCGCGCAGACCAGGCCGTTGTGGCCACCACCAACGATGATCGCATCCCAGGTCATCTGCACCTCGCGAAAAAGGGGACGGAGGGGATTAAGTCGCAATTCGCATGGGGTCACCGGCAATGGGGAAAAACGACTTAATCCCCTCCGTCCCCTTTTTTGATCGCTGCTTCGATGGTGGCGATGTCGATCTTCTTCATCGGCATCATCGCGTTGAATGCGCGCTTGGCCAGTGCCTTGTCCTGGCTGGTCACCGCTTCGATGAGCATGCGCGGGCTGATCTGCCAGGAGATGCCCCAGCGGTCCTTGCACCAGCCGCATTGGCTCTCCTGGCCACCGTTGCCGACGATCGCATTCCACAGGCGGTCGGTCTCGGCCTGGTCCTCGGTCTGGATCTGGAAGGAAAACGCTTCGCTGTGCTTGAACGCGGTGCCGCCGTTGAGGCCGACGCAGGGGATGCCGCAGACCGTGAATTCAACGGTCAGTACGTTGCCTTCCTTGCCGTCCGGATAGTCACCGGGGGCGTGATGCACGGCGGTCACCGCGCTGTCGGGCAGGATGCTGGCGTAGAAGGTGGCGGCCTCGAGTGCGCCGTTGTCATACCAGACACAGATCGTGTTCTTGTGTGCCATGTCGGGGCTCCACGTTGGACGAAGCCGCAGCGATAGCATGCGCGGTGTTAATCCGGGATCGTGCTGCACCTGCAAAAAAGGAGGGCGCCCGAAGGCGCCCTCTGCATTACCCGTGTGGCAGCTGGATCAGCGCCAGACCTTGATCTGCTCGGCTTCACTGCGCTGCATCGGCTGGCCGGCCTTGCAGCTGAAGGTGGCGCCGAAGGCCGGCAGGTTGGCCAGCGTGCCGTTGCTGCGCCACAGGCCCGGTGCACGGATGTCGGCGGTCAGGCGACGTACGGCCTCGTTCGGCGCCAGCTGCTGCGCCCACAGCGCAGACCAGGCGCGGAAGAAGCCCTGCTGCTGGGCCTGCTTGGCCTTCGGCTCCTGCGCGACATACGCCGCCCAGGCCAGTTCCAGACCGGCGATGTCGGCCAGGTTCTCCTCCTGGGTGAGCGTGCCGTTGACCTTGGCACCCTTCACGCCCGGGAAGTCGTAGGCGCTGTACTGCGCGGCCACGCGGTTACCGAGCAGGGTCCAGGCGGTCTTGTCGGCCGGGGTCCACCAGCTGCGCAGCTCGCCCTTGGCGTCGACCAGCGCGCCCTTGGCATCGATCGCGCGGGTCAGCTCATGGCCGACCAGGCCACCGAAGCTACCGAACTTGTCGGCAGCGTCGGCCTTGGCGTTGAACACCGGGCCCTGCAGGATCGCGGCGGTGACGATCAGGCGGTTCTGGGCCAGATCGTAGGCCAGCGAAGGCTGCTGCGGCAGCACGTCCCAGCGACGGTCGGCGTTGCCCTTGCCGATGCGCTTCATTTCCTCGCGATGGCGCCAGGTCGAAGCAATCAGCATGTTGCCACCGAACGAACCGCGGCCCATCGGCTGCACGCTGTAGTCGAGGTCGCGCAGCGGGGTGCCGATCTCGATCTTCAGCGCAGCCAGCTTGGCCTGCGCTTCGGCCTTGGCTTCGGTGCTCATCCAGCTGCTGTTCTTGACCGCTTCGATCTGCACTTCGCGCACCTTGTCGACGATCCATGCCGCCTGGCGACGATCTTCGGCGGACAGGTAACGGGCGGCGTATTCGCGACCGACCATCGGGCCAGCGGCTACGTTGATCGCCTCCAGCACGTCTTCCCAGCGCTGCGGCGGCAGGGTTTCGCCACGCAGCACGCGGCCGCGGAATTCGAACTCGGCATCGCGGTAGGCCTTGGACAGGTACGGTGCCATCGAGTCGCCCACGCGCCAGCGCAGGTAGGCCTTCCACTGGTCCGGCTTGAGCTTGGTGACCATGCCGTCGAGCTGCTTGAACAGGCCCGGGTCGGCCAGCGAGACCAGGTCGTCATCCACGCCCTGTGCCTTCAGGAAGGCATCCAGCTGCAGGTTGCGGTAGCGGCTGTTGAGCTCCTTGGTGGAGATCGGCGCGTAGTTGTTGAACGGGTTGTTGATGCCGGCCAGCGACTGCGCATTGCGTGCCAGCTCGGTTTCCAGCGCGATCACCGCCTGCGACTCGGCATCCAGCTTGGCCGCCGGGGTGCCGGTCAGCGCCAGGATCTGCTTGACGTAGTTGCGGTAGCGGCCCATCAGCGCCACGGTGTCGGCGTCGGTACGGGTATAGAACGCCGGATCCGGCAGGCCCATGCCGCCCTGCATGAAGTAGCCGATGTGGCGGTCAAGTGCCTTCAGGTCGACGTCCGGGCCGAAGTTGAAGGCCACCGGGATGCCGACCTGGTGCAGTGCGGCGATCGAGGCCGGCACATCCTTGGCCTTCTTGATGGCGTTGATGCGGGTCAGCAGCGGGGCGATCGGGTTGGAGCCGTCTGCTTCCACGGCCGCTTCGTCCAGGCCACTGGCCCAGAAGTCACCCAGCAGCTTCTGCACGTTGCCCTGCGGCGCCTTCATCGCTGCGTCGAGCAGTTCACGCTGCTGCTGGCGGCTGCGGTCGACCAGCTGGCCCAGCGCGGTGGTGGCGCCGGTCTGCGGCACCGGGTTGGCCTTCAGCCAGCCTGCATTGGTGGCGTCGTAGAAGTCGCTGCACTGGGCACTGACAGCCGGGGCACGCGCGGCCTTTTTCTTGGCGGCGAAGGCATCGTGGGTCGGGACCAGAGTCGCCAGGCTGATGCCCAGGGCGATGGCAAGCGGACGGAAATTGGGCATGTGGAACGAATCCGTGATGGATTGAGGGCGCGCGCACTATAGCAAGCCGCGCATGGGCGCGGCATGCACGCATCACGGCGCATCCGCCGTGCCGTGCGCCGACCAAGGTCGGCATCTGCCAATGGCGTGGGCCTGCACAGGCGCAGCAGATCCACGCCATGCGTGGATGACGGGCGCCGCAAAAAACAAAGGCCCGGGAGTTCCCGGGCCTCTGCAGGTCTACCTTGGCATCAGCCAGGGCTTACCAGATCACCACCTGCTGCTCGCCGGCGCGGGCCATCGGCGAACCGGCCTTGCACTGGAAGGCCGCGGCAAAGGTCGGCAGGTTCGACGGCGCACCCATGGCGCGGAACTGCGCCGGCGCGTGCGGGTCAGTGGCCAGGCGGACCTTGGCGTTTTCCGGGGTGTACTTGGTGCGCCACACGGTGGCCCAGTTGAAGAAGAAGCGCTGGTCGCGGGTGAAGCCATCGACCTTTGCATCTTCCTTGCCGGCGGAGGCCTTCTGCAGGGCGTCGTAGGCGGTAGCCAGGCCGCCCAGGTCGGCGATGTTCTCGCCCAGGGTCAGGTGACCGTTCACGGCCTGGCCGTCGACCTTGTACTGGTCGAACTGCTTGACCAGCTTGCCGGTCAAGCCTTCGAAGTTCTTCTTGTCAGCGGCAGTCCACCAGTCTTCCATGTTGCCGGTCGGCCCGAAGCGTGCACCCTGGTCGTCGTAACCGTGGGTCATTTCGTGGCCGATCACCGCACCGATGCCGCCATAGTTCAGTGCGTCGTCGGCCTTCGGATCGAAGAACGGCGGCTGCAGGATGGCGGCCGGGAACACGATCTCGTTCTGCAGCGGGTTGTAGTAGGCGTTGACCGTCTGCGGGGTCATGCCCCACTCGGTCTTGTCCACCGGCTTGCCAATCTTGGACAGGTTGAACTTGTAGTTGAACTCACTGGCTGCGCGCACATTGCCCAGGTAGCTGTCGCGCTGGGTCTGCAGGCCCGCCCAGTCACGCCACTTGTCCGGGTAACCGATCTTCGGGGTGAAGGTTTCCCACTTGGCGATGGCCTTGGCCTTGGTTTCATCGCTCATCCAGCTCAGGCCCTGGATGCGTTCCTTCAGCGAAGCGGCCAGGTTCTTCACCAGCTCTTCCATCTTCGCCTTGGCTTCCGGCGAGAAGGCAACCTTCACGTACAGCTGGCCGAAGGCTTCACCGGCGTCGTTCTCGATGGTGCCCAGCACGCGCTTCCAGCGCGGCTTCTGTTCCTTCTGGCCATTGAGGGTCTTGCCGTAGAACTCGTAGTTCTCCTGCACGAAGGCATCGGCCAGGTACGGCGAGGCGCTGTCCACGGTGTGGAAGCGCAGGTAGGCGCGCCACACCGACGGATCGGTATCGCCCAGCGCCTTGCTCACTTCCTCATGGAAGGCCGGCATGGCCAGCGAGAACTTCTCCGGCGCGGCTACGCCCTGCGACTTGAAGAACTCGGTCCAGCTGAAGTTCGGGGTCAGCTTGTCCGCGTCGGCCAGGGTGACCGGGTTGTAGTACAGCTCGACGTTGCGCGACAGCTCCACGCGCGACTTGGAGGCCTTGGCCAGGCGGGTCTCGAACTTGACCACGTCCTCGGCCTGCTTGGCAGCGTCGGCAGCGGCGACGCCGGACAGCTCCAGCACCTTGGCGACGTGCGCCTGGTAGGCCTTCAGCTTGTCGGCGTTCTTGGCATCGGTGTAGTAGGTGCTGTCCGGCAGGCCCAGGCCGCCCTGGCTGGCGTAGGCCAGGTTGACGGCCGAGTTCTTGAAGTCGGCTTCGGCGCCGAAGCCGAACAGGACGTTGTCACCCTTGGCCGCGCTGCTGCGCAGGTAGTCGGCGATGGCCGCCTTGTCCTGCAGGCCGTCGATCGCGGTCAGGTCGGCCTTCAGCGGCTCGATGCCCTGGGCATTGATCTTGGCTTCGTCCATGCCGGTGGCCCACAGGTCGCCGACGATCTTCTCGATATGGTTCGGGTTCTTGACCTGCGCGACCTGTTCAGCCAGCTGGTGCTGCACGGCCACCGAACGCTCGTCGAGGATGGTGAACGCGCCCCAGCTGGTGCGGTCGCCCGGAATTTCATTGGCGGCCAGCCACTTGCTGTTGACGTAGTCGCCGAAGGCGCCACAGGCGTCCTTGCTGGCATCCAGATCGCTGGGCTGGAAGGCGTTGTAGGCCGGCAGCTTGCTCTCGTCCAGCGTGTAGTTGGTGGCTTCGGCCGCAGCCGGCGTGGAGGCGGTGGCATCCTTGGCCGGGGTTTCGTTCTTGCCGCAGCCGACCAGCGCGGCCGAAACGGCCAGGGTCAGCAGCACGATCTTGGGAGTACGGGTCACTTTGATGGCCTCCAGGCCGAGTGAGTCAGGGAAGGGCCGCGGGGACGGCCGTGGGCCGAACAATACGCCGCCGGCCTGCCCTGCAAGGGTGTCGAAGGTCATGGCCGGGCGCAAGGGGGCCGCTTCGTGGGCCGGAAAAGACAGACCCGGCAAAAGCCGGGTCTGTCGGGGTACTGCGGTCACGCGTGGATCAGAACTTGTACTTCAGACGCACGAACGGGGTGCGGCCGTAGTAGTCGTACTGGGTGGCGAAGGCCGGTACGTTGCCGTAGCGGGAATCGGCGACACCGATGGAAACCAACGGCGGGGTCTTGTTGAAGATGTTGCTGACGCCCACCAGGATTTCCCAATCGGCCTGCGCGTAGCTGACCGAAGCGGTGTGGTAGATGCGCGAGTCGGCCACGATGTCACGATAGGAGTTCGGACGACCCTGGTAGGTGAACACCGGGCTCAGATCGATGTCTTCGGTCTTGTGGATGTAGGTGGTCAGCCAGTTGTACGACCAGTCACCACGGGTCAGGCTCAGCGCCAGGTTGCCCACCACCTTCGGACGGCCGATGTCACCCAGCAGCTCCGAGGATTCCAGGCCGCTTGCAGCTGCGCTGGAGAACACTTCCTGGGTGTCTTCGATCGTGTAGGTGACCTGGGTCTCGGCCGAGAACTTGCCGAACGAGAAATCGTGGTCGAAGTTTGCGGTCAGGTCGTAGCCACGGGTGCGCTGCTTGTTGATGTTGATGAACTTGTTCTGGATCTGGGTCACCGCATACGGCTGGGTAGCACTGGCCGGATTGCGGGTCAGCAGATCGCAGTAGCTGTTCGGGTACACCGTGCCGCCGTAGCAGCCACGCATGACGTTGGTGCTGCCCAGCTGCGCGATTTCATTGCTCACTTCGTAGTCGAAGTAATCGATGGCCACGCTCAGGTTGGCGAAGGTCGGGGTGAACACGATACCGGCGGTCTTCGCACGCGAAGTTTCCGGAATCAGCGAATTACCACCGCCCTGGCGGTACACCGTGCCGCTGCTGCCGCCGCCGGCATAGTCGGCCGGGATACCTGCGGCCGCACAGTTGGCCTGGTAATTGGTATTGGAGCTTTCACCCCAGCGTACGCACGGATCGTTCGCCTGCTGGAAGAAACCAGTCTCGTTGCCAAGGTACAGCTCATACAGGCCCGGCGCGCGGTAGGAGGTGCCGATCGAACCGCGCAGACGCAGCGACGGAATGACCTGCCAGTTCAAGCCGACCTTCCAGACATTGTCCGAATCGGCAACGTTGTCGTACTTGAACACGCGACCCGAGGCGTTCAGGCTCAGCGATTCCACCGCCGGCAGGCCCTTCAGCAGTGGCACGTCGAACTCGACGAAGGCTTCCTTGACCTTGTCGTTGCCCTTGGTCACATCAGCCGAGGACGAGCCCCAGATGTCGCCAGTGCGGGACAGTTCGCTCGGCTGGTCGTTGAGCGAGTAATAGCGGTATTCCAGGCCGCCCGCAAAACCGACCGCACCGGCCGGCATCTCGAACAGGTCGCCGCTGACGACGGCGTTGATGGTAGCCTGCTTGTAAGTGGTCTTGCCCCAGTCCCACGCACCGAGCTTGTCGACCAGCTCGTCGACCTTGCGGCCGCTCAGGTAGTCCGGGTCGAAGTAGTTCACCGCCGGCGGCGCGTCGGTGTAGTCCAGGTCGCCGCTCTTGGAGGCCTGGATGGCCAGATTGCCGTACTTGCCACTGGAGTGGCTGAAGTTCGCGTTGACTTCCCACGCCCAGGTGTCGGTGCCCTTGAACAGGCCGTCAAGCTTGGTGGCGGCGTAGAAGTAATCGACGGTGACATCCTGCTGGGACTTGAACAGCATCACCGGGTTGGCGACGATCTCGGTACCCGGGATGTAGGCATACGGGAAGAACTGGCGCCAGGAGAACGTCTCGGTTTCGCGACGGTTGAACAGGAACTGGGTCTTCCAGTTGACCGAATCGAAGCCGAAGTCGGTGGCCACGTAGGCGGTCTTCCGCTCCTGCTTGTTGATGATGTGGCCCTGGCCCCAGCGCGCGAAGTTCACCGGCTCATCGAAGAAGGCCTGGCCGCGCGCGTAGCTCTGGGTCTTGCGCGGGCGGTAGCCCGGCAGCGGGCCGACAGTGGTGCCATCACCCGACGGCACATAGCGGGTGCTGCCGATGTCGACCACGTTGTGCAGCATGTTGACGCAGTTGGCCAGCGGCGTACCGGCATTGAGCGAACGATCTTCGCGGTCGATGCGGTTGCCGTCGGCGTCCTTGACCAGGTCGTTGCTGCAGTTGAGGAAGTCGCGGTCGCCGCGGGTCAGCTCGTTGTGCTGATACCACTCGACGGCAGCGATGATGCTGCCCTTCTCGAAGTTCCAGCCATTGGCCAGCGACGCCGAGAACACTTCACCGCCGCCTTCGGTCGGGACGCGGCCGGTAACGGTCAGCTCCGGGCGCTCGATGTTCTTCTTGGTGATCAGGTTGACCACACCGGCCACGGCGTCGGAACCATAGATCGAGGACGAACCGTCCTTCACGATCTCGGCACGCTGCAGGATGGCGGTGGGAATGACGTTCAGGTCGAAGGCGCCGACGGCGCCACGGGTACCGGCCGGGCCGGGGCGCTGGCCATCGAGCAGCACCAGGGTGCGGTTGGCGCCCAGGCCGCGAAGCGACACGGTCTGTACGCCGGTGCCGCCGTCCACGACGAAGCCGCCGAACTGGTGGGTGATCTGGGTTTCGGCCGAACCGATGGCCGACTTCTGCAGGAACTCGGCCACGTTGACCTGGCCCTGCTTCGCATTGGTTTCGGCGTTGATGGTGAACACCGGCGACGTGGTCTCGTAGTCCGCACGGCGGATCAGGGAGCCGGTGACCGTAACCTTGTCAAGATCGGTTGCGCGGGTGGAAGCGCTTGAGCTGCTTGACGCCTTTGCTTCCTGCTGGGTGGATTCCTGGGCCAGAGCCGGTGCGACCTGCAGGCAGGCCAGCACAGCAAGAGTCAACGGGACGCGGCTTGGCTTTGATTGGCGGTTGGCGTTGCGCATTTCGTTTTGATCCCCACTTGTTATGCTTCGGTTAATGGAGTGTATGAGTCGCGTAAAGTAAATGCAACATGAATATTAAAATCTCTTAACTTGCTGTTGTTATGGGGAAATTCAGTATTTGGGGCATGAAAAAGCCCCTGCCTGGCCGGCAGGGGCTTGGTGAAAGCGAGGGTGCCCGGGGAGGGATCAGAGGCCGCCGGGGCCGCAATCCTTGCTCAGGTAGTCGGCCATGAGCGTCAATGTCGTCCGGAAGTGCGCGGGGTACCACGGCATGCTGTGCGGCATGTCGGGGATCAGCTCGAACCGGGCTGGGACCTTGCCCTGTACGCCGTTGTAGAAGTTCCTCGCATGGAAGGACGGCGTGCGTACGTCACGGTCGCCGACGAAGGTCAGCAGAGGAATCGTGGCCTTCGCAGTGTTCTGCATCGGGTCCATGCCCTTCACCGTGCGCCCCTGCAGGATGCGTTGCAGGCGGTTCTGGCTCCAGGAGGTGCCCAGCCGGCCAAGATCGGTGACCGGGGCGCCAGCGATGGCGCACTGGTAAGGGGAGGGGCTGCGCACTGTCGCGGCGGCAGCCGCGAAGCCGCCGTAGGAATAGCCGAAGATCGCGATACGGTCCTTGGCGGCGATGCCCTGTGAGACCAGCCAGGCGGCGCCGTCATCCTTGTCGTCCTGCATCTTCTGGCCCCACTCGGCGTCACCTGCCAGCCAGAGCTTGCGGCCAAGGCCGGCGCTGCCGCGGTACTGAGGGCGCAACACGGCGTAGCCGCGCGAAGTGAAGAACGGCACCCAGCCGGATGCATCCCAGCCGGTGTAGTCGCGTGCCCACGGCCCGCCGTGCGGATGAACGAGTGCCGGCAGCGGGCCGTCGCCCTGCTTCCAGCCCGGCGGGAGATCCAGAATCGCTGGAATCTGCAGCCCATCGCGTGCGGTGTAGGTCACCCAGCGTTGTTCACCGATCTGCTTGCTGTCCACCCAGGGGCGCTCGCTGCCCAGCGGCACGACATTCTTGCGATCAGCCAGGATGAAGTAGCTCTTCGGGTTGCGGTTGCTTTCCGTGGTGAACAGGACGCGCGAAAGGTCGTCGTTGTAGCCGGTGATGTAGATGCTCAGGCCGGGATAGGCTTTCTGCAGGCCCTCCTGCAGGGCCTTCATCTGCGGATCCACGTACACGGCCTGTCGCTGCGGACCGTCGATATAGAAGCCGAGGACCTGGTTGAAGTTGCTCTTGCGCGTGCCCAGGATCAGTGAACTGATCGAGAAGGAGGGATGGGCGGCCAGAGGCTCCTTGTCGAACTCCTTTTTGGCAGGATCGTACAGTCGCGCCTGCACCAGATCCGAGAACTGGTCGGTCAGCACGTACAGCTTGCCGCTGTCATCGTCTATGCCGACGACTTCCACCGTATAGCGTTCGCTCAGTCGGGTGGTCAGGGGGGCGTGCACTTCGAACTGGCCGGCGCTGTTCTTGATCAGAATGCGTTGTTCGAAATCGTCGGAGCCGGCGGATTCGACCTGGGTCTGGGTAAGGACTTCACCTGTGCGGGGATGGAACAGGCCGGGTGACGTGCGGGAGCTGCCTTTGAACAGCAGTTCGGTCTGGCCCGTGCGCAGGTTGAAGCGATAGTAGTTGGCCTGCAGCGTGGCCTCATTGAGCTGGCTGATGATGACCCTGTCTGCATCCAGCGGCAGCCCATGGACGAGCGAGGCGGTACCTGCAAGTTCGAGGCAGCGAAGGGTCTCGGGGCTGACCCCGAGCGTGCGGGTGTTGTTGGCGAACGCCTCGTCGAACTTGGTCTGGGTGGCGTCGGTGAGGTAGGCCTTGGTCAGGAAGGTCTTGGTGGCTCCCGTACTGTTGCCTTCACCGCAGCCGCCGAGTTTGCCTGTCCATTCCTGGCGTCCGATGACGAGGTTGCGTCCCGCCTTCAGTGCGCTTGCCGCGATGAACTTCATCCGGTCACCGGATGGCGTGATGGCGACCGGACCGGCGCCGAGGTTATCCAGGTTCCAGTTGGCCAGGGCGGTATCGCTGTTGTCGCTGCCGGGCGCGGCGACGATCGCGACCAGCTGCTTGCCGTCGGCGCTCATGGTGACCGACTGGATGGTGGGGATCTTGGCGAAATCCTCGGCTGGCAGAGGGCTTGCGAGGGCAGGGGCAATGCACAGCGCCGCCAGTGCGGCGGCGCCAAGGCGGGCGGGGGACAAGCGCAGTTCCATGGTCGGCAGGGTCCTTGTGGCGGGCACATCAATATGACCTGAAGATGAACGAAGACGTGAATCCAGTCAACTTGGCGTGAATGCCCGGGCGCGCGTCACGCCCTGGAGGGACGGCCAGCAAAAAAAGACCCCGCCGGGGCGGGGTCTTTGGTGCGGCAAGGGCCTGGATCAGTGATCGCCGAACTCGTACTTGGCCTGCACATAGATGGCACGCCCGTAGGCGTTGTACAGGTAATTGTTGTACGGCTGGCCGCTGGTGCCGGCGAAGCTGAAGCGCTGGTTGTCCGGCATCTTGTTGAACACGTTGTTGACCATCAGCGACAGGGTCAGGTTGTCCAATGCACGGTAGTTCACGCTCAGGTTGTAAGTGGTGTAGGAGCCCCACTTGCCTGCCTTGTAGCCGGAGCTGTGGACGTAGTCGTAGCCATTGCCCACGTACGCCATGTAGTTCGGCGTCTTGCCAATGTAGTTGGCATACAGGGTGGTGGTCCATTTGTCCTTGGCCCAGCCGACCGAACCATCGGCGCGCACCTTGGCGTACGAGTCGTACACCCACATCGCGTACGGGTCACGCAGCAGGTCCAGGAACTCATCGCCCGGCTGCGGCTGCAGTTCGCGCTTGAGCATGTCGGTGTAGTTGCCCGAGAACTGAAGCGAACCGAAGCGGCCCATGTCGTGCACGTACTTGAAGCTGGCGGTCAGCGCTTCCAGGTTCTGGCGGGCGACGTTCATCTTCGGGGTGTAGATCTCGTCCAGCACGCCGGACGCATCGCGGGTGATCCAGTCGTTGACGTTCTGGCAGCTGGCCGAGGTGTTGTTGGCCTGGCCGCCACGGCAGTAGTACTCAGCCAGCAGCAGCTGGTCGGAGCTGAGCGTATCGACCTCGTTCTTGATCTTCCAGTTGTAGTAGTCCACCGACAGCGACAGGT
This sequence comes from Stenotrophomonas sp. FR024, assembly GCF_047500745.2. Taxonomy (NCBI): domain Bacteria; kingdom Pseudomonadati; phylum Pseudomonadota; class Gammaproteobacteria; order Lysobacterales; family Lysobacteraceae; genus Stenotrophomonas; species Stenotrophomonas sp. FR024. Next base: position 15,247 of record NZ_JAXAXM020000025.1, read on the forward strand.
TGTTGATCGGTGCCCACACAACACCTGCATTCCAGACGTCGGCGGTGATCGGTTCCAGGTCCGGGTTGCCGGCGCGGGTGCCGAACACCGAGACGCTGTCATACGGGCAGCCGGTGGTGTTGGCCGGGTCGTAGCCCAACTGGCCGCAGCGGTAGTAGTCGGTGGAGCCGTTGGCGTAGTAGCCGCTACGGCCCTGGAATGCGTCGGACAGGGTCGGAGCGCGGAACGCCGTACCGTACTTGCCGCGGAACAGCAGGCTTTCGATCGGACGGAACTCGACGCCGATGCTGTAGGTGGACTTGTCGACGGTGTTGCTGCCGATCTTGAAGGCGTCGTAGCGACCGGAACCGGTCACCGTCAGCATGTCATGCAGGGGCAGGCGCAGTTCGCCGGTCACCGCATAGTTGCTGCGGTGGCCAGCACCGGAGACCGCCGTGGTGCCCCAGACGCTGCCATCCATCAGGCCCGGATCGGGGCTGTAGTCCCAGCCTTCGCTTCCACCTTCAACGACCACGGCCAGGCCGGCGTCGCCACCGGGCAGCTTGAACAGTGATCCATTGGTGACCTGTGCACGGGCCAGGTTCTGCCAGGTGCGGCTCTGGCTGTAGCTGTAGCCGGTGAAGGTCTGGAAGTCACCGGCCGGCAGCGGCGCGTAGAACGCTTCCCAGTTCGGGCTGTAGATGTCGTAGCCGGTGCTGGTGGTTCCCAGCACCGGGCCGAGCACGCGTTGTTCGAAGTAATCGTTGATCGGGTCATTCCAGCGCACGAAGTTGCGCTCGGTCAGCTTGTACTCGCCGCGGGTGAAGCTGAGGCTGTAGTCCCAGTTGCCGGCCGTGCCGCGGCCGCCCAGCGTCACCTGATAGGCCTTGTTGCGGTCGGTGTTCATGATGTCGCGGTAGCCGGCGCCGCCGATGTCTTCCGGGGCGAACACGCGCTGCAGGTTCATGTACTGGCCGCTGGCCTGGTCGTAGAAGCGGCCCCAACCGGAAGAGGTGCCCCACCAGGTGTAGCCGGAACCCGTCGCGTACTTGACCTCTTCCAGGCTGTACAGCGCATCGCCGAACAGCTGGAAATTGTCATTCACGTCGAAGGTGGCAGAGCTGTAGATCTGCGCGCTTTCCTTGCCGTTCTTGATGGTCTTGTAGCCGGTGCCATAGGTCGAGCCGCATGCCTGGCCGGTGGGGCGGGTGCCGAGCACGGTGGTGCCATCGAACTGCCCGGCGACGTTGGCGCACAGGTTCGGGTCCATCATCGCGTAACGGTTGTTGTTGGCCGGCAGCAGCACCAGGAAATCGTTGGAAACGTACTGCGGGCTGTAGCCGTCGGGGTTGTTGACCTTGGTCAGATCGCGTTGGTAGCCCCAGATCGGGCTGGTCTTTTCGTACTGCACGTTGACCAGCGCGTGGAAGCGGTCATCGACACCATTGAAGCCGCGGGCGCCGCTGAAGCGGAAGCTGTTGCCGCCGCCTTCGCTGTAGGCGCCGCCACGGACGTTGAGGACGCCACCATCCATGCGTTCCTTGAGGATGATGTTGACCACGCCAGCGATCGCATCGGAGCCATACAGTGAGGACTGGCCGCCCGGCAGGATCTCGATGCGCTCGACGATGTCGATCGGAATGCCGCTGATGTTGTTGAACGTATCGCCGCCGTTGTACAGCGCCGGATATGAAAGCATCGGGCGGCCGTTGATGAGGTACTTGGTGTAACCCGGGCTGAGGCCGAACATGCCGGCGGCTTCGGCGCCCTGGGTGAACGAGGCCGAGGTCTGGCCACCCTGCAGGCCGCCAGTGGACAGCGAGGACTGCTGCAGGACATCGGCAACGCTGGTGAAGCCGCGGGTCTGGATGTCCTCGGCGGTCACGGTCAGGACCGGTGTGTGGTTCTCGATCTCGGTCTGCGGAATCAGCGAACCGGTGACCGTCACGCGGTCAAGCTGGGTCGGTGCGTTGCCGCTTTGCGCCAGGGCCGTGCCGGAGGCGAGCAGTGTGCCGAGCAGGGCGAGCGTCAGTGGGTGGCGCGAGAGTGTGGAACGATGGCGAGACATGGAAAATCCCCGTAGTGAGCGATGTCTTGGCTACCGGCTTCCGTGTCGGCTTAACGATCTGTTCAGTTGCATTCCATTCAGCCGGACCGTAACACGCACTTAACGCAGGGAACACACGATCGTCATTTCGTCAATCGGGCTTTTGCCTGAAAAATGGCGGTATATCAATGACTAACGCCAATTGTTTTGGAGTGTTTCAAAAGATGGCGATATGAAAGACATTCTTTCGTAGTGCATTTGCTGCTTCTGCATCAATGCTTTACCGAAGGCTTCCTGGAACCAAAAAAAAGGCCCCGCCGAAGCGGGGCCTGGTCCAGACACGAAGTCCGGAAAACGACGGGATCAGAAGTTGTACTTGACCTGGGCCGAGATCTGGCGGCCGTAGACGCTGTAGAAGCCGTCATTGAACGGGGTCGATTCGTTGCCCGGGTAGTTGTAGCGCTGGCCTTCCGGCAGCTTGTTGAACACGTTGTTGACCATCAGCGACAGGACCAGATCTTCCTGTGCCTGGTAGTTCATGCTCAGGTTGTACGTGGTGTACGAACCCCACTTGCCGGCCTTGGCGCCGGAGGAGTGGACGTAGCCGTAGCTGCGGCCGGTGTAGGCCAGGTAGTTCGGGGTGCTGCCGACGTAGTTGGCGTACACGGTGGTGGTGAACTTGGCGATGTTCCAGGCCACCGACAGATCGCCGCGGACCTTGGCGAAGTTGTCGTAGTACCACATGTTGTACGGATCGCTCAGCAGATCCAGCTTGGCGGCACCCGGCATCGGCTGCACTTCACGCTTCAGCATGTTGGTGTAGTTGCCGGAGAACATCAGCGAGCCGAAGCGGCCGATATCCTGCTGGTACTTGGCCGCCACGGTCACCGCTTCCAGGTTCTGGCTGGCAACGTTGAGCTTCGGCGTGTACACGCGGGTCAGGTTGCCACCGGCATCGCGGGACACCCAGTTGGTCACGTCACCGCAGCTGGCCGAGGTGTTGTTCGGCAGGCCGTTGTGGCACTGGTACTCGGCCAGCAGCAGCTGGTCGCTGCTGAGGGTCTTGACCTCGTTCTTGATCTTCCAGTTGTAGTAGTCGGCCGACAGCGAGAAGTTGCTGACCGGAGCCCACACCACGCCTGCGCTCCAGACGTCGGCGGTGATCGGCTTCAGGTCCGGGTTGCCGGACTTTTCGCTGTACACCGAAGTATTCTTGTAGAACGAGCAGGCCTCGTCACGCAGGCCGTAACCCATCTGGCTGCAGCGGTAGTAGTCGTTCTGGCCGGACGAGTACGAACCGCTCATGCCCTGGAAGGCATCGGACAGGGTCGGTGCGCGGAAAGCGGTACCGTACTTGCCGCGCAGCAGCAGGCTCTCGATCGGACGGAATTCCAGACCGATGCTGTAGGTGGCCTTGTCGACGGTCTTGTCGGCGATCTTGAAGGCGTCATAGCGGCCCGACGCGCTGACGGTCAGCTTGTCGTGCAGCGGCATGCGCAGCTCGCTGGTGACCGCGTAGTTGCTGCGGTGGCCGGCACCGGCGACGGCGGTGGTGCCCCATACGTTGCCCTTGACGAACGCCTGGTCCGGCGAGTAGTCCCAACCTTCGCTGCCACCTTCCAGCACAACGGCCAGGCCGGCGTCACCGCCCGGCAGGCTGAACAGCGAGCCGTTGGTCACCTGCACGCGGCCCAGGTTCTGCCAGGTCTTGCTGCGGTGGGTACCGTAGCCGGTGAAGCTGGCGAACTGGTCCGGAGTGATCGGCGAGTAGAAGGCCGCGTAGTCCGGGTTGTAGATGTCGAAGCCATCAGCGGTGGTGCCCAGCTTGGGGCCCAGCACGTTGTCGCCGAAGAAGCCATCGATCTTGTCCTTCCAGCGCACGAAGCGGTTCTGGTCCAGGCGGTACTCACCACGGGTGAAGCTGGCGCTGTAGTCCCAGTCGCCGACCATGCCCTTGCCGCCCAGGGTGACCTGGTAGGCACGGCTTTCGTCGGAGTTCATGATGTTGTTGTAGTGGCCCGGGCCGATTTCTTCCGGCGCGAAGGCGCGCTGCAGGTTCACGACCTTGCCCAGGCCCTGGTCGTAGAAGCTGCCCAGGCTCGACTTGGTGCCCCACCACAGGGCGCTGGAGCCGGAGGTGAACTCGGTCTTTTCCTTGCTGTACAGCACATCGGCGAACAGCTGGAAGTTGTCGTTCACGTCGAAGGTCATCGACGAGTAGAACTGGCCGCTGTTCTTGCCGTTCTTCAGGGTCTTGTAGCCGGCGCTGTACACCGAACCGCAGGACTCGCCCGACGGGCGCTGGCCGACCACAGTGGTGCCGTCATACAGCCCAGCGACGTTCGCGCAACGGCTCGGGTCCATCATCAGCAGCTTGTTGTCAGCGTTGGTGATGACGGCGAAGTCGTTCGACGGAACCTGCGCGGTGTAGCCGACCGGGTTGTTCTGGCGGGTGATGTCGCGCTGGTAGCCCCAGATCGGGCTGCCGTTCTCGATCTGCACGTTGAACAGTGCATGGAAGCGGTCGTCGAAGGCGTTGATGCCCTTGGCGGCGCTGAAGCGGATGTTGCTGCCACCGCCTTCGGTGTAGGTGCCGCCACGGAGGGTCATGGTGCCGCCGTCCATGCGCTCCTTCAGGATGATGTTGACCACACCGGCGATCGCGTCCGAGCCGTACAGCGAGGACTGGCCGCCCGGCAGCACTTCGATGCGCTCGACGATGTCGATCGGAATGCCGCTGATGTTGTTGAAGGTTTCGCTGCCGTTGTACAGCGCCGGATACGAGAGCATCGGGCGGCCGTTGATCAGGTACTTGGTGTAGCCCGGGTTCAGGCCGAACATGCCGGCAGCTTCGGCGCCCTGGGTGAACGAACCCGAGGTCTGGCCACCCTGCAGGCCGCCGGTGGTCAGCGACGACTGCTGCAGCACTTCAGCAACACTGCTGAAGCCGCGGGTCTGGATGTCTTGGGCGGTGATGGACATCACCGGGGTCTGGGTTTCAACCTGGGTCTGCGGGATCAGCGAACCGGTGACGGTGATCTTGTCCAGGTTGGTCGCCTTGTCCTGGGCCATTGCCGGGGCGGCGGCCATCAGAGCGGAAATCAGGGCGACGGCGAGCGTGTTGCGACGTGCGGTGTTGCTTACGTAGTTCATGTAGTTCCATTGGAGAGCAAAAACAAAAACGGCACTGCGCATGCGCCATCGCGCGGGCTGGAAATGCCAGCTCCGCAGCCCAAAACAGTGCGGGTCGAACGTAACATGAACTTAACAATCTGTGCACGAATCTGTAGCAATCCTGAATTTCAGTCAGGTTACGTCCAGCTTGTATGATGCTCGGTTATTCCCCCTGACCCCGCCGGTGCTCGTTGTGAACAGTTCTCCCCGCCGTCCCCATGCAAGCCAGGTCCAGAAGGGACTTACGCCGCATGCCCGCATCCGCAACGTGATCGCGGTTGGTTCGGGCAAGGGCGGCGTCGGCAAGTCGACCACTGCGGTCAATCTGGCCGTGGCCCTGCAGCAGCTCGGCGCACGCGTGGGCGTGCTTGATGCGGACATCTACGGGCCGAGCGTGCCGGCCATGCTGGGCCTGTCCGGTCGCCCGGAAAGCCCCGACAACAAGAGCATCGAGCCGCTGCGTGCGTTCGGCGTGGACACCATGTCGATCGGCTACCTGATCGAAGAAGACACGCCGATGATCTGGCGTGGACCGATGGCCACCTCGGCGATGACCCAGCTGTTCAATGACACCCTGTGGGATGACCTGGACTACCTGCTGATCGACCTGCCACCGGGCACCGGTGACATCCAGCTGACCCTGACCCAGAAGATCCCGCTGGCCGGCGCGGTGATCGTCACCACCCCGCAGGACATCGCCACGCTGGATGCGAAGAAGGCGCTGAAGATGTTCGAGAAGGTCGAGGTGCCGGTGCTCGGCATCGTCGAGAACATGGCGGTGCATACCTGCAGCAGCTGCGGGCATGTCGAGCACCTGTTCGGCGAGGGCGGCGGCGAGCGCATGGCCGCGCAGTACGGCGTGCCGTTGCTGGGTTCGTTGCCGCTGCAGATCGGCATCCGCGAGCAGGGCGATTCCGGTACCCCGATCACCGTGGCCCAGCCGGATTCGGTCCCGGCCCAGGCCTACCGCCATGCCGCCCAGCGCCTGATCGAGGAGGTTGGCAAGCGTCCGCGTGCCTCGATCCCGATCCTGTCGTCGCTGCTGTAAGTGCCAGGGCAGGGGCCGCCGGCGACGCCCGGCCCCCTGCTAGAATCCTCGCGCCCCCTCGTACCCCAGGACAAAGCATGAGCATCAAGAGTGACCGTTGGATCCGCCGCATGTCCGAGCAGCACGGCATGATCGAGCCGTTCGAGGCCGGGCAGGTCAAGCAGGCCAACGGCGAGCGCATCGTCAGCTATGGCACCTCCAGCTACGGCTACGACGTGCGCTGCTCGCGCGAGTTCAAGGTGTTCACCAACATCAACTCGACCATCGTCGATCCCAAGCACTTCGACCCGGGCAGCTTCGTGGATATCGTCGGCGATGAATGCATCATCCCGCCCAACAGCTTCGCGTTGGCGCGCACCGTGGAGTACTTCCGCATCCCGCGCGACACCCTGGTGGTGTGCCTGGGCAAGAGCACCTACGCGCGCTGCGGCATCATCGTCAACGTGACCCCGCTGGAGCCGGAGTGGGAAGGCCACGTCACCCTGGAATTCAGCAACACCACGCCGCTGCCAGCGCGCATCTACGCCAATGAAGGCGTGGCGCAGATGCTGTTCTTCCAGGCGGCCGCCGATGACATCTGCGAGACGTCGTACCGCGATCGTGGTGGCAAGTACCAGGGCCAGACCGGCGTGACCCTGCCGCGGACCTGAGCGGCGCGCCATCGCATGACGAAAACGCCGGGCATGCCCGGCGTTTTCATGGGTGCGGCCACACGCTGCGCTCGCCGGGCATGGCCCGGCGCCAGCTTATTTCCCGCGACCGAACAGCATCGCGATGCCCACGCCCACCAGTGCCACCGGCCACCAGGTCAACAGCAGCTTGGACAGGTTCAGGTGCGTCCAGCCGAGATTGCTGGCGAGCATGAACAGGCCGATCAGGATCAGCAGGACGGCGGCAACGAGGTTGAATCGCATCGGGTCGGCAAACGCTCAGGACTGGGCTGGATATCCTAGCCGTTCCTTCCAGTAGGCGACATGCTGGTCCAGCGCACCCGGCTCGTAGCGGTGCGCCTGGCCGCTGCCCCAGACCGGGCCCGGCCAGGCCGGATCACCGTCATGGCGGCCGATCACATGGAAGTGCAGCTGGCGCACGATGTTGCCCAACGCCCCGATGTTGATCTTTTCCACCCCGTCGGCGCCCTTCAGGGCCTTGCAGGCGCGGTTGAGCTCGGTGCGCAGCTTGTCCTGCTGCTCGCCGTCCAGCTCGATCCACTCGGTCACCCCGGCCAGGCGCGGTACCAGTACCAGCCAGGGGAATCGTTCGTCGTTCATCAGCCGCACTTGCGACAACGGTCCTTCCGCCACCAGCACGCTATCGGTGGCCAGGCGTGAATCGAGTTCGAATTCGCTCATCCAAGATGCTCCGAGAAGAAGTCCAGGGTGCGTTGCAGCGCCAGGGTGGCGCTGTCTGGATCATACGCATGTCCGACCTCCCGGTTGAAGGCGTGATCGGCCGGATAGACATAGGTGGCCATCTGCGGCAGCTTCTCACGGTGGGCCTGGACCGCTTCCGACGGGATGCTGCGGTCCTGGGCACCGAAGTGGAAGATCACCGGGGCCTTGGGCATTTCGTCGAGGAACTGCACGTTGCGCGCACCGTAGTAGCTGACCGACGGCAGCCCCAGGCGCACTGCGGACAGCATCGCCACCGTGCCGCCCCAGCAGTAGCCGACGGTGCCGACCTTGCCCTGCGGTGCCAGCCGGGTTGCCGCGGCCCGCACCACCTCCAGCGCCCGTTCCATGCCCAGCGCGCCAACCCGTTCCAGGCCCTGTTTCACGCCTTCGGCGTCGTAGGGCAGCGCGTCCGGATCGGCGTCGGGGCCGTCGAGCAGGTCGAAGAACGAGGGCGCCAGCACCGCATAGCCTTCAGCCGCGAAGCGCTCGGCCACGCTGCGGATGTGCGGATTGGCGCCGAAAATTTCCTGCACCACCACCAGGCCGCCGCGCGCGGTGCCTTCCGGCAGGGCCTGCCAGGCCCGTACCGGGCCGTGATGCGTATCCAGGGTGATCCACTCGGCCATCGTCATCTTCTTCGTTGCTGGGAACAGAGCTGCATTGTCGGTGCTGCGCCGGTTAGCGCGGCGTCAGCGGTTGTGCGTGATCGGGCGGCTGGCCGTTCAGAGCGTGGCCGCCAACCCCGGTATACTGGCGCCCTTTCAGGCCCCCGGCCCCCAGGAACCCCTGCCATGCCGGCAGGGGCCCAGGCCCCCAGAGTCCCGCGATTCCATGTCCCAGCTGAACCCCAAAGTCGGCTTCGTCAGCCTTGGCTGCCCGAAGGCCCTCGTCGATTCCGAGCGCATCCTCACCCAGCTCCGCTCGGAAGGCTACGACATCGTCCCGTCCTACGATTCGGCCGACGTGGTGGTGGTCAACACCTGTGGCTTCATCGATTCGGCGGTGACTGAGTCGCTGGATGCCATTGGCGAAGCGATGAACCAGAACGGCAAGGTGATCGTCACCGGTTGCCTGGGCAAGCGCCCGGAGCAGATCCGCGAGGCGTACCCCAACGTGCTGGCGGTATCCGGCCCGCAGGATTACCAGAGCGTGATGGAAGCGGTGCATGAAGCACTGCCGCCCAAGCACGATCCGTTCGTGGACCTGGTGCCCGACTACGGCATCAAGCTGACCCCGCGCCACTACGCCTACCTGAAGATTTCCGAAGGCTGCAACCACAAGTGCAGCTTCTGCATCATTCCGTCGATGCGCGGCAAGCTGGTCTCGCGCCCGGTTGACGAGGTGTTGCGTGAAGCCGAGCGCCTGGTGCGTGGTGGCGTGCGTGAACTGCTGGTGGTTTCGCAGGACACCTCGGCCTACGGCGTGGACGTGAAGTACGCCGAGAAGATGTGGCGCGACAAGGCCTACCAGACCCGTTTGAAGGCGCTGTGCGAAGGCCTGTCCGAGCTGGATGCGTGGGTGCGCATGCACTACGTCTACCCGTACCCGCACGTGGACGAGGTGGTGCCGCTGATGGCCGAAAACCGCATCCTGCCGTACCTGGACATCCCGTTCCAGCACGCCAGCCCGCGCATCCTGCGCCTGATGAAGCGTCCGGGTGCGGTCGAGAAGACCCTGGAGCGCGTGCAGAACTGGCGCCGCATCGCCCCGGACATCACTGTGCGTTCGACCTTCATCGTTGGCTTCCCCGGCGAGACCGAGGCCGAGTTCGAAGAACTGCTGTCGTTCCTGGACGAGGCACAGCTGGATCGCGTCGGTGCGTTTGCCTACTCACCGGTCGAGGGCGCCACCGCCAACGACTTGCCCGATGCCGTGCCGGAAGAAGTGAAGCAGGAGCGCCTGGCCCGTTTCATGGAGAAGCAGGCGCAGATTTCCGCCGCGCGCCTGGAAGCCAAGATCGGCACCGTGCAGCAGTGCCTGGTCGATGCCATCGAAGGTGACATCGCCGTGGCCCGTTCCAAGGCCGATGCGCCGGAGATCGATGGCCTGGTGCACATCCAGAATGCCGACCAGGTGCCGCTGCGCGTGGGTGAGTTCGTCGACGTGGACATCACCGAGAGCGACGAGCACGACCTGTACGGTGACGCGCTGCCGGCCGCCACCCGCCCGGCATTCGATCTCAAGATGCTGTGACCGCGGCGACGGCCGCCGCCGGTGACGGCAGCGGCGCCCGCCGCTTCGTGCCGCCGCCGCGTGCGGCGGTCGATCCACAGGTGTTCGGGCACCCGGTGTTTGCCGGATTGCGCGACGTTCGTGATCTGTTGGAAGGCCCGGAGTGGCCGTCCATTGCAGCGCTCGAGGCACGCCTCGCGCTGCCCGGCAAGCAGCTGGTCGAGCAGGATGCCAGGCTGCTGGCCGACGGCCTGCACTACGAAGCCCGCATCGCACAGGGCCGCATCGCCACCCGCGCCGACAACTGGCATGACCTGTTCAACGCACTGGTGTGGGCCCACTACCCGCAGCTCAAGCAGGCGCTCAATGCGCAGCAGTGCCGGCATATCGAGGCGATGCCGCCGGGTCAGCGCAACCGCGCGCAGGCGGCACTGACCCAGTTCGACGAAACCGGCGTGATCGTGCGTGTGCGCGATCACACGCTGCTGGCTGCCTGGGATGTGCACGACTGGTGTGCGCTGTTCGAATCGAGACACTGGCTGAGCGGTGACATCGCCATCGCTGCGGTATTCGGGCACGCGCTGATGGAGCAGGCGCTGCTGCCGGGCCGCCGGCTGGTGGGCAAGTGCGTGGTGGTGCACGGCAAAGCCGATGACACCTGTGTTGACGCGGTGACCGCGGCCATTGCCGAAGGCAGGGCAGTGACCGATCCCCTGCAGTTGCGTCCGCTGCCGTTGGCTGGAGTTCCGGGCTGGCACGAGAGACAGGACGCCGACTTCTATGCAGATGCCGCGTACTTCCGCCCGTTGCGTGCCGGCCGCCAGTATCCGCCGCCGTTGCACGGGGCTATGTAGAGTCGACTGTCAGTCGACTGCTCTTCGTTCCGAGGCCGTGAACGCCTGACAGATGGCTTCGGCGAGTCATCAACCGCGATTGAGGATCGCGGTGCGTTTGCCGTCCGGCTGCGGAGGTTTGTGCCGCGCTTCGCGCGGTAGTCGACTGACAGTCGACTCTACAACGGCTCGTATTCCACCCCGATTACCGCAAAGGTGAACTGGCCGCCGGGCAGCTCCACCGAGAATTCATCATCCAGCCGCTTCTTCAGCAGTGCACGTGCCAGCGGCGAATCGATGCTGATCCAACCCAGGCCTGCGTCGGTCTCATCCGGGCCGACAATGCGATAGCGGCTGGTGTCGCCACTGTCCACGTTCTCCAGTTCCACCCACGCACCGAAGAACACCGCCTGCGGATCGGTCGGCGTGGTGTCGACCACGCGCAGCGATTCCAGCCGCTTGGTCAGGTAGCGCACGCGGCGGTCGATTTCACCCAGCTGCTTCTTGCGATAGGTGTACTCGGCGTTTTCCGAACGATCGCCTTCCGCTGCAGCAGCGGCCAGCGCCTTCACCACCTCCGGGCGGCGCACGCGCCACAGCTCATCCAGTTCGGCCTTCAACCGGGCGTGGCCGGAGGCGGTGATCAGGGCGGTACTCTTTTCTGCAGGGGGGCGCCAACGCGACATGTGGTGCGACTTCTTTTCAGGGGAACGATGGGGCCGGGTCCTTTCCACAGGAAAGGCCTCCGACCCCGGGAGGGCAGGTCAGCGTTTGCCGCCGAAGATGCCGCCCAGCAGGCCGCGCACGATCTGGTTGCCCAGCTTGGTGCCAACGGTACGCGTGGTCTGCTTGGCCATGGTCTCGATCATGCCCTGGCGGCGCTTGGTGCCGAAGATCGCATCCTTGATCGCCTGGCCGAAACCGCCTTCCTGCGCTTCGTCCTGCTCGCGGCTGCGGGCGGCGGGAGCCTGCGCCTGCTCGACTGTTTTCTGCGCACGCTGGGCCAGCAGCTCGGCGGCCGATTCGCGGTTGATCGCGGTGTCGTAGCGGCTGCCGACCGGGCTGCCGGCACGCACCTGGGCGCGCTCGGCCTCGGTGATCGGCCCCATCCGGCAGCGCGGCGGTGCGATCATCGTCTGCTGCACCGGCATCGGCACGCCCTTGTCCTGCAGCGTGGAGACCAGTGCTTCGCCGGTGCCGAGCTGACTGAGCACCTTGGCCACGTCCAGCTTCGGATTCGGCACGAAGGTCTCGGCAGCGGTCTTCACCGCCTTCTGGTCGCGCGGGGTGAACGCACGCAGTGCGTGCTGCACGCGGTTGCCGAGCTGGCCGAGGATGTTGCCCGGTACGTCGTCGGGGAACTGCGAGCAGAAATACACGCCCACGCCCTTGGAGCGGATCAGGCGCACCACCTGCTCGATGCGCTGCACCAGCGAGGCCGGTGCGTCGTCGAACAGCAGGTGGGCCTCGTCGAAGATGAAGACCAGCTTCGGCTTGTCCAGGTCGCCCACCTCCGGCAGCTGCTCGAACAGCTCCGACAGCAGCCACAGCAGGAAGGTGGAATACAACTTGGGCTTGAGCACCAGCTGGTCGGCGGCGAGGATGCCGATCACGCCGCGGCCGTCGTGATTGACCCGCATGATGTCGGCCAGTTCCAAGGCCGGTTCGCCGAAGAAGTTCTCGCCGCCATCCTGTGCCAGGCGCAACACCGAGCGCTGGATGGCAGCGATCGACTGTGCGCTGACCAGGCCGTACTCGGTGGAGATGTCCTTGCGTTCTTCGGCAACCAGGCCGAGCAGAGCGCGCAGGTCATCCATGTCCAGCAGCAGCAGGCCGCGATCGTCGGCCAGCTTGAATACGATATCGAGCACCCCGGCCTGGGTGTCGTTCAACTCGAGGATGCGTGCCAGCAGGGTCGGGCCCATTTCGCTGACCGTAGTGCGCACCGGGTGGCCGAGCTTGCCGTACAGGTCCCAGAAAATGGTCGGGCTGGCGGCCGGCGCGTAGTCGGCCACGCCGATCTCGGCGGCGCGCTTGAGCAGGTTCTCGGCACCGGTGCCGGGCACGGCCAGGCCGGACACATCGCCCTTCACATCGGCCAGGAACACCGGCACGCCCAGCCGCGAGAAGCCCTCGGCCAGGGTCATCAGGGTCACGGTCTTGCCGGTACCGGTGGCGCCGGCCACCAGGCCGTGGCGGTTGCCGAGTTTCGGCAGCAGGGTGACGGCAATATCGTCGGTGATGCCTTTGCCGAGCAGAATCGGATCCATGGTCCAGCCCTTGTGGTGAATAGCCCAATGTTAACCGCCGGCGGTGACGGGCCGAAGGTCGGCTTGCCCGGACCTTGGCGGCGCCGCTACTCTGCCTGCCTGTTTCGCACACAGTGCCATCAATGCCCGTTCCTGTCCTGATTTCCCGCGGTTGGCCGCTGCTGGCCCTGGCCGGCCTGGTTTCCCTGGCGCCCGACGCCCATGCGCAGCGGGTTTCGGCCCGGGACAAGGTGAAGGTGGATGCGCTGCAGCAGCGCATGACCGCCGCCGAGAAGCGCTACAGCGATGCGCTGCTGCTGGTCGCCAATGCCGACCCCAAGGGCAGCAACGAGGCGGACGCCGCGCTGGAGGACATGGAAGATGTCCTCAACGACTGCGTGAAGCAGAAGGGCTGCCAGATGGGCACCCTGCTGGCCAGCTACAAGCGCCTGCTCAAGCATGATGCTGATGCCGCTGCCAGCGATGACGTGGCCGATGAGGGTGGTGACCGCCTGGAAGCCGACCCCGACCATATCGGCCCGCTTACCGCCGACGTGCCGGAGGCCGCGCGCGCTGCAGCGCTGCTCAACGACAAGCGACATGCCTTCGACACCATGGTCGAGTACAACCCCGCCGTGCAGGCCGGCATCCGCCGCTGGTTGACCGACATGCGCCCGGCGCTGCTGACCAGCTACGAGAACTACCAGAACCTGCGCGCGGTGATGTGGCCGGAGTGGGAAAAGCGTGGTCTGCCGGAGGCGCTGCTGTTCGGCATCATGGCCAAGGAGTCCAACGGCCGTGTGCATGCCTCCTCGCGTGCCGGCGCCGCCGGGCTGATGCAGTTCATGCCGGCCACCGGCCGCCGCTTCGGCCTGGGCCCGGACGGCACCGGCTTCGACACGCGCTTTGACGCACGCAGCGCCGCCGAAGCCAGCGCCAGTTATCTCAACGAGCGCCTGCGCGAACTGAACAACAACGTGGAAATGTCGGTGGCCGCCTACAACGGTGGCGAAGGCCGCGCCGCGCGCGTGTTCAAGCAGAGCGGTGGCCAGAGTTTCTGGACCGACAGCGTCTACAACCAGTTCCCCGGTGAAACCAAGGATTACGTGCCGATGGTGATCGCCGCGGCCTGGATCTTCCTGCACCCGCAGCAGTACGGCGTGGAGCTGCCGAAGATCAGTGCGCAGCCGGCCACGCTGCGCCTGGCCAAGTCCACCACCATCTACGAACTGACCATCTGCCTGGGCAGCCACGGCACCCGTGATGGCTACATGCGCGCGCTGCGCAATCTCAACCCGCGCTATGAGGCCGATGGCTGGATTCCGGCCGGCACGCTGATCAACGCCACCACCCGCATTGCCAGCCTGTACCAGCGCAACTGCGTCAGTGGCCCGCGTGCCGACCTGGCCCGCACGCTGATCACCGCCGATCTGAACGCAGCAATCAAGCGCCCGGCCGCGACCAGCTACACCGGGAGCGTGGCCGTGGGCGGCGTGGTGCCGGTGGCCGATGCGGCCGCGTCCACCAGCGTGCCGACCACGCCGGTTGCTCCGGTGGCCACGCCGCGCCCGGCGGCGCGCCCGAAGCCGGTGCGCAGCCACAAGGTGGGCCGCGGTGAAACCCTGGGTGCCATCGCGGCCAAGTTCCAGTGCGACGTGCCCACCCTGGCCCGCGCCAATGGCCTGAAGGCCCCGGCCTACAGCCTGCGCCACGGCCAGACGCTGAAGCTGCAGGGCTGCGACAAGTAATCCCCCCGACCCTGGAATCCGCATGGACCTCGAAGACACCCGCAACCTGTTCGCCAACCTCCGCGAAAACACCGACTGGGACATCACCGGCCCGTTGCTGTGGGGGTACTTCTTCGTGCACTCCACTGCCGAGCCGTTGCAGGCACTGGCGCAGCACCTGCAGGCGCAGGGTTACACCTTCGTGGAATTGTTCGAACAGGATCCGGAAGAGGGCGACGCGCCGTTCCACGTGCTGCATGTGGAGCGCGTGGAGATCCACGACGAAGCCTCGCTGGACCGCCGCAACCAGGAATTCGCTGCCCTGGCCGCGGAAAAGGGCGTGGAAGACTACGACGGCATGGACGTCGGCCCGGCTCCGGCCCTGCAGTAACGCGCGTACCGGTAGTGCCGGCCGCTGGCCGGCATTCCGTTGTGGAAAAAGGGGACGGAGGGGATTAAGTCGTTTATGCATAAACGACTTAATCCCCTCCGTCCCCTTTTTGTCAGCGCAGCTTCGCCAGCGCCTGGCCCAGCTGCACCGGGCTTTCAGCACCCAGCTGCGGGGCGAACTCGGCCACGCCCGGCGGCAGCAGCACGATCACGGTCGAGCCGTAGTTGAAGCGCGCCATCTCGGCGAAGCGCTCCAGCTGGATGCCCTGGCCGCGGTAGTCCTTGCGGGTGATGCGGTCACCGTAGGCCGGAATTTCTTCGCCGCTCCACACGGTTTCCACACCGGACACCAGCAGCGCACCGACCATCACGCTGACCATCGGGCCGAAGCTGGTGTCGAAATGGCAGACCAGGCGCTCGTTGCGCGCGAACAGGCGCGGCACGCCGTTGACGGCGGCCGGGCCGACGCTGAACAGGCGGCCGGGCACGTGCACGGTTTCGCGCAGGGTGCCGGTCCACGGCATGTGCACGCGGTGGTAGTCGCGCGGCGACAGGTACACGGTGGCGTACAGGCCTTCGTTGTACGGCTTGGCGTCCTCGTCACTGCCCAGCAGTTCGGCGGCGGTGAACGACTGGCCCTTGGCCTGGAAGATGCGGCCGGCTTCGATCCTGCCGAGCTGGCTGATGCGGCCGTCGGCCGGCATCACCAGGCTGCGCGGATCGGCATCGGCCACGCGCGCGCCCGGCTTCAGTGCACGGGTGAAGAACTGGTTGAAGGTGGCATAGCTGCGCGGGTCCGGGTTGGCCGCTTCGTCCAGATTGACGTTGAACTTGCGGGTGACCGTGTCGATCAGCCAGCGCGACACGCGCGGATCGTCCGAGTACGCCAGCGAACGCGCCATCGAGGACAGCAGGCGGTGGGGCAGGGCGTACGTCAGGGCGGTGGTGAGGCTCATGGGGCGGTTTTCTCGGTCAGCTTCTGCAGGTCGCGGGCAATGGCCGGCGCGTTGAACGGGGGCCGCACCAGGCCGGCAAGGCGGCCCTGCGGGTCGAGCACGGCCAGGCTGGCCGAGTGCTCGACGGTGTAATCCTCGGGGTTCTCGTCGAAGTGCTTGCCCGGCACCTTCTGGAACACGAAGCCCAGCGAGGTGGCGAAGCGCTCCAGCGAGGGCACATCGGCGGTGGCGGCCAGAGTGTCCTTGTGGAAGCCGTGCACGTACTCGCCGAGGCGGGTGGCGCTGTCACGGTCCGGGTCGACCGAGATGAACAGCACGCGCGGGCGCAGGCTGTCGGGCAGGGCCTCCCACTGGTTCTGCGCGCCGGCCAGCTCGGCCAGGGTGGTCGGGCAGACGTCCGGGCAGAAGGTGAAGCCCAGGAACACCAGGGTCCAGTGACCCTTCAGTTCGCCCGGGATCAGGCGGGTGCCGTCGGACTGGGCCAGATTGAAGTCGGGCAGTTCGCGCGGCTGCGGGTACAGCGTGATCGCTTCGGTGGCCGGGGCATTGGCCGGCGGCTTCGGCGCGAACACCTGCTGGGCGGCCAGCAGGCCGAGACCCGCCGCCAGGGCGATCAGCAGGATGATGCCGGCGTTGCGATTGAACATGGGAGCCCCCGCGCGAAGTGGGCTCCATCATACCGGCTGCGGCTCGATCGTTTCTGCCGCAACGGATGCCGCCGCGGGCGCCAGCCCCTATAATCGAGGGCCACTTTGCCCGCAGTACCGCCATGACCGCTGAAACGGCCGCCGAACTCCACACGATCATCGATCTGATCCGCTACGGCACCAGCCGTTTCAACGAAGCCGGGCTGACCTTCGGGCACAGCTACGACAACGCGCTGGATGAAGCGACCCAGCTGGTGCTGCACAGCCTGCACCTGCCGCACGATCTGGGGCCGGCCTACGGCCAGGCGCGCCTGCTGCAGGAAGAGAAGGTGCGCGTGCTGGAACTGTTCCAGCGTCGCATCGACGAACGCATCCCGGCCGCCTACCTGACCGGTGAGGCCTGGTTCGCCGGCCTGAGTTTCAAGAGCGACGCGCGCGCCCTGGTGCCGCGCTCTCCGATCGCCGAGCTGATCGAGTGCGGTTTCGAGCCGTGGCTGGCAGGTCGTGACGTGCATCGTGCACTGGACCTGTGCACCGGTTCGGGCTGCATCGCCATCGCCATGGGGCACTACTACCCGAACTGGGAAGTGGACGGTGTCGACCTGAGCGACGACGCGCTGTCGTTGGCCGAGGAGAACAAGGAGCGCCTGCAGGCGCACAACGTGACCCTGCTCAAGTCGGACCTGTTCAACGGCCTGACCGGTCGCCACTACGACCTGATCGTCACCAACCCCCCGTACGTCACCAACGACGAGACCGATGCCCTGCCGCAGGAATACTCCTACGAGCCGGAGATGGGCCTGCGTGCCGGCGACGACGGCCTGGACCTGGTGCTGAAGATCCTGCGCGATGCCCCGCTGCACCTGAGCGAAGACGGTCTGCTGATCTGTGAAGTGGGCGAGTCCGAGCAGCACCTGATCAAGCTGCTGCCGGAAGTCGACTTCGCCTGGATCGAATTCAAGGTTGGCCAGATGGGCATCTTCGCGGTCGAATGCCGCGAGCTGATCGCCCACAGCGCGCGCATCACCGAACTGGCGGCGCAGCGCCCGTGAGTTCCAATTCGTTCGGCAAGCTGTTCACCGTCACCACGTTCGGCGAGTCGCACGGGCCGGCCATCGGCTGCGTGATCGATGGCTGCCCTCCGGGGCTGGCGCTGGACGCGGCCGAATTCGCCCACGACCTGCAGCGTCGCGCTACCGGCAAGAGCCGGCACACCTCAGCGCGCCGCGAGGCGGACGAGGTCGAGATCCTGTCCGGCGTGTACGAGGGCCTGACCACCGGCACGCCGATCGCCCTGCTGATCCGCAACACCGACCAGCGCAGCAAGGACTACGCCAACATCGGCCAGCAGTTCCGGCCGGGCCATGCCGACTACAGCTACTGGCACAAGTACGGCATCCGCGACCCGCGTGGCGGCGGCCGTTCTTCGGCACGCGAGACCACCATGCGCGTGGCCGCCGGCGTAGTCGCCAAGAAATGGCTGGCCGAGCGCTTCGGCGTGACCGTGCGCGGCTACCTGTCGCAGCTGGGCGACATCACCCCGGCCGGTTTCGACTGGTCGGCGGTGGAAGACAATCCCTTCTTCTGGCCGCACGCCGCACAGGTGCCGGAACTGGAGGCGTACATGGATGCCTTGCGCAAGTCCGGTGATTCGGTCGGTGCGCGCGTGGACGTGGTGGCCGACAACGTGCCGCCAGGCTGGGGCGAGCCGATCTACGGCAAGCTCGATGGCGAACTGGCCGCCGCGCTGATGAGCATCAACGCGGTGAAGGGCGTTGAGATCGGCGACGGTTTCGCCAGCGCCGCACAGAAGGGCACCGAACACCGCGACCTGCTGACCCCGCAGGGCTTCGCCAGCAACCATGCCGGCGGCATCCTCGGTGGCATTTCCACCGGCCAGCCGGTGGTCGCGTCGATCGCGTTGAAGCCGACCTCCAGCCTGCGCCTGCCGGGCCCGTCGCTGGACACGGCCGGCAACGTGGTCGAGGTGGTCACCACCGGTCGCCACGATCCCTGCGTCGGCATCCGCGCCACTCCGATCGCCGAGGCGATGGTGGCGATGGTGCTGATGGACCAGGCGCTGCGTCATCGCGCGCAGTGCGGCGATGTCGGCACGATCACCCCGCGCATTCCCGGGCAGATCGATGGCTGACACGCGGCCGACCGTGTGGGTGAGCCAGCCGCTGATCGACGCGGCCATCGCGCCGCTGCGCGATCGCGTGCAGCTGCGCAGCACCGACACCGTCACCGCCTGGTCGCCCGACCAGATCGCCGAACAGCTGGCCAGCGCCGACGGCGCCATCATCACCCTCAACGAGCGCATCGGTGCGGCCCAGGTGGCCGATGCCGCGCAGCTGCAGGTGATCGCCAATGTCGGTGTCGGCTACAACAACCTGGACGTCGACGCGCTCAGCGCGGCCGGCATCCTCGCCAGCAATACCCCGGACGTCCTGACTGAAACCACCGCCGATCTCGGTTTCGCTCTGTTGATGGCCACCGCGCGCCGCATCACTGAATCCGAGCGCTGGCTGCGCGAAGGCCAGTGGCAGCAGTGGTCGTTCCAGACCATGCTCGGTGCCGACATCCACGGCAGCACGCTGGGTATCCTCGGCATGGGCCGCATCGGCCAGGGCATCGCCCGCCGCGGCGCGCATGGTTTCGGCATGAAGGTGCTGTACCACAACCGTTCGCAGCTTCCGGCCGCGATCGAAGCGGAGGTGGGGGCCCGTTACGTTGACCTGGACACGCTGCTGGCGCAGGCCGATCACCTGCTGCTGGTGCTGCCGTATACCCCGGCCTCGCATCACCTGATCGATGCCGCTGCACTGGCGAAGATGAAGCCGTCGGCGACGCTGGTGAACATCGCCCGCGGCGGCCTGGTCGATGAGATCGCGCTGGCCGATGCGCTGGCCAACGGCCGCCTTGCTGCAGCGGGTCTGGATGTGTACGAAGGCGAGCCAAAGGTACGCCCCGAACTGCTGGCGCTGCGCAACGTCGTGCTCACTCCGCACATCGGCAGCGCCTCGCTGGCCACGCGCACGGCGATGGTACAGCTGGCCGTGGATAATCTGGTTGCCGGGCTCGGCCTGGACGGCGGCCCGTCGCGCATGCCGAGCGCGATCAACGCTGACGCGGCGATGGCCGCGCGCGTGACTCTGGGCAAAAAAACCGGGAAACGATAGGGAACCTCCGCGCGCCCCGCTTGAGGAGGTTCCCCGAACCCAGCTGTCGTGCGTGTTTTTTTCCCCATCCCCGTTTTCGTGAGAGTTTCCCCCATGAGCAATGCACAGCGCAGTTTCCACGTCGCCGTCGTCGGTGCCACCGGTGCGGTCGGCGAGACCATGTTGTCGATCCTGGCCGAGCGTGATTTCCCGGTCGGCACCCTGAGCGTTCTCGCTTCCGAGCGTTCGGCCGGCGGCGAGATCGAGTTCAACGGCCAGAAGGTCAAGGTCCAGGACCTGGCCACCTTCGATCCGAGCGGCGTCGAGATCGCCCTGTTCTCGGCCGGCGGCAGCGTGTCCAAGGAATACGCACCGAAGTTCGCCGCAGCGGGTGCGGTGGTGATCGACAACTCCTCGGCCTTCCGTTACGACGATGACGTGCCGCTGGTGGTGTCCGAGGTCAACCCGGAGCAGGTCGCCAACCGTCCGCGCGGCATCATCGCCAACCCGAACTGCTCGACCATGCAGATGCTGGTGGCGTTGGCACCGCTGCACCGCAAGTACGGCATCGAGCGCATCAACGTCTCCACCTACCAGTCGGTGTCCGGCGGTGGCCGTTCGGCAACCGAGGAACTGGGCAAGCAGACCGGCCAGCTGCTGAGTTTCCAGGAAATCGATCCGCAGCGCTTCCCGGTGCAGATCGCCTTCAACCTGATTCCGCACATCGACGACTTCCAGGACAACGGCTTCACCAAGGAAGAGATGAAGCTGATCTGGGAGACCCGCAAGATCCTCGGCGACGACAGCATCCTGGTGAACCCGACTGCGGTGCGCGTGCCGGTGTTCTACGGCCACTCCGAGTCGGTCGCGATCGAGACCCGCGATAAGGTCACCGTGGCCGAAGCACGCGCGCTGCTGGAGCAGTCGCCGGGCATCGAAGTGGTCGATCGTCACGAAGCCGGTGGTTACCCGACCCCGGTCACGCATGCGTCGGGCACCGACGCGGTATACGTCGGCCGCATCCGTGAGGACCTGTCGCACCCGCGCGGCCTGAACCTGTGGATCGTGTCGGATAACGTGCGCAAGGGCGCGGCGTTGAATGCCGTGCAGCTGGCCGAGCTGGTCGCCGCCGAGCAGCGCTGATCACAGCGGTTGCCTCACCGGTAGTGCCGGCCGCTGGCCGGTATTGCCGTGATGGGGGCGTGCGTGTATGCCGGCCAGCGGCCGGCACTACCGAAGGTCTCCCATCGGTGGGTGCGGACCCCGGTCCGCACGCTTTATAGTGTCGCCCATGAATAAACGGGCCAAGGGCGCAAAGCGCCCGCTCACCTATCTGTCCGCCGCACTGCTCGCCCTGGCCAGCAGTTCGGCGCTTGCCCTGGGGTTGGGCGACATCCGGGTCCTGTCCAAGCCGGGCCAGCCCCTGCTGGCCGAAATCCCGGTGGTCTCGGCGGACCCGTCCGAACTGGAAAACCTGCGCGTGGCGCTGGCCTCACCGGTCACCTTCGAACGTGTCGGCCTGCAGCGGCCAACCGGACTGGTCAGTGAACTGCAGTTCGAACTGACCCGCGACACGCAGGGCAGGGCGGTGGTGCGCGTCACCTCGCAGGCGCCGGTGGAGACGCCGTCGCTCAGCTTCCTGATCGAAGCCGACTGGGGCCAGGGCCGCCTGGTGCGTGAGTACTCGGCACTGGTCGATGCGCCGCCCAGTGCGTTGGCCGTGGCCGAGCCGGAAATCGTCGCGCCGGCCGGTACGCTCTCCAATACCATCGTGCGTGAACCTGCACCGGCTTCGGTGCCAGCAGCAGAGACGCCCACGACGCCGCCACCACCGGTGGCGCCAGCACCGGCACGCCCGCGTGCGGCCTCCGCGCCAGTTGCTGCACCGGCGGCCGATGGCAGCATCACCGTGCAGCGCGGGCAGACCCTGTCGGAGATCGCCAGTGCGGTGGCACGTGGCAACCAGGTCAGTCGCGACCGCGCGATGATCGCCCTGCTGCGTGCCAATCCCGAAGCCTTCATCCGCGGCAACGTCAACCTGCTCAAGCAGGGTGCGGTGCTGCGCATGCCCGGCAGTGATGCGCTTGCTGCGGTCGACGCTGCCGAAGCGGCGACGCTCGTGCGCGAGCATGCCGCGCAATGGCGGCAGGCACGTACCGTGCCGCAACCGGTGGGCATGGCCGCACCGGTTGCCAAGGCGGCAGCCACGAACGCTTCTTCCCCGGCTGCGGCCAATGGGGCACGACTTGAGATCGCTCCGGCGCTGGCGTCCGACGCCGCGCACGCGGGCACAACCACCGGCACCGCTGCCGGCAGCGAGGGTGACATGCTGGGCAACGAACAACTGCGCCAGGCGCGTGAGGACATCGCCACCCGCGATGCCGAGATCGGCGAGCTGAAGCAGCGCGTGGCCGACCTGGAAAAGCTCAAGGAACAGCAGCAGTCGCTGATCGCGATGAAGGACAACGACCTGGCCGCCGCGCAGCAGCGCCTGGCGCAGGCACCGGATGCCCGCGATGCGGCAACGCCGTGGTACTGGCTGGGGCTGCCGGTGCTGCTGCTGGCGGCGGGCGCCGCCTGGCTGCTGCGTCGTCGCAAGCCGTCGCCGCTGCCGCCGCTGCGTGAGGAAGACGATGCCGCCGGCCTGGCCGCAGCGGTGCCGGCGGGTGCGGCGCTGGATACGCTGGCCGAGCAGTCCTCGTGGTCATCGGCTGTTGCCGGCAACGGCCGCCAGGAACCGGCGATGCCCGACTGGGCGACCGAAACCGAAGTGCACGACGTAGTGGTCGCCGAACCTGTCGCCGAGCACGCGGTACGGGCCGACTGGCAGGCCGACACGCTGCGCGACGAGGACGCAGTGGCCTTGCCCGAAGCGGTGACCGATCTGCCGCGCTGGGACGATTCCGCAACCACCGCCGACGAGGCTGTCGTCGCCGTGCCGCTGCAGGACGAACGCGTTGTACCGCAGGCGCCGGCCGACGTGGCGGTGCCGGATTACGCACTGCATGCCGAACAGCAGCCGCAGTTCCGCGGCGTGTTCGATCTGCCGGCCGACGCGCATGACAACGAGGCGCCGGCGGATGCCGCTCATCCCGAAGCCATCGACGGCATCGACCATGGCAGCATCGAGGCCTCTCATTCCGACGACATCGCGTCGAGCGCGGCCGCGCCTGCCGGCGACGCCGGCTGGTCGCCACGTGCCGGCCAGGAGCGCCTGGAACTGGCCATTGCCTACCTCGATCTGGGCGACGCGCAGACGGCGCGTACCCTGTTGCTGGAAGTCGCCGAAGGCGGTGACCTGCACAGCCAGGCCCAGGCCCGTGAACTGCTGGCGCGCCTGCCGTGACCGAACCTGCCGACAAGGACCTTGCCATGAGCCGCGAACGCCGCATCGACTACGTTGAATTCGCGTCCAGCGACCCGGCTGCCAGCCGTGCCTTCTTCGAGAAGGTGTTCGGCTGGTCGTTCGTCGACTACGGCAGCGACTACACGGCGTTCGACGATGGCCGCCTGCAGGGCGGCTTCTTCCGTGGCCAGCCGCAGCGGGCCAGCGACAGCGGTGCACCGCTGCTGGTGCTGTATGCCGACGCACTGGCACCGGTCGAGGCCGCCGTGCGCGACGCCGGCGGCGAGATCGTGCGCGCGGTGTTTTCTTTCCCCGGTGGCAGCCGCTTCCAGTTCGTCGAGCCCGGTGGCAACGAACTGGCGGTCTGGTCCGAACGCGATCCGGCCTGAGCGCCGCCCCATCCGCAACATCGAGGTAGCACATGCGTTATGCGCTTGGCGTCGAGTACGACGGCAGCGATTTCAGGGGCTGGCAGAACCTGGGCGAGGGTGGTCCCAGCGTGCAGGCCAGCCTCGAGCAGGCCCTGTCATCGGTGGCTGATGCGCCGCTGCAGGTGGTCTGCGCCGGCCGCACCGATGCCGGCGTGCATGGCCAGTGCCAGGTCGTGCATTTCGATACCGACGTGGTGCGCGATCCGCGCGCCTGGATGCTCGGCACCACCACCCGCCTGCCGCGCTCGATCGCGGTGCGCTGGTGCGTGCCGGTAGCCGATGATTTCCACGCCCGCTTCTCCGCGCGTGCGCGCCGCTATCGCTATCGGCTGCTCAACCGCGAGGTACGGCCGGCGCTGGACCGGCAGACCCTGAGCTGGGAGCGCCGTGCGCTGGACGAGACCCTGATGCATGCCGCCGGCCAGGCATTGCTTGGTGAGAACGACTTCAGCGCGTTCCGTTCGGTGCAGTGCCAGGCGCTGCATGCGCGGCGTGAACTGCAGTCGCTGCAGGTCAGCCGTCATGGCGAAGTGATCGAAGTCGCAGTACGTGGCAATGCATTTCTTCATCACATGGTCCGCAATATCGTCGGATCGTTGATCCTGGTGGGCAGCGGCGAAAAACCGGTGGAATGGATCGCCGAACTGCTGGCCGGGCGCGACCGCACCGTAGCTGGTCCCACCGCACCGCCGCAGGGCCTGGTGTTCCTTGGGCCCCTGTACCCCGACAACTGGCATCTGCCCGCCGAGGTCACGCTATGAGCCGTTCCTACTACCGTACGCGCATCAAGTTCTGTGGAATGACCCGTGCCGGCGACGTCCGCCTGGCCGGTGAGCTGGGCGTGGACGCAGTGGGTTTCATCTTTGCCCGCGAGAGCAGCCGCCGGGTTGCACCGGCCGAGGCCCGCGCGATGCGCCAGGCGATCGCGCCGATGGTCGACGTGGTGGCGCTGTTCCGCAACAACAGCAAGGAGGAAGTGCGCGAGGTGCTGCGTACGGTACGTCCGACCCTGCTGCAGTTCCATGGTGAGGAAGACGAAAGCTTCTGCCGCAGCTTCAACATGCCGTACCTGAAGGCGATCGCCATGGGCGGCCGTGAAGAGGTCAACGCCCGCACCCTGCAGCTGCGCTACCCCAGCGCTGCCGGCTTCCTGTTCGACAGCCACGCCCCGGGTGGCGGTGGCGGCACCGGCGTGGCGTTCGACTGGGGCCGCGTTCCGACCGGGTTGCACCGGCCGTTCCTGCTGGCCGGTGGCCTGAACCCTGAGAACGTCTACGATGCCGTGCTGGCGACGCTGCCGTGGGGCGTGGACGTCTCCAGCGGTATCGAGCTGGAGCCGGGCATCAAGGACGGCTACAAGATGCGCACCTTTGTCGAAGAAGTGCGTCGCGCGGATTGCACCGTTCTGGAGTGATCCGCGTCACCTGAGGGGTCACCCGGAATGTCATCGTCGACGGTGCATTCCGCCGTGCCGTGAAGGCGGGCGAATCCTGAATGCGATGAGTATCACGCTTTCGGGTAATTCAGGTTCCAGCGCCAAAAAGTCGACACCCCCCGAACATCTGATCGGACACAATGCGCCCAGCCTGTCTTGGCTGGGCGCGATGCCGTGTGCGTGTCGCTGGCCGCACCCCTGAGATACGCCCTACCTTTCGAACGAGGACGCAATGGATATGCCCCATCTCTCTTCCCGCCGTATCCGCCTGGCCCGCCTGACGCTCGTGCCCGGCCTGCTGCTTGCCTTGGGCGCGTGTGCGGCCGGTGACTCATCCGCCCCGACCGCATCGGCACCGGCCGCTGCCGCACCGGCAGATGCACCTGCCACAGCACCGGCCACGGTTCCGGCGGCAGCACCGGCAGCCGACGGCCTGACTGCGCTGATCCAGGCCAGTGGCGTGAAATGCAGCAACGCCAGTACGGGCAGCGGCTGCACGGCCGGCGATGTGGACAGCGGTGATTTCTACGATGTCGAACTGTCGCCGGACTGTGGCGACCATGGCTTCTTCGCGGGCGTAGCCGATGCCAAGGGCGTGGAGACGTTGAGTGCGGTGCCATCCACCGGCAGCAAGGCCAGCGTGACCGCGAAGCTGTCGAAGGGGCAACTGGTCTGCGTGCAGGGCATCGGGCGCACCGGACAGAATCCGCTGTTCTATTACGTCGTTGCGGTTCCCGCTGCGACGGTCGGCAAGTGCAAGGGCAACACGTTGTGTGACACCTATGGCGACAGGCCGATCACTGGCCTGGCGACCACGGGGGGCGAGGCCTGCCATGCGGCGGCGCCGGGACGTTACGCCGGGAACTGCGCACAGGGCTGGGTCAGTGCGGACGTGCTCGACGTGTTTTCCAACGGAATGTAATCACCGCCAGGGGAGCGGTCCAATCAACCACTGGCAAAGGAACAGCTCATGTCGGATCCAAAAATCACCCGGCTGGTCAGCAGCGTAGGTACCACACGCACGCTGGAAATGGACGATGGCAGTGTCGTCGAACGATCAGGCGGCAGCGTCTCGTGGCGCAACAACAATCCTGGCAATCTCAAGTTTGAATTCGCCGGCAGCGCGGACAAGACGGTGACCAATCCGCGTACCCGCGAGCAGGCGCTGGAATCGGCGCAGGGGCGCTACAAGGGCGTGGTCGATCTCGACCAATGGGGCAACGCGGTTTTCGAAAGCTATGAAGCCGGCCGGGTAGCGAAGATCCAGCTGCTCGAACGCCGGTTCGGCGACAAGACCGTGGAGGAAATGCTGCCGAGCTACTCCACCAAGGATTACAGCGGCACCACCCACCACAAGGAGCAGGCGGCCACCATCTATGCCGAAGGCGATCGCCAGGGTGTCGACCTGCGCTCGAAGACCGTCGGCCAGATGAGCGTGCGAGAGCGTGAAGTGCTGGCCGACGGCATCCGCCGTTTCGAGGGCTGGCAGCCGGGTGAGGTTGCCACGCAGCAGCCACCCACGCGCACTCCGGCGGCCGCGCCCGTGCAGACCCAGACCCAACCGCAGGTACAGACGCCTTCAGCGGCGGCGCCTGCTGCGGGCCAGGCCGCGGCTGCAGTCGGCAGTGCCGCGCTCTACAACGAGGCCTATCAGCATTTCATGGCCTCAGGCCGCCAGTACGAATACGGGCGCCCGGACCATCCGCGCCCGGGTCGCGACAGCAGCCGGCTGGAGCGTGACCTCGATGGTGACGGACGCTTCGGCGTGGATTGCTCGGCGTTCGTATGGCGAGGCCTGAAGAACGCGGGTTACGACGTGCGTGGCGAGAACGCTGCGGGGTTCACTACGTCGACGCTGTTCAATGGTGCGAACACCACGGCTTACGCACGCGAGCATTTCGATGTGACCTCGGCTGCCGAAGCACGCAAACCGAACGGATCGCTGAAGCAGGGCGACATCCTGATGTTCTCCTCGTCGCAGGGCCAGCATGTCGGCATTTTCAAAGGCTACGACGCGCAGGGAAACATCCAGTTCATCGGTTCACAGGGAAGCACCGGGCCGGCCGAAGTCACCATCCGGCCGGGCGGGTACTGGGATGGCGGAAGCACCCGCATCGTTGGTGCGCTGACACCGAAGCCGGAATTCCAGGTGCGCGCGCCGCTGCACGGCAATGGCGAACCTGCGCTGTCCCGGCCAACCGCCACCGTGCAGCCGGCTGCATCACACGCGGCCGCCAGCGAGGTGATGAAGCAGGGGCAGCGTGGCGCGGACGTGCAGGCGTTGCAGCAGACTCTCAACCAGCTCGGTGTGCGTGATGCGCAGGGCCATCGGTTGTCAGAGGATGGCCGTTTTGGTGATCACACCCGCGAAGCGGTGATCGCGCTGCAGAAACAGCAGGGGCTGGTGGCCGATGGAATTGTCGGTCGCCAGACCGCTGCCGCGCTGGCGGCGGGCCGTGCGCAGGGCCATGAACCTGCAGCGGCTGTACCGAAGGGGCCGTCGCTGAACGATGCATCGCATCCGGACCACGCACTGCACAACGCCGTCCGCAGCAAGCTTCCCAGCGTGTTTTCCGAAGAGGCTGCCGCCAATATCACCCTGCATGCAAAGCAGAACGGAATCGACGCGGCCGACAAGCTGCAGAGCATCACGGTGCAGGATGGCAAGGCGTTCGTGATGGGCACGACGCCGGGCTTCCGCACCGCGGTCGACCTGGCCCAGGCGCCGCCGTCGCTGGAGCAGACCAGTGCCAAGCTGCTGGCAGATCCTTCGCACCAGCAGCAGGTGCATGAGGAGCAGCAGCGGGTCGCGATGGGCGGTCGCTGAGGCCTGTGTTGCCGGCTCCGGGCGGTGAACGCCACCCGGAGCCTTGTCTCATCGCAGCTGTGCTGCTGCCCAGTCGGCCAGGGCGTCCACCCGTGCATCGGCCGGGCCATCCGGCCGCGCCAGCACCCAGAAGCCGCCGGTGGCGGTAAATCCCCACGGTGCGACCAGCCGGCCTGCGGCCAGATCTTCGGCCACCAGCGGCTCCGGTGCGATCGCCGGGCCCAGCCCGGCTACCGCGGCTTCCAGCAGGTAGTAAAGGTGCTCGAAGGCGGTGCCCAGCTGCAGCTTCGACACGTCCAGATCGTGCGCCTGTGCCCATGCCGGCCATGCCTGCGGCCGTGAGCTGGTGTGCAGCAGCGTCTCCTGCAGCAGCGCCGACGGCGGTGCATGCCGCAGGCGCTGCGCGGCCGGATGCGACGGCGCCACCACCACACCGACCCGTTCCGGCGCCAGCTCGCGTACCTGCCAGCCTCGTGGCCACGGGCCCTGCGCCAGCAGCAGCACCGCGTCCAGCGCCGCCTGCGCTTCGGTGAAACTGCCATCCAGTGCCGACCACTGCAGGCGCACGCCGGACAGGGCAGCCTGCAATGCTGGCAGTCGTGGAATCATCCAGCGCGCCAGCACGCTGCCACTGCAGCCCAGTACCAGCGCCGGGGCTGCTGTCGGCCGCCGCAGTTCGCGCACGCAGTCTTCGATGCCGCTGAAGGCCTCGCTGCATGCTGCCTGCAGCCGCGTGCCCGCAGCGGTCAGGCGCAGGCCACGGCCGGCCCGCTGGAACAACGCCAGGCCAAGGTGATCCTCCAGCAGCTTCAACTGCCGGCTGACCGCGCCGTGGGTGACGTGCAGGTCCTGCGCGGCGCGCCCAACGCCGCCAAGGCGGGCCGTCGCTTCGAACGCGCGCAGCGCATTGAGGGGAGGCAGCAGGGAACGGCTCATGTGAGATTTCCTGACGATATGCGCCAGATAATATCCATTTTCCGGTCATGACCCGTGCGCTAGAGTATCCACCTGTCTGAACCACCGGTCGTATCCATGTCTGCCTCCCCCATTGCCGACTATCACGCCTTCCCGGATGCCCAGGGCCACTTCGGCCGCTATGGCGGCAGTTTCGTTGCCGAAACCCTGGTCGGCCCGCTGCAGGAACTGGCCCAGGCCTATGACCAGGCGCGCCAGGATCCCGCATTCCAGCTGGCCTATGACCGCGATCTGGCGCACTACGTGGGCCGGCCGAGCCCGATCTATCACGCCCAGCGCCTGAGCGACCATGTCGGCGGTGCGCAGATCCTGCTCAAGCGCGAGGACCTGAACCACACCGGCGCGCACAAGATCAACAACACCATCGGCCAGGCCTTGCTGGCCGCGCGGATGGGCAAGAAGCGCATCATTGCCGAGACCGGTGCCGGCCAGCATGGCGTGGCCAGTGCCACGGTTGCCGCGCGGCTGGGCCTGGAATGCGTGGTGTACATGGGCGCCACCGACATCGAGCGGCAGAAGATCAATGTTTACCGCATGAAGCTGCTGGGCGCGACGGTGGTGCCGGTCACTTCCGGCTCGGCCACCCTGAAGGACGCACTCAACGAAGCCATGCGCGACTGGGTGACCAACGTGCAGGACACCTTCTACATCATCGGCACCGTGGCCGGCCCGGATCCGTATCCGCGCATGGTCCGTGACTTCAATGCCATCGTCGGCCGCGAAGCGCGTGAGCAGATGCTGGCCGAATACGGCCGCCTGCCCGATGCGATTACTGCCTGCGTGGGCGGCGGCAGCAATGCGATCGGCCTGTTCCATGCCTTCCTCAACGACCGCCAGGTCGAGATCGTCGGCGCCGAAGCCGCCGGTGACGGCATCAACTCCGGCCGCCACGCCGCTTCGATCGCTGCCGGTCGCCCCGGTGTGCTGCACGGCAACCGCACCTATGTGCTGTGCGACGACGACGGCCAGATCATCGAGACCCACTCGGTATCAGCCGGCCTGGACTATCCGGGCGTCGGCCCGGAGCACGCATTCCTGGCCGATACCGGTCGCGCACGCTACCTCGGCATCACCGACGAGGAAGCGCTGCAGGCCTTCCATCTGCTGGCGCATACCGAAGGCATCCTGCCGGCACTGGAGTCCAGCCATGCGTTGGCGCAGGCGATCAAGCTGGCGCGCGAGCGACCGCGTGACCAGATCGTGCTGTGCAACCTGTCCGGCCGTGGCGACAAGGACGTGCACACCATCGCTGCGCGCGAAGGGCTGGTGCTGTGAGCGCGCGGCTGCGGAACAGCGGGGTGCTTCTGCTGGTGCTGGGCCTGGCCGCGTGCCAGCCGCCGGAACCGCCAGTGCTTGCGCCGGCCGCCAAAGCCACCGCGCAGTCCGCACAGCAGCCGGCCGCCAACGATGACCTCGACCCGATGGCGCGTACGCCGATCGTCGATCCGCCGTCTGCGGAAGAGAGCAACGGCGACAACGCCCCCGCCGTCGCCTCGGTGGCACTGGACCATGCCGGCGAAGTGCTGGTCGGCCAGCACATGGGGGACCTGAAGTCACTGGGGCCCTGGAAGGCACAGGGCGCGAAAGAGTTCTTCGAAGGCGACTGCGAGTACTACGACGGCAGGGGGTTGCCGCCGGGCGTGTCGATGATGACCGACGACGACCGCGTGGTCCGTTTTGATCTGAAGCCGGGCGACGACCCGGAACTGCCGGTTGAACAGCCCGGTCCATTCGGCCTGCGCATCGGCATGACCCGTGCCCAGGCCATGGCGCAGTTCCCGAAGCCGCCGGTATCCAGCCCGCATGCCTACGACGGTGACCAGGGCGAGTACCTCACCTGGCAGGACCCGGGTTCGGACCTGGGTATCCGCCTGGAACTGTTTGAAGGGAAGGTCACCCGGATGTACTGGGGAACCAGCGATGCGATTGAACTGATTGAAGGATGTGCCTGAAATGCCCGTATCCCGACTCGATGCCTGTTTCCTGCGTCTGCGCGAACAGCAGCGCAAGGCGCTGATTCCCTTCGTCACCGCCGGTGATCCCTCGCTGGAGGCCACCGTGCCGGTCATGCACGCGCTGGTCGATGCCGGTGCCGATGTGATCGAACTGGGCGTGCCGTTCTCCGACCCGATGGCCGACGGCCCGACCATCCAGCGCAGCTCCGAGCGCGCGCTGGCGCGTGGTGCTGGCAGCCGCTACGTGCTGCAGGCCGTTGCGCAGTT
The DNA here is from genome assembly GCF_047500745.2 of Stenotrophomonas sp. FR024. Taxonomy (NCBI): domain Bacteria; kingdom Pseudomonadati; phylum Pseudomonadota; class Gammaproteobacteria; order Lysobacterales; family Lysobacteraceae; genus Stenotrophomonas; species Stenotrophomonas sp. FR024. Next base: position 46,260 of record NZ_JAXAXM020000025.1, read on the forward strand.
CCGCGAGCGTGACGCTCAGACGCCGGTGGTGCTGATGGGCTACCTGAATCCGGTGGAGATCCATGGCTACGCGGCCTTCGCAACGGCAGCCGTGGAGGCGGGTGTGGACGGCGTTCTGCTGGTCGACCTGCCGCCGGAAGAAGCCGACGAAGCGCAGCAGGCCTTCGATGCAGCGGGCCTGGCACTGGTCCTGCTGGCGTCGCCGACTACCAGCGAGGCTCGCGCCGACAAGCTGCTGGCGCTGGCCCGTGGCTACCTCTACTACGTCAGCTTTGCCGGTGTCACCGGCGCATCCGAGCGCCTGGACAGCGATGCCGCCAGTGCCCGCCTGCAGGCGTTGCGCGCGCGTGCTTCGGTGCCGGTGGTGGCCGGCTTCGGCATCAAGGATGCCGACAGTGCTGCGGCGATGGCCCGCCAGGCCGACGGCGTGGTGGTCGGCAGCGCGTTGGTGGCGGCGCTGGCCGAAGCGGGCTCGGCTGAAGAGGCCGCACAGCGCGCTCGAACCTTCCTGGCTCCGCTGCGGCAGGCGCTGGACGCCTGAGGGGTAGTGCCGGCCGCTGGCCGGCACACGCCTGGGCCGCGTGTGCGACAAGGGGTGCCGGCCAGCGGCTGGCACTTTCCCGCACCTAAACGTACGTCCCAGCATGGTTTTTTCCGGCGGCCCCGTGTCCGGCAAGGGGGTGCACGGGCGGGGAAAGCGGAGCTAGACTGTCCGCCTTTGCGGCCCTTGGGCCGCCCTGAACGGAAGTGTCCTCCCGCATGAGTTGGCTCAGCAAGTTGATGCCGTCCGGCATCCGCACCGACAACACCCCCAGCAAGAAGCGCAGTGTCCCCGAGGGCCTGTGGGAAAAGTGCAGCAACTGCGGCAGCGCGTTGTACCGTCCGGAACTGGAAGAGAACCTGGAGGTCTGCCCGAAGTGCGGCCACCACATGGCGATCCGCGCACGTGCGCGCCTGGCCGCCCTGTTCGACGCCGACAGCACCACCGAGATCGGTGCGCGCCTGGGCCCGACTGACCTGCTCAAGTTCAAGGACCAGAAGAAGTACAGCGAGCGCATCAAGATCGCGCAGAAGAACACCGGCGAATATGACGCGCTGATCGCCATGCGCGGTCTGCTCAAGGGCCGTGCACTGGTGGCCTCGTCCTTCGACTTCGCCTTCATGGGTGGCTCGATGGGCTCGGTGGTGGGTGAGCGTTTCGCGCTGGCCGCCGAAACCGCGGTCGAGATCGGCGCCCCGTACGTGTGCTTCTCGCAGAGTGGCGGTGCGCGCATGCAGGAAGGCCTGTTCTCGCTGATGCAGATGGCCAAGACCTCGGCCGCGCTGGGCAAACTGCGTGAAGCGGGCCTGCCGTACATCTCGGTGCTGACCCACCCGACCACCGGTGGTGTGTCGGCCTCGTTCGCGATGCTGGGCGACATCAACATCGCCGAACCGCAGGCGCTGATCGGCTTCGCCGGCCCGCGCGTGATCGAGCAGACCGTGCGCGAGAAGCTGCCGGAAGGCTTCCAGCGCTCGGAGTTCCTGTTGGAGCACGGTGCCATCGACCAGATCTGCGACCGCCGCGAAATGCGCGACCGCCTGTCCGATCTGCTGGCAATGCTGGGCCGTCAGCCGGCGCCGGAGGTGGCTTGATGGGAGGCCGCAAGTACTTCGGTACTGATGGCATCCGTGGGCGGGTCGGCCAGGGCGTGATCTCGGCCGACTTCGTGCTGCGCCTGGGCAATGCCCTGGGCCGTGTCCTGGTCGCCCAGCGCGGCCAGGACGGGCGCCGGCCGATCGTGGTGATCGGCAAGGACACCCGCATTTCCGGTTACATGTTCGAAGCGGCACTGGAAGCCGGCCTGGTCGCCGCCGGCGCCGACGTACAGCTGCTGGGGCCGATGCCGACCCCGGCGGTGGCGTTCCTGACCCGCACGCTGGGCGTGGACGCCGGCATCGTCATCAGCGCCTCGCACAACCCGCATTACGACAACGGCATCAAGTTCTTCTCGGCCCAGGGCGAGAAGCTCGACGATGCCACCGAACTTGCCCTGGAAGCGGCGCTGGACGTTCCGTTCACCACCGCCGAATCGGAGAAGCTGGGCAAGGCATCGCGTGCGCGTGAAGCGGTCGGCCGCTACATCGAGTTCTGCAAGGCCAGCGTGCCGCGCGCGTTCGACCTGCGTGGCGTGCGCCTGGTGCTGGATTGCGCACACGGCGCCACCTACCAGATCGCACCGCTGCTGTTCCGCGAACTGGGGGCCGAGGTGATCGGCATCGGTGCCGAGCCCAACGGCGTCAACATCAACGCCGGTGTGGGTTCCACCCATATCGACAACCTGGCGGCCAAAGTCCGCGAGACCCGTGCCGATCTCGGCATCGCGTTCGATGGTGATGGCGACCGTGTGCTGATGGCCGACGACCAGGGCAACCCGGTCGACGGTGACGACCTGCTGTACATCCTGGCCCGCGCCTGGAAGGACGAAGGCCGCCTGCGCGGCCCGGTGGTCGGCACGCTGATGAGCAACTACGGCGTGGAGAAAGCTTTCGCCGATCTGCAGATACCGTTCGTGCGCAGCAACGTTGGTGACCGCTACGTGCACCAGGCATTGGTCGAAGGCGGCGGTGTACTCGGTGCTGAAGCGTCGGGCCATCTGCTGTGCCTGGACCGGGCCACCACCGGTGATGGCATCGTCAGCGCTCTGCAGGTGCTGGTCGCGCTGCGCAACAGTGGGCAGACCCTGCGCCAGGCGCTGAAGGGCCTGGTGCGGGTGCCGCAGAAGACCGTCAACGTGCGTCTGGGCAATGTCTCGGCCAAGGCCACGGTGCAGTCTGAAAGCGTGCAGTCCGCGCTGGCTGTGGCGCAGCAGGCCGTAGCCGGCCGTGGCCGCGCGTTCCTGCGGCCGTCCGGTACCGAGCCGGTGGTTCGGGTCACCGTGGAAGCCGATGACGCCACGCTGATGCAGCAGACGCTGGACCGCTTGTCCGCTGCGGTGCGTGAAGCCGCCAGCTGAGGCGACTGCGCATCCGTACAAAGAAAGCGCCCCGGAATTCCGGGGCGTTTTCTTTTGCGGCGGCCCGGGAGGATGGCGTGCTCAGGGCCCCGGCACCATCTTCTTCTGGCGTGCCTTGAACCCATTGAACAGCGGCGCGATCAGCGGGTTGTAACTCAGGCGGATGCGCTTGCGCAGCCAGTTGGCCGGGCGGTTGCGGATCGCGAAACGATAGATGCGTTCCGGGTCGCCACCGATCACGTTGCGGCCGAACGGGTGGGTAGTGTGCAGGTAGCGGAAGCCCTGCTCGCGCGCCACTTCGATGTGATCCTGGTCGAAATCACCGTACGGCCAGCACAAGGTATCGGACACGTCGCCAAGCTTGTCCTGCAGGACTTCGCGCGAGATCGCCAGATCCCGGCTCAGGCCCGCGCGGCGCTGCGCACGGTCCAGATCGTCACGGCGCAGCCAGCGGGTGTGGGTATGGGTGTGGCAATGCACTTCGAAGGTGCCGGCGGCGATGGCCGCACGTGCTTCGCTCCAGCGCATCATCACATCGTCACTGCGGTCCTGCTCGTAGATCGCCGCTTCGCAGCCGCGATGGTCCGGCGTCGAAGGTAGCGTCGCTCCGGCAATGCCGGCATGCGGACGTTCCGGGCCTTCGCCCATCCAGCCGGTGACCACGAACACCACGGCATGCATGCCGTACTTCTGCAGGATCGGATGGGCATACACCCAGTTGTCCAGGTAGCCATCGTCGAAGGTGATGACGATCGACTTGCGCGGCACCGGCTTGCCGGCCAGGAAGCCGGCGTACTGGTCCAGCGTCAGTGAGGTCCAGCCATTGCCTGCCAGCCACGCGATCTGGCTTTCGAAGTTTTCCGGCGACACGGTGATCATGCCCGGCGAAGGGCTGACATGGTGGTGCATCAGCACCGGAACGGTTCGCGCATCAGCCATGTCCCAGCTCCTTCAGCCACTGGTGGTAGTAGTGTTCGGTGGCTTCACCGTGGCCGTCCGGCGTGAAGCGGTGCGCGCCGTGCATCCAGTCCCAGCCAGCGCGGCCCATCTGCCGCCGCCGTTCCGGGTCGTCCACCAGCAGGCGCAAGGCACCTGTCAGGGCGGCATTGTCTCCCAAACGGGTGAGGATCGCATTGCTGCCATCGACCACCATCTCCGGCACGCCACCCACCCGCGTGGCTACGATCGGTACGCCCACATAAGCCGCTTCCAGGAACACGGTGCCGGCCGCTTCCTTGTGCGAGGCCAGCGCGAAGATGTCGAAGCCGGCCATCAGCCGGCAGGCTCCATCGCGGTAGCCGAGCAGGTGCACCTGGCGCTGCAGGCCGTGCTCGGCGCACATCGCCTGCAGTCGTTCCGTCACGGCCTGGCCATCACCGACGATCACCAGGTGCAGGTCCGGGTTGGCCTTGCACAACGGGATCATCGCCTGCAGCAGGTCGGCATGGCCCTTGGGCTCGCGCAGTACCGCCACGCAGCCGACCACGATGTCCTGTTCGCCGAAACCGAGCTCGGCACGCACCTGCGCGCGCGCGTCCTGCAGGCACTGCCAGGGATCGGCCTTGCGGATCTCGCTCCAGCGCGGCGGAACCGCAATCGGCGGCACGATGCCGATGCGCTCGGCCGGAATGCCACGGTCGGCCAGCAGCTGCTTGACGAAACTGCTGACGGTCAAAACCCGGTGCGGAAGCCCGGTATAGGTCAGCAGCGAATTGACCGGGCTCATCAGGTGACGCGAGCGCACCACCAGCGGCGTGCCGCCCAGGCGTGCACCGGCGGCGGCGATCAGCGCATCGCGGCGGCTGGTGGTGTTGACCACGTCGTAGCGTTCGCGACGCACCAGTCGCGATACCGACCACACGCCGCGCAGCAGGCGCGCCAGGCCTCCCATGCGCAGCGTATGCACGGTGAAACCGTCGTCGCGTGCCAGTGTGGCCAGGCGCGCATCGGGCTGGCACAGCAACGACACTTCATGGCCACGCGCGCGCATCACCTGCATGTGCCGGAAGATGTAGATCTCCTGCCCGCCCATTCCCTTGGCGGCTTCGGTATGCAGGATGCGCAGCGGACGGTTCATGCAGGATCGGTCCTTGAAGTTCAGCGGTTGCGGAAGCGGGTCAGCGCTTCCCATGCGGAGCGGATGGCGGCGGCGTCCGGCGCCTGCTGCGGCAGCGGACGGTAGTGCCGGTCGAGCGCGGTGGCGTTGCCGAACTTGTCGAACACGTAGATGGCATCGCCATGGCGTACCGCGCGCTGCGACCAGCTCTCCACCACCAGCGCACGTTCGCTGGTGGTGGGCGCGGCCAGCAGGTCCTGGCCAGTACTGAAGTCGCTCAGGGCGTTCTCGCAGCCCAGTGCGTGGCGCATCAACGTCGGCACCCAGTCCTCATGCGAACTGGTGCGCATCTCATGGCCGCTGGCCTGGCCTGGCCAGTGCAGCACGAACGGCACCTGCAGCTGGTAGTCGGAGAAGTTGCCGTTGTGGCCCCAGTAGTTCAGCTTGAGGTCGTTGAACTCTTCGGCATGGTCACCGGTGACCAGCACGATGGTGTTCTCGGCCAGGCCTTGTGCGCGAAGGTCGTCCAGCAGCGAGCCGACCAGGCTGTCGGCGTAGTGCACGGCGGTGCGGTAGCGGTTGAGCTCCGGCGTCGGGTCGTGGTCCGGGCCGAAGGACAGGAAGTCGATCTCCTTGGCCATCGGCGTGGCCACCGGCGGGTAGCTGGCGGGCAGGTGGTAGCCGGCGTGGGTGGAGTCGAGGAACACGAAGCCGAACCACGGGTGCTGCGCGGCCTGGCTGGTGCGGATGTCGTTCTGCAGCGCGGTGACGATGGCTGCGTCACGCTTGTCGGGTGTCAGGGCGGAGGGGCCCTGGTGCAGCTGGTCGCGTACGTCGGCGAAGGCGGTGCGGTCGAACTCCGGGCTGTACAGCGGCGCGCTGCCGTACAGGTGCAGGTCGTAGCCCTGCTGGCCCAGCACCTGGAACAGCTGCGAGCCGCGCTGTTCGTCCAGCATGCTCTGCCAGTAGCCGCCGGGCAGGCCGTAGAGCAGGCCGAACAGGCCGTAGCGGGTGGCATTGCCGGTGCTGAAATGCTGGTCGTACACGCGCGAAACCTGTGCCAGTGCCGTCGTATTGGGCATCAGCTGCGGCGTCATGGCGTCCTGGCGCAGCGACTCCAGCACCACCATCAGCACATTTGGCCGATGTGGGTTCTGGCAGCGCAGGGGCTGCAGCGGATACAGCAGCTGCGCATGGCGCGGGTCAGGCAGGCCAGCCTGCTGTTCGCTGACAACGCCCAGTTTGCGCATGAAGCTCTTGGCGGTGATCGGCTGCGCCCAGGGAAGGTAGTTCCACTGCGCGATGACGTCGCGGTCGCCGCGGGCATCGTAGTAGGCGGTGGCGACCTGGCCCCCCCCCATCAGCAGAGCGACCACCGCCCAGGCCTGCAGGACCCGGCGGCGGCGGGGCAGGGCGGGCAACAGCTTCCAGCATGCCCAGGCCAGCAGGCCTTCGGCGGCGAAGATGGCGGCGACCAGCAGTCCGGCCTGCAGCCAGGTTTTCCAGGACAACGCGACCTGGTCCTGCAGCGCGCCGCCGAACACCATGTTCACCACCATGGCATTGAGGTGGAACCGATACAGAGTGAAAACCTTCGCATCAACCAGCAGCAGGCACAGCCACAGGCCCTGCAGCAGCACGGCGCTGATGCTCAGCGTGCGCGCGCTGCGCGGCCACAGGCCCAGCAGCAGCGGCAGCAGGCCTGCGAGGGCACCAAAGGCGAGCAGATGCCCCGGCAGAGCGACGGACAGGTAAACCAGGCCGATTGCGCCACCGGGGTTGTCGGCCAGCGGTACGTTGCCGAGCGTGATCGCCATCGCCAGCAGCGCGTTGCCGGCCACGAACAGCGACCACCAGGCCAATCGGCGCCAGTGACGTGCCGGGCCGGAGGGCAGGGAGGTGTTGGCAGAAGGAGCAGCAGGGCGCATGAAGGACGGAGGCGGCAGGTGGAGCAGGGGCGGGAGTCCCGGTTGTGACGGAATCGTTAATCCGCGCGCGGGTTGCGCATTGTATCGGTTTGTTTCTTCGTATCGAGTGGCGTCCCCCGGGCGATCTGTCACAATGTTCAGGTGGGCCATGAATGCGCTGGCCCTTCCAGACCCAACGACAAGCCAGGAACCGCTGTGAGCCAGATCCCCACCCTCGACATCACCCGTTTCGACAGCGACCGCGAGGCCTTCGTGGCCGAGCTGGGCGCGGCCTACCGCCAATGGGGATTCGCGGGCATCCGCAACCACGGCATCCCGCAGGCCGACATCGACGCGGCCTACGATGCCTTCAAGGCCTTCTTCGCCCTGCCGGAGGAGGTCAAGCGCAAGTACCACGTGGCCGGCAGCGGCGGCGCCCGCGGCTACACCCCGTTCGGCGTGGAGACCGCCAAGGGCTCCAAGCATTTCGACCTGAAGGAGTTCTGGCACATCGGTCGCGAGATCGCCGACGACTCCAAGTACCGTGACGTGATGGCGCCGAACCTGTGGCCGACCGAGGTCGAGGGCTTCCGCGAGCGGGGTTACGGCCTGTACCAGGCGCTGGACAACCTGGGGTCGCGCGTACTGTCGGCGCTGGCCCTGCACATCGGCCTGCCGGAAGACTTCTTCGCCGACAAGACCAACTTCGGCAACTCGATCCTGCGCCCGATCCACTACCCGCCGATCACCACCGACGACATCCCGAACGTGCGCACCCGCGCGCATGGCGACATCAACTTCATCACCCTGCTGGTCGGCGCCAGCGCCGCGGGCCTGGAAGTGCAGTCGCACGAGGGCGAGTGGGTGCCGTTCACCTCGGACGCGGACACCATCGTGGTCAACATCGGCGACATGCTGCAGCGCCTGACCAACCACGTGTATCCGTCGACCATCCACCGCGTGGTCAACCCCCCGGGCGAGCTGGCGCGCCAGCCGCGCTACTCGGTGCCGTTCTTCCTGCACCCGAACCCGGACTATCTGATCGACGTGCTGCCGTCCTGCATCACCCCGGAGAACCCGAGCCGGTACCCGGAGGCGATCACCGCCCATGGCTTCCTCGAGGAACGCCTGCGCGAGATCAAGCTGAAGTAATGAGAAGTGAGGCCGCCGAAAGGCGGCCTTTTTCTTTAGCAGGGCTGCGCCCCGCACCCGCGGTAGTGCCGGCCGCTGGCCGGCAAGTCCAAAGCCAAAGCGGCTCTGGGCTTCTGCTGGTTGGGCGGGGCGGTGTGGGTTGGCAGGACACGCCGTAAACCCGTCCCTGGGGGCTCGATGGCGCCATCCATGGCGCCAACGGTCCTGCCAACCCACACCGCCCCACCCCCGACAGTTTCCCGGTGACGGTGGGTAAATCGCGATTCCCGGTAGGTGTCGACCTTGGTCGACACGGTAGATCCACGCCATGCGTGTGGGGTAGGGGTCAGATCCCTTTTCCGCAGGAAAAGGGATCTGACCCCGGCAGCTACCCGCAATGCCGCTTTTGCTTTTGCTCTTCTTATTTCTTTCCGTGGCGGGCGGAGCCGCCAGAATGTGTCAGAGGCCGGGCGGGTGGGGATGGCGGGGGTGTCCGCGGCATGGATGCCGCGGCCAAGCCCCCAGGGATGAAGTGACCCCCGAGACTTGGACGGGGTCAGGCGGCCGATTGGGCCTGCTCCCGGTACTTTACCGGGCTCAGACCTTT
>NZ_JAXAXM020000026.1:0-50882 GCF_047500745.2 Stenotrophomonas sp. FR024
TTTACGTTGGCAAAACGGATCTGACCCCGAGAGGCGTTCAGACAGATCGCAGAAATCTGTCGAAGGCGGGGTGGGTCCGGTTGCGGGGGCGTGAGCGCCATGGATGGCGCGACCGAGCTTACATGGACGTACTTGCAGCGGCCCCCGCAACCGGACCCACCCCGCCTACCCTCAGGAAACCAGCTTCTGCTGTTGCTTCGGCTCTTGACGTGGACGTGGCCTCTGCGGGTGCAGGGCGCAGCCCTGCCGAAAAACCCCTCCTGCGACGGTTCGTCGCACGGGCAACCCTGGACCCGGCTCTAAACTAGCGGGGTGACTCGCCTGTCCCGCCCGCAGCGCCTCCTGCTCCAGCTCGCCGTCCTGGCGACGCTGTTGATGGTGCTTGCGCCACTGGTCAGCCGCGCGCTGCAGGCGCAGCCGATGGAGCATGCCGCGATGGCAGGCATGGACCACGCCGCCATGGGTCATGATATGCACGACATGGCCATGGCCGGGCACGATCAGCACGGCGCCGCACCGGCCGCGCCCAGCCGCCCGCCCGACCCCCACGCCGTGCACGGCGAAGCCTGCGAATACTGCGTGCTGGCCATGCGCCTGCTGCCGTGGCTGGCGGTGCTGGTGCTGCTGTTGCCGCTGCTGTGGCGGCCGCGCCTGGTGTTCCCGTGGTCGCAACAGGTGCTGCCGGCACTGCGTTGGCCGGCGCATGCCGCGCGCGGGCCACCGCGCTTCTCCTTCGTCCGCTGATATCCCTATCGAATCTGCCGCACGACGCCTGACCCGGCGCCGTGCGCGCGTGCGTACTTTGGAGCTGTTCCGATGAAAATGACTTCCCGCCCCGCGGGCGCCTGCGCGCGCCTGCCGGTTGCCCTTGGCCTGGCCGTGGCCGCGTCACTGGCCCACGCTGCGCCTGCCGAAGAGGCACGTACCCTCGACACGATGGTGGTCACCGCCGCCGCACCGTCGTCCCCGCTGCACTGGGTGACCGATCCGCGCCTGCCGCGGCAGCCGGTGCCTGCCAGTGATGGCGCCGACTACCTGAAGACCGTCCCCGGCTTCTCCGCCATCCGCAACGGCGGCACCAACGGTGACCCGGTGCTGCGCGGCATGTTCGGTTCGCGCCTGAACATCCTCAGCAACGATGGCAACCTGATCGGTGCCTGCCCGTCGCGCATGGACAATCCGCTGTCCTACATCGCGCCGGAAAGCTTCGACCGGCTGACCATCATCAAGGGCCCGCAGAGCGTGCGCTGGGGGGCGGGCGCGTCGGCCGGCACCGTGCGTTTCGAGCGCGATACGCCGCGCTTCGAGGAGCCGGGCCTGCGTGCCGATGCCAGTGCGCTGGTCGGTTCGCGCAACCGCAACGACCAGGTGCTGGACCTGACCCTGGGTAACCCGACAGGCTACGTACGCGCCAGCGGCAACCGTTCCGAAGCCGATGACTACAAGGACGGCCACGGTGACGTGGTGCCGTCGAAGTGGCGCAAGTGGAACGGCGACGTGGCCATCGGCTGGACGCCGGATGCCGACACGCTGCTGGAAATTTCCGCCGGTGCCGGTGATGCGATCGCGCGTTACGCGGGCCGTGGCATGGACGGTGCCGCGTTCGAACGCACCAGCTACGCGGCGCGTTTCGAGAAGCGCAACCTGCCGGGGGCATGGGACACGTTGCAGGCCAACGTGTACTACAACAACGCCGACCATGTGATGGACAACTACACGCTGCGCACGCCGAACCCGAACAGCATGATGCCGATGCCGATGGCGTCGAACGTGGATCGCCGTACCCAGGGCGGCCGGGTCAGTTCCGAGTGGCGCTGGCAGGATGTGCAGCTGGTGGCGGGTATGGATGGCGAAGACAGCCGCCATCGTGGCCGCATGGGCATGGGCCGCGACACCTACCGCCAGGCCGCCTGGGAAACCGATGCCAACTTCCGCCGCTATGGCGTGTTCACCGAGTTGACCCTGGGTGCGGGCACCGACCAGCGCTGGATCAGCGGCCTGCGCATCGACCGCGCCAGCGTCCGCGATGAGCGGCAGTCGGTGCGCGGGATGATGGGCAACCGGCCGAACCCGACCGCTGGCCTGCAGCGCAAGGAATGGCTTGGCAGCGGCTTCCTGCGCTACGAGCAGGACCTGGCCGATGGCCTGACCTGGTACGCCGGCCTCGGCCACAGTGAACGCATGCCCGACTACTGGGAGCTGTTCTCGCCCAACCACGGCCCGGCCGGTGCAGTGAACGCGTTCACCGGCGTGCAGCCCGAGCGCACCACCCAGCTTGATGTGGGCATGCAATACAAGGGGCCCCGTGTGCAGGCCTGGGTGTCGGCGTACGCCGGGCAGATCCAGGACTACATCCTGTTCACCTACCACGGCAGCGGCATGATGGGCATGAGCCAGGCCCGCAACGTCGATGCCCGCATTGCCGGTGCCGAGGCGGGCCTGGAAGTGAGCATGGCCGAGCAGTGGAAGCTGGGCGGCACGCTGGCCTATGCATGGGGTGAGAACCGCGATCAGCATCGCCCGTTGCCGCAGATGCCACCACTGGAAGCACGCCTGAGCGCGAACTGGGAAGGCCAGCGCTGGAGTGCCGGTGCGCTGCTGCGCGCTGTGACCCACCAGCATCGTGTCGCAAATGGCCAAGGCAATGTGGTCGCGCAGGACCTGGGGCCGAGTGCCGGCTTCGCCACCTTCGCGCTCAACGCTGCTTACCGCTTCAGTTCGCAGCTGCAGCTCAGCGCGGGCGTCGACAACCTGTTCGACCGTGCCTACAGCGAGCACCTGAATCTGGCCGGCAGCGCCGACTTCGGTTTTCCGGCTGACCCGGTGCGCATCAACGAGCCGGGCCGCAGCCTGTGGATGAAGGTGAACTACCGGTACTGATCCGCCGGGTGTAAAAAAAAACCGGGGCCGGATCCCCGCCAGGATCCGCCCCCGCCCGACGCCCTCTGCCGGGCAGCTTCGACTCTACGATGGCAACGCCTGCGGTGCACGGCTGGATACACCTCGACACATGCCGACACCGCTGCGGTCAGCCTTGCACGGAACGGGTTCACGGCGCTATCGCGACGCCGGTTCCACGCCAGTAAACGCTTGGCACATATCGCTTCTGTGGGCGCTTGCCTACACTCGGCGGCCGTGGATCACTCAGGACCGTTCATGTTGGCTCGCATCGCTTCGACCCTGGCCCTTGGCCTCAGCCTGGCCGTGCTGGCCGGGTGCGCGGGCAAACAGGAGGCCGCCGCCCGTCGGCAGGGAGAAGCGGTGCCGGTCACCGCGCAGGTCGTGCAGTCCACGCAGTGGAATGACACGCTGCAGGCACTGGGTACGGCCAAGGCGCGCGAATCGATCAGCGTCACCGCCAAGGTCAGCGAGATCGTCGAGAAGGTGCACTTCGAAAGCGGCCAGCATGTTGCCGCTGGTGCGCCGATCGTGACCCTGCGCGGGCAGGCCCAGGAGGCCGCGCTGGTGCAGGCGCAGGCCACCTTCCATGAGGCCGACCAGCTGTACAGGCGCCAGCGCGAGCTGGCCACGCAGCGGCTGGTGTCCAGCGCCACGCTGGATACGCAGAAATCGATCCGCGATGCCGCCGAGGCGCGTGTGGCGCAGATGCAGTCGGACATCGGTGACCGCCGCGTGCGTGCACCGTTCGCCGGTGTGCTCGGCATCCGCCAGGTCAGCCCGGGCACGTTGCTGACGCCGACCACGGTGATCGCCACGCTCGACGACATCGAACACATGCACATCGATTTCCAGGTGCCGGAAGTGGAACTGGCCGCGCTCGGCGTCGGTGACAAGGTCAGTGCCACCAGCGTGGCGTGGCCAGGCCGTACCTTCGAGGGGGTGGTCAGCACCGTCGACGCACGCATCGATCCGGCCACCCGTGCGGTGACCGTACGGGCCGACTTCGCCAACGGCGACCATGCCCTGCGCCCGGGCATGCTGCTGGACGTGCGCCTGTTCCACCCCGAGCGCCCGGCGCTGGTGATTCCGGAAATTGCCGTGGTGCAGGTCGGTCGCGATACCTTCGTGTACCGCATCACCGCCGACGACAGTGTCGAACGCGTGGATGTGGTCACCGGCGCGCGCCGTGCCGGCGTGGTCGAGATCAGGCAGGGGCTGGAAGCGGGCCAGCGCATCGTGGTCGATGGCACCGGCAAGCTGCGCCCGGGCCTGAAGGTCGCAGCCAAGGACGCGGCACCGGCCACGGGTGCCAAGCCGGCTGATGCACCGGCGCCGGTCGCTGCCGAGGGCCACGGCGGATGAAGCTGTCCGACATCTCCATCCAGCGGCCGGTGTTCGCCGTGGTGATGAGCCTGTTGCTGCTGGTGCTGGGCGTGATGTCCTTCACCCGCCTGACCCTGCGCGAACTGCCCGCCATCGATCCGCCGATCGTTTCGGTATCGGTGGACTACACCGGCGCTTCGGCCGCGGTCATCGAAAGCCGCATTACCCAGGTGCTGGAAGATGCGCTGGCCGGCATCGAAGGCATCGATACGATCAACGCGCGCAGCACCAACGGCCGCTCGCAGGTCAGCATCGAATTCACCTCCAACCGCGATATCGAAGCGGCGGCCAACGATGTGCGCGATGCGGTCAGCCGCGTCGCCGACCGCATGCCGGAGGAAGCGCGTCCGCCGGAGATCGCCAAGGTCGAGAGCGATGCCGACCCGATCATCTGGTTCAACATGGTCTCCTCGACCATGGACACGCTGGAGCTGAGCGACTACGCCGACCGCTACGTGGTCGATCGTTTCTCCAGTCTCGATGGCGTGGCCCAGGTCCGCATCGGCGGCCGCCAGCGCTATGCGATGCGGATCTGGCTGGACCGTGACCAGCTGGCGGCGCGCGGACTGACCACCGGCGACGTGGAAACCGCGCTGCGCAACGAGAACGTGGAACTGCCGGCCGGCCGCATCGAGTCGACCGACCGCGATTTCACCCTGCGCGTGGAGCGCAACTACATCAAGCCCGAAGACTTCGCGACCATCCCGCTGGGCAAGGGTCGTGACGGTTACGTGGTGCGCATGGGCGATGTGGCGAAGATCGAGCTGGCCTCGGCCGAGCGCCGCGCGTACTACCGCAGCAACGGCGAGCCGGGCATCGGCCTGGGCATCGTCAAGACCTCCACCGCCAACTCGCTGGACGTGGCGCGTACTGCGCGCGCTGAAGCCGAACGGGTCGCGCTGACCCTGCCCAAGGGCACGCAGATCTTCGTTGCCTTCGACAACACCACCTTCATCGAAGCCGCGGTGGACCGCGTCTACGCCACGCTGGTGGAGGCGATGATCCTGGTGCTGGCAGTGATCTGGCTGTTCCTCGGCAGCTTCCGCGCTGCGCTGATTCCGGCGGTGACGGTGCCGGTCTGCCTGGTCGCGGCATTCATCGCGCTGTATGCGTTCGACTTCTCGATCAACCTGCTGACCCTGCTTGCGCTGGTGCTGTGCATCGGCCTGGTGGTGGACGATGCGATCGTGGTGGTGGAGAACGTGCAGCGCCGCATCGACCTGGGCGAACCCCCGCTGGTCGCCTCCAAACGCGGTACCACGCAGGTCGCCTTTGCGGTGATCGCCACCACCGCGGTGCTGGTGGCGGTGTTCCTGCCGGTCGGGTTCCTGGAAGGCAATACCGGGCGCCTGTTCCGCGAACTGGCGGTGGCGCTGGCGGCGGCGGTGGCGTTGTCCGCCTTTGTGGCGCTGACGCTGACGCCAATGATGGCCTCCAAATTGCTCAAGCCGCATACCGGGCAGGCACCGCGTGGCCTGCATGGCTTCATCAACCGCAACCTGGAACGCCTGGCCGGGGCCTATGGGCGGGTGCTCGACCACCACGTGGACCGCACCTGGATCTACCTGCTGGTGATGGTGGCCGCACTGGCCGCCAGCTGGGGCCTGCTCAAGCTGCTGCCGTCGGAACTGGCGCCGGCCGAAGACCGCGGTTCGTTCCAGATCATGATCGATGGCCCGGAAGGCGCCGGCTACGACTACACCGTGCAGCAGGTGCAGCAGGTGGAATCCATGCTGGCACCGCATGTTGGCCTGGACAAACCGATCGTGCGCGCCAATCCACGCGTGCCCGGTGGTTGGGGTGCCAGCGAGGAAATGCACACCGGCCGCGTCAGCATCTTCCTGCAGCCGTGGCGCCAGCGCAGCGAAGGCACGCCGGAAGTGGCCAACGAACTGCAGAAGGAACTGGACACCATCCGCGGCGTGCGCGTGCGTACGCAGGTGGGCGGTGGCCTGGTGCGCAGCGGCGGGCAGCCGTTCCAGATCGTGCTGGGCGGCCCGGAATATGCCGAGATCGCGCAGTGGCGCGACCGCATTCTGCTGCGCATGGCCGACAACCCCGGCCTGGTCGGTCCGGACTCGGATTACAAGGAAACGCGGCCGCAGATGCGGGTCAACATCGACCG
Organism: Stenotrophomonas sp. FR024; assembly: GCF_047500745.2. Lineage (NCBI taxonomy): Bacteria > Pseudomonadati > Pseudomonadota > Gammaproteobacteria > Lysobacterales > Lysobacteraceae > Stenotrophomonas > Stenotrophomonas sp. FR024. The sequence continues at coordinate 6,410 of NZ_JAXAXM020000026.1, forward strand.
CCAGCGTGCGGCCGACCTCGGCGTGCCGGTCACCGCGATCGGTTCGGCACTGGAAACCATGATGGGTTCGCGCCGCGTCACCACCTTCGTCGACAACGGCGAAGAGTACGACGTGCTGGTGCAGGCCGGTCGCGATGGCCGTGCCAGCCCGGCCGACCTGGCCGCCATCCGCGTGCGCGCGACCTCCGGCGAACTGGTGCCGCTGTCCAACCTGGTCACGCTGAGTGAAGTGGCCGAGGCTGGCACCCTGAACCGCTTCAACCGCCTGCGCTCGATCACCATCAACGCGGGCCTGGCGCCGGGCTATCCGCTGGGTGAAGCCATTGCCTGGGCGCAGCAGGTCACGCGCGAGGAGCTGCCGCAGTACGCACAGGTGAACTGGAAGGGCGAATCGCGCGAATACCAGAGTGCCGGTGGCGCGGTGCTGCTGACCTTCGCCATGGCGCTGCTGGTGGTCTACCTGGTGCTGGCCGCGCAGTTCGAGAGCTTCATCCACCCGCTCACCATCATGCTGACCGTGCCGCTGGGCGTGCTCGGCGCGCTGGTCGGGTTGTGGGTGAGTGGCGGTACCGTGAACCTGTTCAGCCAGATCGGCATCGTCATGCTAGTCGGCCTGGCCGCGAAGAACGGCATCCTCATTGTTGAATTCGCCAACCAGCTGCGTGACGACGGAAGAACCGTGCGCGAGGCGATCATCGAATCGGCGATGGTGCGCCTGCGCCCGATCCTGATGACCTCGATCGCCACCGTGGTCGGTGCGATTCCGCTGGTGGTGGCCGGTGGCCCCGGTTCGGCCAGCCGTGGCACCATCGGCATCGTGATCATCTTCGGTGTGACCCTCTCGACGTTCCTGTCGCTGTTCGTGGTGCCGGCGTTCTACGCGCGGCTGGCGCCCTACACCCGCTCGCCGGAAGCGGTGAAGCGCGAGCTGGAGAAGCAGGAAGCGGAATCGCCCTCGGTGGGTGGCCATGCCTGATCCGACCACCGTGCTGCGAGGCGACGGCTTCCAACTGCGCCCCTGGCGCCCGGATGATCTGGAATCGCTGCTGCGCCATGCCAACGACGCCGAGGTATCGCGGGGCCTGCGTGATCGTTTCCCGTACCCGTACACGCGCGAGGATGGCGAGGCCTTCCTCGCCGGTCGCGTGCTGGCCCCTGGCACCCTGAACCTGGCCATCGAGATCGACGGCCAGGCCTGCGGCAGCGTCGGGGCCCAGCAGGGCACTGCCGAGCGCGGGCACATGGCGGAACTGGGCTACTGGCTGGGCCAGGCCTACTGGGGCCAGGGCCTGATGACCCGGGTGGTCGGCCTGTTCGCACCCTGGGTGATGGACGAGCTGCGCCTGTTCAGGCTGCAGGCCGGGGTAGTCGACTTCAACCTCGGCTCGGCCCGGGTGCTGGAAAAGAACGGCTTCCAGGAAGAAGGCGTGGACCGCTGCGCGGTCTACAAGCGCGGGGTGCTGCACGACCTGCGCCGCTTCGCCCGGGTGCGCACGCAGCTGCCCTGAACACGCGGGCCGGCCGCGGTAGAGCCGAGGCCGTGCTCAGCCGCCGTCATCACCACGCCGAGCATGGGCTCGGCTCTACAACACAGCGCTACCGCAGCGGCCTTCGATCAGGGAGAATCGACCGGTCCCCTCCAGCCGACGGGACGTCCTCACAACCCGCCGACTGGAGAGAGCGCGCGTGGAAGCTACCGTACATTTCATCAACAGCATCATCTGGAGCAAGGCACTGATCTTCGTGTGCCTGGGCGCCGGCCTGTTCTTCAGCCTGCGCACGCGCTTCATGCAGATCCGCGGCTTTCTCGAGATGTGCCGCCTCACCGTCAAGGGTGAGAAATCCGACGCCGGTGTGTCGTCCTTCCAGGCCCTGGCCATGTCGATGGCCGGGCGCATGGGTATCGGCAACATCGCCGGCGTGGCCACCGCCATCGCCTTCGGCGGCCCCGGTGCGATCTTCTGGATGTGGGTGATGGGCTTCCTCGGCGCATCCACCTCGTACGTGGAATGTACGCTGGCACAGATCTACAAGACCAAGGACGCCGAAGGCCGCTACCGTGGTGGTCCGGCGTACTACATCGAAAAGGCCATGGGCCTGAAGTGGTACGCGCTGGTCTTCGCCATTGCCACGATCATTGCGGCCGGTTTCCTGATGCCCGGCGTGCAGGCCAACGCCATCGCCGACAGCATCATCAACGCCTGCCGTGGCACCGCGCTGTGTGGTCCGCTGGATGGCCAGACGATGGGCATGGAGTCGGTGCAGGCGCTGAAGCTGGGCATCGGCATCGTGGTGGCGCTGCTGCTGGGCGTGGTGATCTTCGGCGGCGTCAAGCGCATCGCCAACTTCGCCGAAGTGGTGGTGCCGTTCATGGCGGCAGCCTTCATCCTGACCGCCATCGTCATCATGATCATCAACTACGATCGCGTGCCGGAGATGTTCGGCATCATCTTCAGCAGCGCCTTCGGCACCCACGCCGCGTTCGGCGCGATGATGGGCCTGGCGGTGGAGTGGGGCATCAAGCGCGGCATCTACGCCAACGAAGCCGGCCAGGGCTCGGGCCCGCACGCGGCAGCCGCCTCGGAAGTCTCGCACCCGGCCAAGCAGGGCTACGTGCAGGCCTTCGCCATCTACTTCGACACCATGATGGTGTGCACCGCCACCGCGTTCCTGATCCTGGCCAGCGGCACCTACAACGTGTACTCGCCGGCAGGTGCCGGCGCCCCGCCGATCTTCCAGGGCCTGGCCGGCATTCCGGAAGGCGCGGGCTACGCCCAGGCGGGTGTGGAAGCCGTGCTGCCGGGCTGGGGCTCGGCGTTCGTGTCGATCGCGATCTTCTTCTTCGCCTTCACCACGATCATGGCCTATTACTACATGGCCGAAACCAACCTGACCTACGTCAACCACAACAAGAAGCGCCCGCTGACCGTGCTGGTGCTGCGCCTGGGCATCATCGGCATGGTGGTGTTCGGCGCGTTCCATAATGCAACCCTGGCCTGGGCGCTGGGTGACATCGGCGTGGGCCTGATGGCCTGGCTGAACATCATTGCCATCCTCATCATTCAGAAGCCGGCCATGCTGGCCCTGCGTGATTACGAGCGGCAGAAGAAGCTGGGCCTGGATCCGATTTTCGACCCCGATGCCCTGGGCATCAAGAACGCCGATTTCTGGCGTCAACGCAAGCTGGAGTTGTCCCGTAGTGAATGATCCCTGGAAGAATGCCCGCCGTCCGTCGTCGCGACCGCCGCGGGCCACCCCGCTGCCGCCGCGTGAGGGCGGCACCCCGCCACCGCCGGGGCGTGGCAACGACGAACTGCGCCTGTATGGCTGGAACGCCGTGCAGGCCCTGTTCGACAAGCGCCCGCAGGCACTGCGCAAGCTGTACCTGGTGGAATCGCTGATTCCGCGCATGCAGCCGGTGCTGAAGTGGTGCGTGGCCAACCGCGTGGGCTATCGCGTGGTGGAGGAGGGCGACCTCAACAAGCTGGCCGCTACCACGCACCACGAAGGCTTGGTGGCCGACGTGCTGCGCGCGCCCGTCGTGCCGCTGGCGCAGTGGCTGGAGGATCTGGGCGAAGGCCCGGCGCTGGCGTTGTGGCTGGACGGTGTCGGCAATCCCCACAACTTCGGCGCAATCCTGCGCTCGGCCGCGCACTTCGGTGTCAAGGCGCTGCTGCTGCCGTCCGGCAGCACGCTTGCGCTGTCCGGTGCCGCCGCACGCGTGGCCGAAGGTGGTGCGGAGTCGGTGCCGCTGGTGCAGTTGCCGGAGACCGCCCAGGCGATGGCGCAGCTGCGTGCAGCCGGCTTCGGGCTGGCTGCGACCCTCGTTGATGGTGGCGACGACGTGTTCCGTGCGTCGCTGCCGGAACGGTTGGTGTACGTGATGGGCGCCGAAGGCGAGGGCATGGACCGCGGCCTGGCCAGTCAGTGTGACCAGCAGCTGTCGATTCCCGGCAGCGGCGCGGTGGAAAGCCTGAACGTGGCCTCGGCAACGGCCGTGCTGCTGGCACAGTGGGCGAGCCGCCGCCACGGATGATCCCGTCGTGCTGATGCTGTGTTGATCTCCTGACCCGGCCCTTGCGGCCGGGTTTTCTTTTGCGCGGCGCAAGAGCGCAAACGATGCACGCGCAGCAAACTGGGTCATCCGCGTCAGCTTGCGTTGCTTCAAACACGCTTGATGGACAGGCAAGCAATTTTAGTATTTGTCTCATTGCTGGGCCGTTTCCTGCATCGCACGGTGGAGTTCCTTCCAACGTCGTACAGGAGTGGTTCCATGCATCGAATCCAACGCCGCACACGTCGCACTTGCCTGGTGCTGGCACTCGCTGCGCTTGCCGCACCATCGCTACAGGCCGCGGAACGCAGTCTCGATGGTGTCAATTTCACCGGCCCGTTGATCACGCCGAATCCGGCCGGCCTGCCGCAGGGCAACTGGTACATCGAGCCCTATCTGGTGCGGGTCGACAGCCGCGACCACTACGACAACAACGGTGATCGTCGCCGCAGTGCCGGGCACAGTGGCGCCTGGGCCACGGTGGTGCCGATCATCTATGGCTTCAGTGACCGGGTGATGGGCCAGGTCAATCTCAGTGCCTCGCGCTCCGAATCCGGCAGTGCGCGCAGCAGCGGCTTCCGCGCCGGTGACACCACCGCACGCCTGCAGTACCTGCTGCAGGCGCCGAATGCCGATGGCACCCGTCCGGCCATCTCGGTCGCGCTGGTGCAGCGTTTCAGCACCGGCAGCCATGACCGTATCACCGGCAATCCGCTGGATGCACAGGGCGACGGCGTTCAGCGCACCACCGCGGCGCTGGGCGTGCAGCAGGTGGTGTGGCTGGGCAATGACCGCCCCGTGCGCTGGCGCGCCCAGCTCAGCGCCGGGCCGGCACCGTCGCGCACTGCCATTTCCGGCACCAGCGTGTACGGCACCGATGACAGCTTCCAGGGGCACATTTCGCGCGGCTCGGTACTGGGCCTGTCGGTAGGCGCCGAGTACAGCTTCAATTCGCGCTGGGTGGGGGTGATGGAAATGGCCGCCAGTCGCGAGACCGGCCAGCGTCTGAGCGGCTTCGCACGCAACGGCAGTGGTGCGATCGAGCGGATTGAAGAGCACCGTCCGGCCAGCCGCAACGTCAGCCTGGCGCCGGCGGTGGAATACCACTTCAGCCCGTCGCTGGGCCTGATCGCCGGCGTCGAATTCACCGTGGCCGGGCGCAACACCGGCCGCATCATCAGCCCCCAGGTCGCCCTGGGCATGTTCTTCTGAGGGGCTGCCGATGAACATCGAATCCATCGTCAACACCATCCTCGGCATCGTCTGGAGCCCGTACCTGGTGGTGCTCTGCCTGCTCGCCGGCCTGTACTTCAGCGTGCGTACCCGCTTCATCCAGTTGCGCGCGCTGCCGGAGATGCTGCGCCTGATGTTCCGGCACGAGCGCTCCGAAGCCGGTGTGTCACCGTTCCAGGCCCTGTCGCTGTCGTTGTCCAGCCGCGTCGGCGTCGGCAACATCGCCGGCGTTGCCATGGCCATCGCCTTTGGTGGCCCGGGCGCGATCTTCTGGATGTGGATCGTCGCCTTCCTCGGCGCCTCCAGCGCCTTCATCGAATCCACGCTGGCACAGATCTACAAGGACCGCGATGCCAAGGGCCAGTACCGCGGTGGCCCCGCGTACTACATCGAAAAGGGCCTGGGCCAGCGCTGGTATGCAGTGCTGTTTGCGCTGGTGACCGTACTGGCCGGTGCGATGCTGGCCGGCACCCAGTCCAATGCGATCACCAGTGCGGTGAACGAAGCCTGGGACGTGCCGGTGATGACCACCACGGCGGTTCTGCTGGTGGTGCTGGGCGCAATCCTGATCGGCGGTGTGCGCCGCATCGCGCGGGTTGCCGAGTGGGTGGTGCCGTTGATGGCGGTGGCGTATCTGCTGGTGGCGGCACTGGTAATGGTGCTCAATGCAGAGAAAGTGCCGGAGGTGATCATGCTGGTGCTGCGCAGTGCATTCGGTGTGGATGCAGCGTTCGGTGCAATGATCGGCACCGCCATCCAGTGGGGCGTGCGCCGTGGCGTGTTGTCCAACGAGGCCGGCATGGGCAGCGGTGCGCATCCAGCCGCCGCCGCCGAAGTCACCCATCCGGTCAAGCAGGGCCTGGTGCAGTCATTTTCGGTCTACATCGACACGATGGTGGTGTGCAGTGCTACCGCCTTCCTGATCCTGTCCACGGGCCTGTACAACGTCTACGACCCGGCTGTGAACGGCATTCCGGATGAGGCGCGCCTGCTGCTGGGCAATCTGCCTGGCGTCGAGGCCGGGCCGCGCTTCGTGCAGCACGCGGTGGAGTCCGCGCTGCCGGGCTTCGGCCGCTCGTTCGTGGCGCTGGCGATCCTGCCGTTCGCGTTCACCACCATCCTGGCGCTGTACTACATGGCCGAGACCAATATCAGCTACCTGTGCCGTGATCGTCCCGCGCCGTGGGTGATGGGCGGGTTCCAGCTGCTGTTCCTGGCCGCGACCGGCTACTCGGCGGTGAACAGTGCGACGATCGCGTGGTCGCTGGGCGACATCGGCGTCGGCCTGATGAGCTGGTTGAACATCATCGCCATCCTGCTGCTGCAGAAGCCAGCGCTGGCGGCGCTGCGCGACTACGAACAGCATCGCCAGGCGGGCAAGGATCCGCTGTTCAACCCGAAGCTGCTGGGTGTGCGCAACACCAGCGTGTGGGAGGGCTGACAGGATCGGGTCAGATCCCTCGCCACGGCGAGGGCTCTGACCCACGCCATCGCCCGGTGGGTGCGCCATTACTCGGTGGATGCGCCCTTACCCGGTGGGTGCGCCATTACCCGGTGGGTGCGCCATTACCCGGTGGGTGCGAACCTTGGTTCGCACCGCCCTTCCCGCTGCGTTCGCCGGGCATGAACCCTTTTCAATGCCGAGCGGGAGGTTCCGCGCGCATTGCGATGCGCTCATTGCAATGGCGCCCACAGGTCATGGGGCGCGGCCCGGCGCTACCGCATCACTCGTTCGGCGGCGTGGTCGCCTTGGCTTCGCTGCCGAAGTTGCCATCGGCCTCTGCCGCCAGGTACGCGAACACGGTGTACGCGGCCACGTTCTGCGCCAGCGCCTTCGGGTCGATCTTGTCCAGCGTGTCGTCGGCGGTGTGGTGCAGGTGGAAGTAATCCGAGCCGTCCTGCGCCAGCCATGCCCACGCGCCACCCTTGGCGGCCAACGGGCCGACGTCCGGGCCCGGGCCACCCTTGTCGGCCTGGTACTCGATGCCCAGCGGCTTCATCACTTCGGCAATCTGCTTCGTCGCTTCGCGCGAGCCTTCCGGGTTCGGCGAACCGGTATTGAAGGCATAGATGCGGCCGGCACCGAAGTCACTCTCGGCCGCCAGCTGGTGCAGGGCCACGTCCTTGGCATGCGCCTCGGCGTAGGCCTTGCCGCCATACAGGCCCTGTTCTTCGTTGGCGAAGGCGATCACGCGGATGGTGCGCTTCGGCGCCTGCTTGAGCTGGCCGATCAGATGGCCCGCAGCCATGGTGATGCCCACGCCTGCGCCGTCATCCACCGCGCCGGTGCCCAGATCCCAGGAATCCAGGTGGCCGCCGATCACCACCACTTCCTTCGGCAGGCTGCGGCCGGTGATCTCACCGATCACGTTGTACGAGGTGGCGGTGCCATCCCAACCGCAGTCCAGCGCCACCTTCACGGTGGTGCTGCCACGTGCCAGCAGGCGGGCCAGCTGGTCGGCGTCGGGCACCGACAGTGCTGCAGACGGCACCGGGGTCAGGCCGTCGTCGAAGCGGGTGATGCCGGTGTGCGGCACGCGATGCGAGTCGGTACCGGCCGAGCGCATCAGGAAACCGACCGCGCCCTTGCGGATCGCTTCGGACGGGCCCTTGCTGCGGATCGCGCCGCCACGGCCGTAGTCGCGGCCATCGCGGAACGGCAGCATCTGGTAATCGACGAACGCGATCTTGCCCTTCAGCGAACCGGCCGGTGCGGCCTGCAGTGCGGCCAGGTCGGCGAAGCGGACCACTTCGGCTTCAACGGTTCCGCCCGGGCTGCCACCCAGCGCCGTGATCTGCAGCGGCTGCGGGTTCCTGCCGGTCACCGCGGCGTGTTCACTGCGGCGCTCCCACTTCGGGAACGTCACCGGTTCCTTCCACACCTTGTCGAAGCCGAGGGCCTTGAACTTGGCTTCGGCCCAGGCCACGGCGCGGGCGTCGGCCTCGCTGCCGGCGATGCGCGGGCCGATTTCGGTGGTGAGCGATTCAACCACTTTCCAGCCGGTGTCATCGGCCAGCGCCTGGTCGCGCAGCTGCGCAGCGGTGGACAGCGACGCCGGGGGCAGGGTGGTGGTGTGCGGCGCCGCGAAGGCCGGGGCGGCCAGCAGGGCGAGGGAGGATGCGATGGCAAGGACGCGGCGACGCATGGACAGCTCCGGGAAGGGACCAAGCCTTGGAGCTTAACAGTCGTTCAGCCCGGCGCATGGGCGGGAGGTCATGGCTGGCGCGAACGCTGTTTTCCGCCATGACCGGCAAAGCGAAAGCCCCGCCGGGGCGGGGCTTTCGTGCAGTCGCGGTAGTGCCGGCCGCTGGCCGGCTCCCGCATGTTCCGATGTTGCCGGCCAGCGGCCGGCACTACCGGTAGGCGGCCTTACTTCTTCAGGCTGTCGCGGATCTCGCGCAGCAGCACCACTTCCTCGGCCGGTGCGGCCGGGGCGGCTTCCTGCTTGCGCGACAGGCGGTTGATCGTCTTGACCACCAGGAAGATGGCGAAGGCCACGATCACGAACTGGATCAGCGTATTGATGAAGTCGCCGTAGCCGATCACCACGGCCGGGATTTCCTTGCCGTCGGCACCGATGCTGGCCGGTGACAACGTCCACGCCAACTGCGAGAAATCCACCTTGCCGATCAGCATGCCCAGCGGCGGCATGATGATCTTCTCGACCAGTGCGGTCACGATCTTGCCGAAGGCCGCGCCGATCACCACGCCGACGGCGAGGTCGATGACGTTGCCGCGCATCGCGAATTCCTTGAACTCGGTGAGCATTCCCATTGTTGTTTTTCTCCGGTGGGGGAAGTGGACAGCGCGCAGGGTAGCGCAGGTGATGTCAGCCGGCGATCACGCCGTGGCGCTCGGCCACGTTTTCCAGGCGGGCACTGAAGCGGTCGCCGGGCTTCAGCGCGGCCACTCCGGACGGGGTGCCCATGAACACCAGGTCGCCGGCGCGCAGCTGCCACAGCTTGGACAGCTCGTGCAGGATCTCCGGCACGTTCCAGATCATCTGGTCCAGCAGCGCCTGTTGGCGCACTTCGCCGTTGACCTCCAGCGACAGGTTCAGCGCGGCCAGGTCGCCGACTTCCTCGGCGTGGACGATTTCACTGATCGGCGCGGAAGCATCGAAGCCCTTGGCCGCATCCCACGGGTGGCCCTTGTCCTTGGCGGCGGCCTGCAGGTCGCGGCGGGTCAGGTCCAGTCCAACGGCATAGCCGTAGACCAGCGCCTCGGCGTCGGCCATGGCCAGCTCGCCCACGGGCGCGTCACGGCCGATCGCCACCACCAGCTCCACTTCGTGGTGCAGGTTGGCGGTTGCCGGGGGATAGGGAATGGCATCGTCGTGGCCGACCACGATCGCATCGGCCGGCTTGCTGAAGAACATCGGACGGCCGCGATCGTCGGCCGCCGGCACTGCTGCGCCCATTTCGCGGGCATGGTCGGCGAAGTTGCGGCCGACGCAGTAGATACGGTGCACGGGGAAACTGCCGCCACCGGCTACCGGCACACGCGGCAGGGCTACGGCAGGGATCACATCGGAGACATCGGACATGCGAGCATCCAGGAAGGGCGTGCCCGCAGTCTAGAACGCATGGCGCCCGCCGTCAGCGGGCGCGTAGGGCGTGGATCAACGCGAGGCCGGCAGCACCGGCTTGCGCACCACGCGGTACTCGCCTTCGACCACGGTCGGATCGACCGGACGGGCAACGCCCGGCTTGCGCGAGGCCAGCAGCTTCCACGCCAGGCCGACCAGGATCATCGCCGCACCGACGAACACGCCGATGAACACCATCGCCGCCAGGATCGCCAGGCCGAGCAGGCCCACGGCAACGCGCACCAGCGGGTGACGCGGCTTGCGCGGCGCGAACAGGGTGCGGAACTGGTTGAAGGCGGATGCGCGATTGAACATGGCGGCTCGATAGGCTGGGATCAGCGAAACCAGAGTATCGGGACGTGCCACTGTCATTGAGTGAAAAACTCGTTAAATATAGCCTGTGCTTATTACGAATCAATGACTTGTGTTCATGTTGCAGCCAGTCACCTGAGCGGGCGTGCGACAATGCGCGTTTACTGTCCGAGCCTTCGCCATGACTGCCGCCGCTGCCCTGATCGCCCTTGATGCCATTGCCGATGGCGCGTTTGCCGAGGTCGAAGCGGTGGTTGATGGCGATGCCGAATCGCTGGTGCTGTACCGCGACGGCGCGCAGGTGCGTGCGTTCCTGAACATCTGCCCGCACGCCGGCCGTCGCCTGGACTGGGCGCCGGGCCAGTTCCTGAAGAGCCGCGAAGGCCACCTGGTGTGCGCCGCCCACGGCGCCTCGTTCGCGCTGGACAGCGGCGACTGCATCGCCGGCCCCTGCAAGGGCGACCGCCTGCGCGCGGTGCCGGTGGACGTGCGCGACGGGCAAATCTACCTGGCCTGACCTATCGGTGTGCGGACCAACCGTCCGCACCCACCCGCCCAACCCCGGTCTTGCCGTGTGCGCAGGAAAGCGCACACGAGCAAGCGGCGACCGAGCTTACATGGGTGAGGGCGCTTTGCTTGCGAAGCACTGCTTCGCAAGCGCCCGAACGCACAGCCGCCAGCGGCTGGGCCGGGTCCCGGAGGGGGACTTGCAGCGTCCCCCGCAACCGGACCCACCCCGCCATCCCACGGAATGCACGCTTCTGCCGTTGATGTTGCCGGCCAGCGGCCGGCACTACCGGGGTGCAGGGCGCAGCCCTGCCAACAAACCTCAACCTCAGAACATCAGGTTGATCATCAACACCACTACGCAGGTGTAGATCAGTGACAACGGGCCGCCGACCCGCCACATCTCGCGCGGGGTGTAGTTGGCCGGGCCGGTGATCATCGAAATCACCGGGTTGGAGGCCGTCATCAGGTTGTTGGACGCCGACAGCGCCACGATCAGCGCGAACGCCGTCGGGTTGCCGCCCGCCGCCAGCGCAAGGTTCACCGCAATGGGCACCATCACGATGGTGGCGCCCACATGGCTGATCACCAGCGAGAACGCCGTGGTCAGCAGCGCCAGCGCCACCTCCAGCACCCACACCGGGATGCCGGTGGGCAGCTTGTCGATGGTATGGCCGGCCACCCATGCCGCCGCGCCACTGGAATCCATCGCCCAGCCGAGCGGGATCAGCCCGGCCATCATGAACACCGTTTTCCAGTTGATCGAGGCGTAGGCCTCGTCCATGCGCAGCACGCCGGTCAGCAGCATGCCGGCCACGCCGGTCATCAGCGTCAGCGCCACCGGCAGCTTGCTGGTCAGCGCGATCAGGATGGTCAAGGCGAAGATCGCCATCGCGATCTTGAACTTGTGCGGGCGCTGCTCGCCGGTCGGGTAGTCGGTCACCACCACGAAGTCACGGCTGCGGGCGGCCTGCGCCAGGTCGGTCCAGATGCTGTGGAAGACCAGCATGTCGCCGGCGCGCAGCTGCACGTCGCGCACGTCCTCGCGGATCACTTGCTTGTCGCGGTTGATCGCCAGCAGGCTGATGCCGCGCTCCTTGCGCAGGCGCAGATCGGCTGCGCTCTTGCCGATCACGTTCGAGGTCGGCGGCACCACCGCTTCGGAAATGCCGGCGCGGCTGGGGTTGAACAGGTCGCCCAGGTGCTTCAGCCGCGAAGACATGCGCAGGAACTGGTTCTGCGCGAAATCGTTGATCTGCTCACGCGGGCCCATCGCGCCGAGCACGCTGCCGACCCAGATGCGCATCTCCGCCGGTGGCGCCAGGCGGGTGTCATTGCCGGTTTTCAGGGCCAGCAGCAGCGGGGCATCGTGCAGGTTCTCGGCCTCGCCCAGGGTCATGCCCACCAGCGGGCTTTCGGCACTGACCACCAGCTCGAACACATCGCCTTCGATGCCATAGGTCTTGGCGAAGTAGCTCTCGGTGCGCGCGGGCGTGACCCCGTCGTTGACCAGGTTCTCTTCCTCGATCAGCTTGCGGTCGCCGTAATAGCGGAAGTACAGCAGCGAGGCGATCAGCAGGGCCACGCCGATCGGCAGCGGCGCGAACATGCGCAGCGGCTCGATGGTGGCCAGGCCGGAAGGCAGGTTGTTGTTGGCCGAGGCCAGCAGATCGTTCAGCAGGATCAGCGGTGAATTGCCGACCATGGTCAGCGCACCACCCATCACGATTGCCGCCGAAATGGGCAGCAGCAGGCGCTGCAGGGTCAACCCGGTGCGCGCGGCCAGTCGCGAGGCGACCGGCAGGTACAGCGCCATCACCGACGGGTTCTGCATGAAAGAGGAATTCAGGCCGGCAATGGCTGTGGTCATCATCAGCAGCCGCTGCTCGACACCATGGCCGCGCCGCAACAGCCACGCGGCCAGCCGGTTCAGCGCCCCGGTGCGGTCCAGGCCCGCACCGAGGATGGTGGTGGCGATGATGCTCATCACCGCGTTACCGGAGAAGCCGCCGAAAATTTCCTCCGGCGCGATCAGCCCGGTGACACCGAGCACCACCAGCACCACCAGCGCGACCACGTCGGCGCGGATGCGCTCGAACAGGAACATCGCCATCGTGAAGCCGACCAGCCCGAGCACGAGCTTCATGTCGTTGGTCAGCGTCAGCGCGGTATCCATGTGGGGCGCGGTGTCCTCAGGCGATCGTCAGGTGCGGTCGTACAGCAGGTCCCAGACGCCGTGGCCGAGCTTCTGGCCGCGGGTCTCGAAGTGGGTCTGCGGCCGCCAGTCCGGACGCGGCACGCTGCCACGCGGGCCGGCGCGGTTGACCAGGCCAGCGGTGGCGTCGAGCACGTCCCACATCTGCTCGGCGTAGTCTTCCCAGTCGGTGGCGCAGTGCAGGCGGCCGCCCGGGCGCAGCTTGCGCACCAGCAGCTCGGCAAATGCAGGCTGCAGCAGGCGGCGCTTGTTGTGGCGCTTCTTGTGCCACGGGTCCGGGAAGTAGATGCGCACTTCATCCAGCGCGCCATCGGCAATCTCGTTCTGCAGCACTTCCACCGCATCGTGGTGGTACAGGCGCACGTGGTCGGCGTTGTCGTCGGCCAGCGCGTTCAGCAGCCGGCCCACGCCGGGCGCGTGCACTTCGATGCCGATGTAGTCACGCGACGGATCATGCTGGGCGGCGAAGCGCAGCGCGGCACCGTTGCCGAAGCCGATTTCCAGCACCTTGTGCGCCGGGCGGCCGAAGGTGGCGTCCAGATCACGCGGCTGGCCGTTGTAGTCGATGCCGAAGCGCGGCCAGCGCTCGTCGAACGCGCGCTGCTGGGCGGGGGTGAAGCGGCCCTGGCGCAACACGAAGCTGCGCACCTCGCGGCGGCCCTCGCTCACGGTGAAGGGCTTGGGCGGGGCCTTGGAACCGGCGCTGTCGAAGGGATTGGTCATCAGCCGATCAACCCATCCACCGGAGAGGAGGCGCTGGCGTAGCGCTTGCGCGGGATGCGCCCGGCCAGGAAGGCCTCGCGGCCGGCCTCGACCGCCTTGCGCATCGCACTGGCCATCAGCACCGGGCTGCGCGCACCGGCAATGGCGGTGTTCATCAGCACGCCGTCGCAGCCCAGCTCCATCGCGATCGCCGCATCCGACGCGGTGCCCACGCCGGCGTCGACGATGATCGGCACCTTGGCGTCTTCGATGATCTGCAGCAGGTTGTACTTGTTCTGGATGCCCAGGCCCGAACCGATCGGCGCAGCCAGCGGCATCACCGCAGCGCAGCCGATCTCTTCCAGGCGCTTGGCCAGGATCGGGTCGTCGGAGGTGTAGACCATCACCTCGAAGCCGTCCTTGACCAGCTGTTCGGCGGCCTTGAGGGTCTGCACCACGTCCGGGTACAGCGACTTCTGGTCGCCCAGCACTTCCAGCTTGGTCAGGTTGTGGCCGTCCAGCAGTTCGCGCGCCAGCCGGCAGGTGCGCACCGCGTCTTCGGCGGTGTAGCAGCCGGCGGTGTTGGGCAGGATGGTGTAGCGCTCCGGCGGCAGCACGTCGAGCAGGTTCGGCTCGCCCGGGTTCTGCCCGATGTTGGTGCGGCGGATGGCCACGGTGACGATCTGGGCGCCTGCAGCCTCGGTGGCCAGGCGGGTTTCTTCCAGATCCTTGAACTTGCCGGTGCCGGTGAGCAGCCGCGAGCCATAGGTCTTGCCGGCGATCACCAGCGAATCGGGGGAGACATGAACGTTCATGGCGCGATTATCGCTTATCCGCCTGAAGATGGGATCACGCAATGGCGTGCAGCCAGCAGGAGGGTAAAGGTAGTGCCGGCCGCTGGCCGGCAGATGCAGGGTGCCTGACGGCGTCGGATTGCCGGCCGGCGGCCGGCACTACCCGGGATGGCCTCAGCCCCCGCCCAGCGCGTGCACGATCTCCACCACGTCGCCTTCGGCCAGGACATGCTCGCCATGGCGGCTGCGGCTGACGATCTCGCCGTTGACCTCCACCGCCACCCGGCGCTGCAGCAGCTGCTCGGCCTCAAGCAGGTCGTGGAGGGTCGCCGAGGCGGGCAGGGTGCGGGGTTCGCCGTTGAGCTGGATGTTCATCCCTGCATTGTCGCTGATAGCCCGTCGGGATCGGAACGTTTGTAATTTGAACCGGGCGCCAGCTCCGGCACAGCAGGTTTCGGCGTGGTCAGGCGACAATCCATGCGGCGGCGCAGCGTGAGCAAACGGCGGCGCGGTGAAACCATTGACCGTGCGCCGGCGTACGTGCGCCGGATTCCAACTTGTTTACCCCACAGGAGTTCCTAGATGCAGCTCAGCAAACACCCGATCCGCTCCCTCATGGCGGCTGCGATCGCACTGGCCGCGCTGCCGGCCATGGCAGGCGAAAATCCGTACTCCAAGGCGGTGTTCTTCGGTGACAGCCTCACCGACGCCGGCTACTTCCGCCCGCTGCTGCCCGAGGCCACGCAGGGGCTCTCCGGCCAGTTCACCACCAACCCGGGCTGGGTGTGGTCGCAGCAGGTCGCCAATTACTACGGCCTCAACAAGGACCCCAACGGCAACGGCCAGAACGGCGACAACTACGCTGTCGGCGGCGCCCGCGTGTCGGTCGAAGGCAGCGGTGCCCTCGGCGCGATCCCGTCTCTGAAGTCGCAGGCGGCCCGCTACCTGGCGGCAAACGGTGGCAAGGCTGACCGTAACGCCCTGTATACCGTCTGGGGTGGCGCAAATGACCTGTTTGCCGCCGCCGGCGCTGCCGGTGCGGGTGCGCCGCCGGCCCAGGTGCAGGGCATCATCGGTGCGGCGGTTACCGACCAGATCGCGCTGGTCGGTGCCCTGAAGCAGGCCGGTGCCCAGTACGTGCTGGTGCCGAACCTGCCGGACGTGGGCATCACCCCGCAGTTCCGCGGCCCGAACGCGGCGGCTGCCACCGCCATGTCGGTCGGCTACAACAAGGCGCTGTATGGCGGCCTGAAGCAGGCGGGCATCGAGTTCATTCCGCTCGATACCTTCAGCATCCTGCGTGAAGTGACCGCCAACCCGGGCATGTACGGCTTCACCAACGTCACCGGCACCGCCTGCAAGATCAACCCGGCCAACACCACGGGCAGCATCATCGGCTGCAACCCGACCACCTACGTCAGCCCGGATGCGTACCAGACCTATCTGTTCGCCGATGGCGTGCATCCGACCGTTACCGGTCACCAGCTGCTGGGCCAGTACGCCGTCTCGGTGCTGGAGGCTCCGCGCCTGCAGCAGGTGCTGAGCCACTCGGCACAGACCGTCGGCCGTTCGCGTGCCGACCAGGTCAGCAACCACCTGGGCGCCCGTCCGGCCGATGGCCTGTCGTGGTGGGGTGGCGTGCGCGGTGACCTGCAACGCTATGACCACGCCGACCTGTACGACGGCGTGGCGCCGGCCGGCCTGTTCGGTGTCGACTGGGCACGCAACGGCGTGGTGGTCGGCGGCTTCGCCGGCTTCGGTCGCATGAGTGCCGACTTCGGCAACAGCCGTGGCGACTTCACCCAGAAGGACACCACCGCCGGCCTGTTCGCTGCCTGGTATGGCGACCGCGTCTGGGTCAACGGCCAGGTCAGCTACACCTGGTTGTCGTATGACGTGAACCGCAAGGTCCAGCTGGGCCCGGCTACCCGCGAACACGGTGGCTCGCCGGACGGCAGCAACCTGACCGCTGCACTGAATGCCGGTTACGAGTTCGGCACCGAAGGTGGCTTCCGCCACGGCCCGATCGCTGCGGTGATCTGGCAGAAGGTCAAGATCGATGGTTACAGCGAAAGCGCTGCTGCGGGCACGCTGGCCACCGCCCTGGGCTACGACCGCCAGAACGTCGACTCGACCGTCGGCCGCATCGGCTGGCAGGCCCGCTTCGATGGCGGCACCGTCAAGCCGTACGTGCAGGTGACCTACGACCACGAGTTCGAGGACACCAAGCAGGCCAGCGCGTGGCTGCAGACCCTGCCGGAACTGGGCAGCTACCGCGTGCCGGGCCTGGACTTCGACAAGAACTACGCCACCGCTGTTCTGGGTGCGCGCATGGAGCTGTTCGGCCTGCAGGGCAACGTTGGCCTGAGCACCACGGCCGCGCAGAAGCGTGCCCGTGACGCGACGATTTTCGCCACCGTGGGTGGCAGCTTCTGATGAATGCAACATCCCGGGCACCGCAAGGTGCCTGGGATGCCTGCACGGCAGCGCCGGGCCATGCCCGACGGGTGCGGCGGCCACCATTGCGCAACACCGGCCGCTCCGCATAGACTTTCACCCGCAATGCGGGCGTAGCTCAATGGTAGAGCTGTAGCTTCCCAAGCTACTGACGTGGGTTCGATTCCCATCGCCCGCTCCATGTCTCCAAGGTGTTCACCCCAGGCAGACGCGGCGCAATCGTTGAACCACACCCCAGTCCAGCGTGTGGCAACGGCGCCGGAACCTCATTCTTCAATGCGTCGGGCTGTGGCTCTTCCGAACCACAGCCCGGGTGGCTTATGCGCCCGCTTGCGCAGCCGCGTCCTTGGCCGCGGCAGTGACGGAACTCCCGAAACCGGTATAGGTCGATCCGTTGCAGTGCAGGTATGCGCGGAAGACGACGCCATTCAACTCGGCGTTGTCAAAATAGCAGTGCGTACCGGTCTTGGATGATTTCTTCACAAGCCGCATTGCCATGGCGTTTGAATCGTCGACGCTGGAGCCAAGACCGGCAACGCTCCAGGACTGGCCGGGGCGGTTGCAGGTGTAGGGGTACTTATAGCCATGCGCCGACCCATAGTAGTAGTCGACATTGCACCAGGCCTGCGTCGCCGCCAGGTTGATGGCCAGCTCAAGTACGTTCTGTCCCGCAGTGGTGGTCGTCATGCCATAGGCGGAAAGCGGCGTGGAACTGCACTGCGCCTTGATACCGACACCCGGTGCCCGGAGGCTGACATAGGGGTCGCGCGCGAAGACACTGCAGACGGGACCTTCCTCGGCGACGGCAAGGAAGCCATTGGTGTTGGCCGTCGCAGCATCGATATTGCTGCCAACGCCAGCGACCGTTCCATTCTTGCCGCAGCGCCGGATCACCACCCCTCCGCCGTTCGGCAGCATGTCCATGCCGGGGTCGCAGATGCCAGGCCCGATCGAGGATGCCCCTGCCGGTCCGGTGTAATCACGTTCGGCGTTTGCGGCCATCGGGGCCTGGGTGGAAAGCAGTGCCAGCATCAGCGGAAAAGAAATCGCAGCCATTCAAAACCTCGAATCCATGAGTGAGTCGTGACGCTAGCAGAGGCGCCATTCTGGAAAACTGGAATTCGACCAATCCGCCACTGCTGCAAGCCAGTGATCCGATTCAGAATGCCCACGCCCATGGAAATGTGCGGTAGTTCGCGCTGCGTCTCTGGCTGCGCGGCTGCCGCGGCGGGCTCCTGCAACCTCCGCTGTCTGCCGGGTCCGCCGGGTCGCAGGGTTCAGTTGGTGCTGGGCTTGGGGATGCTAAAAGATCGTTAACCCTTGCCTCCCATCGTCCGCTGCCCGGAGCGCGAATGATCCCCGCACTTTTGCCCCTCAGGCGTTGCTTTGATTTTTCAGGGCGATCCAACCGGAAGGAGTTCTGGTCGTACTCCCTGTCTGCTGCACTTGTGGGGGCAGTGGGCTACACCTTGATGGACGGCGGATACTGGCTGGCGGGCACCGTGCTGCTCGATGGGGAGGCCTTCGAGCCGTTCCGGACGCTGGGGTGGGTCATGACGGTCTGCGCGGTCATCGTCCTCCTTCCGCCCATGCTGGCCCTGGCCGTTCGACGACTGCACGACATCGACGAGTCCGGCTGGTACGTCGTGATCGCCTTCATCCCGTTGGGTGTGTTCGTCCTCTTCCCGGTCATGCTTCTGCCGGGCAACGAGGAAGAGAATCGATTCGGCGGTGTTTCCGGCCTGCCGGGTGCCTGACTCAACGCCGGGCGAAGTCCACCAGGTCGGAAGGGTAGTGGGGGCAGGTGCGTAGCGTGGCGTCGTCACCGCCATACAGCACCACCAGCGCAGCCACTTCAAATGCCCAGTAGCCCCACGCGTTCGGCCCGATCAGGCGCCGGGTCCGCTTCTGAGCCTTTGGCGGCAGCAGGAAGAAGTCGCGGTACTGCACCTGCAGGTAGCCGGCCAGCAGTGAAGGGTCGAACGCTTCACCGTCGCGCAGCGGCGCGAACAGCTCGGCGAACGGTCGCGGATGAAAGACCTCATCACTGGCTTCCACCAGGCCCAGCGCCGGCGCGCTGAGGTAGTCCAGCACGCGGTCGGTGTCGAAACAGAGCACCTTCTCCACCAGCGCCGGCAGGCGTTCCTGCGCATCCAGCAGCACGTCCAGTGACAACAGCTGCAGTGCGTACTCGTAGTGCTGCGTTGTACGCGATTGCAACGACGCAGCCAGCGCGATGTCGTGACCTTGTTGCTGCAGGCTTTCCCGGGCAATGGCCAGCAAACGCGCATGCTCGAGCCAGAGATCTGCTACGTCGGCATGCATCTGCTGCAATGCCGCGGGGGCGAAGCCGCGGTCGATGCCTTTCAGCAGCAGGTTGCTGCCGGTCTGTGCAACCGTCTCCCAGCCGTAGGCATGCTCCAGGGCTGCATGTCCCTGCAGCGGTTCCTCCGCAGATTCACCGCCATTGCGCGCATGGCGTGCAAGCAAGGCCATGCCTGCGTTCCAGTCCGCCTGCCAATCCGGCAGGCGAAGCGTGCGGCGCGGCTGGCCCGGGGCCTTGGCCAGTGCTCTCCATCGCGGCAGCATGTCCTGCAGCAGATTCCGGCGATTCACGGCAGTCATCGATTCCATCATCAGCGAGAGTCTAGCGGCATTGCCGGCTCGAACCCCATTGCCTGGCACAGCGTTGAAGGTTTGAATTGTGCACAGTCGCCGCCACCAAGCCTGCATGACCGTTGATCGAATCGCCCTCCGTCGTTTCACCCAGTGGCTGCCGTTCCTGATATGGGTAGCGATCTGCGTGGTGTGGTGGTCGCCTTGGGGCGTGGTCGTTGGCCTGGCCGCATGTCTTGCCCTGGGCGGCGTGCTGCAGCACTTCGATCTGGTCGGCGATGCTGTAGGGGGCGCACTGCTGCGCTCGCGGGCGAAGCTGCCCTTCGCCACCCGGCCGCCCACGCATGATGTCCTGTTGGATTGGGGCGAGCTGGGCATGGGCGGGCCGGCCTACGGCACCCTGATGCTGCGCGATGGCGCCATTGTCGAGGGCGTATCCACCGCAGGCAGCCACGATGCCAGCGGCGAGTGGCTGGCGCTGGCGGGTAGCGCGCTGCGTGTGGCCAGTGGCTACAGTGATCGCAGCGAAGCGGTGATCGTCTACGACGAAGCGGACAAGAGGGTGATGCACCTGCTGGCGATTGTTCCCAGCCTGTTCTGGCAGGAACTGCACGAGCGCCGGCAGCTTGGCGGGGATGCCGAAGCCGCGATGTGGTTGCGGGATATTCCCAGTCGATCGACCACGCTGCGCCCCTGCCGGGGTTTATGGCTGGAACAGGAGCATCCGGCGCTGGCCGCCGGGGTGCCGCAGGTGTTGCGGCATGTCCTGCCTGATGCCCGGGTGCTGCAGGCCATCCCGCTGCTTCCCGACGACCTGCGCCTGACTGCGCATCCGACCTTGTTCGCGCGCATCTGCCCGTACGCGCTCTGTCTTGATGGCGAGCCCAGTGACCGTCACGCCTGCGATCTGGAGACGGTCATTGCCAGCCCGTCCGGTCGATGCGTGGTGGTGGCGGGAAGCGTGCTTGATGGGGATCTGCGTCCCATCGAGGGCGTATGGCTCGTCCACTGGCAGGGGCGTTGGCAGGCCATTGGCCGCCGTGCGATGGGCGGCACTGGCAAGACCCGGAGTGGGGCCTGGATCGATGTCATCGCGGTCGGCGATGACGGAACGCTTCGCTGCGAAGCCTATGAGGAACACTGGACGTTCGAGGCGATCACACTCGTCCCCACGCCACATACGGCATTGGCGCTGCCTGTGGAATGGCGGGAAACCGCATTGGCCGTGCGTGTCCGCGATGGGGGCTTCTCGCTGCGCCTGCCCCGCGCGGATCAGCGGCCCTCAGTCACAGGTTAGACTGCGTCGAATCAAACAGGGAGGTTCCGGCATGCGTCGTCGATGCAGGCCGGGAAAGCGCTGGAAAAGCTGAAGAAATGGGCTGCGGGCAGTACCGGGTGCGGATGACCGGACTTCCGTATGGCTCATGCGCCTGCCGCCTGCACCTGTTGCGCATACTCCTCGGTAAACAGCCCTGACAATGCCCGGCGCTGCTCTGCATCGATGGCGCGCGAGGCGTTGGTTGTGTAGTCGAAATGCACCATCACGCAGCGCCCGCTGGCCACCAGGGCCTCGAACTGGAACGCCTGCTGCACGATCGACAGCGAGGAGCGGCCGATGTTTTCGATGCGGGTCTCGATGCGCACTTCGTGTCCCGGCTGTATCTGCTGCAGGAAGTCGATTTCGTAGCGGCGCAGGATCAGCGTCAGGTCGCGCATGCTGGCCTCGCGACTGAAATGGCGGAAGATCTCCTGGCGACCTTCCTCGAGCCAGACGGGCAGGGCGGTGTTGGTGACGTGGCCGAGTACATCCACTTCGGAGAAACGCGGAAGGATCGTCAACGGCATGAAGTCTCCGGGGTGTAGTGGGTGGGGTCTCCGGCGACGGTGCAGCCATCGCCGGAGACAGTGCGGCGACTACCGGCTGTCAGTCTGAGTAGAAGCCGTTGCCGAGGGTGCCGGGCAGGCCGGGTTCCGGCCACGGCATCAGTGACGTGCAGGCGTCATACAGCGTGCAGAAGTCCTGCCGCAGTTGTGCAGGCACCCAGCTGCCATAGGAAACGTCGGTCGAGTCGCCCTGGCAGGCGTAGGAAACATCGATCCAGCGGGTATTGGCGTGTGAGGCAACGCCCTGGTGCTGTGTCTTGCCCGTGCAGTAGCGCAGGCCCTGGCCGATCAGGGTGTTGTTGGCATCGAAGTAGAGCCGGGAGACTGCGTGGGTTGGCGCAGCCTGTACGTGTGCGGCGCTCCCCATCAGGCCAAACAGCAACAACAGCGGAATTCCCATTCGCATCTGTGGTTCTCCTTGGGTTGTGTAAGCCGGCCGTGTCCTGTCCTGTAGCCGGCAACAGCCATCTTCGCACAGCCCCGGCAGGCACGCAGATACGGCGGCCTGCAGGGCATCATCCGCCCGCCACACGCCCGCGCTATGCTGCGCGCCTGCCGTCCGATCCTGCCGCGATGAAGCTCGCCATCCTGTCCCGCAACAGCTCCCTGTACTCCACCCGCCGGCTGGTCGAGGCGGCGCGCGCGCGCGGCCACACCGTTCGCATCCTCGACCCGCTGCGCTGCTACATGCGCATCGCCGCCGATGGTTTTTCGATGCACTACAAGGGCCGGCCGATGACCGGCGTGGACATGGTCATCCCGCGCATCGGCGCCTCGATCACCCGCTATGGCACCGCCGTGCTGCGCCAGTTCGAGCTGATGGGCGCGCGTACTCCCAACCCGTCCGATGCGATCCTGCGTTCGCGCGACAAGCTGCGCGCGCACCAGCTGCTGGCAGCCAAGGGCATCGACATGCCGGTCACCGTGTTCGGCGACAACCCCGATGACACCGTCGACCTGCTGTCCATGCTCGGCCCGCCGCCGCACGTGGTGAAGCTCAACGAGGGCACCCAGGGACGGGGCGTGATCCTCACCGAGAAGGCCAGCGCTTCGCGTGGCATCGTCGAGGCCCTGCGCGGGTTGTACGCCAATTTCCTGATGCAGGAATTCATCGGCGAGGCCAAGGGCGCCGACCTGCGCTGCTTCGTGGTCGGTGACCAGGTGGTTGCCTCGATGCAGCGCCAGGCGCCGGAGGGTGACTTCCGCTCCAATCTGCATGCCGGCGGCACCGCGGTGGCGGCCAAGGCCAGCCGCGCCGAACAGCAGGTGGCGGTGCGTTCGGCCAAGGCGCTGGGCTTGTCGGTCTGTGGCGTGGACCTGATCCGCTCCGCGCGTGGCCCGCTGGTGCTGGAGGTCAACTCCACGCCCGGGCTGGAGGGCATCGAAGCCGCCTGCGGGGTGGATGTGGCCACGCGTATCATCGAGCACGTCGAGAAGATAAAAAAATCATGATTAATCAATGGCTTGAAATTCTCATGGTCAAATGAGGCCGGCTTTAACACGCCTTTAATCGGCGTCGGCGTAGCCTTCAGCGAACCGCAGCTCTGCCTCTCAGCAGGATCGGTATCGGGATACGACTTCAGACCCAGGCGGGGCACCGCCTGGGTCTTTTTTATGCCGCCGGAAGTCCCTTGTGGAGGCAGCGTGACGGCCGTAGAGTGGCGCCCATCGTTCCTGGATGGATCCGGAGGCTGGCGATGTACCGCATCACGATGATCGCGTTGTTGCTGGGGCTGTCTGGTGCTGTCTCCGCCAAGCCGGAGAAGACCGCCATACAGATGGATGGGCAGGCCCCGGTGGCCGACCAGGTCCGGCGGGTTGAGAAGGCCCTCGATGACGGCGAGTACAGCGAGATTTCCGCCGATGACCGCGCCCAGGTGCAGCAGGCACTGGCGCGCATCACCCAGCGCATGGGCGACCACCGCACGCTTCAGGAGCTCCCGCCGCAGGTCCAGGCGGAGGTGTTCAACGACCAGGAGCGTATCAATACCGTTCTTGTCCGCGCCCACGAGGACAGCCGCCAGATCTGCCAGCACACCCGCACCACCGGCAGCAACATGCCTAAAAGCCGCTGCCTGACCGTGGCCGAGCGCCGCCGGATCGAAGAAAAGGGCAAGGCACTGCTCAACGACCAGCGCACCTTCAACAACTTCAACCCCGCCACCAACCACTAGGCCGTCCGGTGCCCCTGCGCATGGCACTTGCTGGCGTGAAGGTGGTGCGAATACAGTCAACACTCAACTCAAACAAGGATTCGTTTGTCATGAAGTCCCTCCTGATGTCGGCGGTCCTGATCTCGGGCCTGACCCTGGCCACCGCCGCCTCTGCATCGAACCAGTCCGGTGAGGTCTTTATCCCCGGCAAGCCGCTGCAGCAGCAGATCGAGCGCATCGAAATCGAACTCAACGATGGCGAGACCTACAGCGAACTGAAGCAGACCGACCGCAGCCGCGTACGCGAGGCGCTGGTGCGCATGCGTACGGCTGTCGAGCAGCATCCTGACCGCGATTCCATGCCTGAACAGGTACGAACCGACGTCTTCAACGACCAGCAGATCGTGAACACGGTTTTGACACAGGCACGTGAAGATAGTCGTCTAATATGCCAACGTGAAAAGGCCACGGGTTCGAACCGGTCCACGACGCAGTGCACTACCGTTGCCGAGCGCGCCCGGCGGAAGGACAAGGCACAGCGTGATATGGGCCAGGCCCAGCGCATCGGCAAATTCGTAAATTAGAGGTGACAGTGAGAATCCTGGTAATCGAAGACAACAGCGACATTGCGGCCAACCTGGGCGACTACCTGGAGGACCGGGGCCACACCGTGGACTTCGCGGCTGACGGGGTTACCGGTCTGCACCTGGCCGTGGTGCACGAGTTCGACGCGATCGTGCTGGATCTCAATCTGCCAGGCATGGACGGCATCGAGGTCTGCCGCAAGTTGCGCAATGAAGCGCGCAAGCAGACCCCGGTACTGATGCTCACCGCCCGCGATTCGCTGGACAACAAGCTGGCCGGCTTCGATTCCGGCGCGGACGACTACCTGATCAAGCCGTTCGCGCTGCAGGAAGTGGAAGTGCGTCTGAACGCCCTGTCGCGACGCGGCAAGGGCGTGCAGACCCGCGTGCTGGAAACCGGCGATCTGGAATACAACCTGGATACGCTGGAAGTGCGCCGCCAGGGCAAGCTGCTGCAGCTCAACCCGACCGCACTGAAGATCCTGCAGGCGCTGATGGAAGCGGCCCCGGCCGTGGTGACCCGCCAGGAGCTGGAAACCCGTGTGTGGGGTGAAGAACTGCCCGATTCGGATTCCCTGCGCGTGCACATCCATGGCCTGCGTGCGGTGGTCGACAAGCCGTTTGAAGTGCCGCTGATCCAGACCCGCCATGGCATCGGATACCGCATCGCCACCCCGGAAGCCTGATTCGGTGGCAACCAAGGGGGAGCGCCGGCGCACGCCTTATCGGCGGCGCCTGCGCAGCCGCATCATCGTTTCGTTCGTGTTGTTGGGCTTCTGCCTGACGACACTGTTCGCGTTCGCCACCAACTGGGCCCGCCTGCGCGTGGAAAACCAGCTGGTGGAAGAGCTGATGAACCGCAACATCGACGAGTATGCGCGCCGCTATTACGAGCACCCCGGGCATAACCCGGACGCACCGGTGCTGCAGATCAAGGCCTATGCCTATTCGAAGGACAAGTTCGACCGGGTGCGCGAAGAGCGCGCGCAGTGGGCGGGCTTCTCCGATGGCATCCACAGCGTCAGCGGCGATGAGCACGGCGAGCCGTACTCCTACAAGCTGGCCGTACGCAAGACGCCCGACGCCTGGTTCTTCCTCGCCTATGACATGACCGACAGCGTGCGCGGCGGCAAGCAGCTCAACCGCGCGCTGGTGCTGTCGGTGCTGGTGTTCAGCGTGCTGTCGCTGGTGCTGGGCTGGTGGTCGGCCTCGAAGGTGATGAAGCCGGTGTCGGATCTGGCCGCGCGGCTGCGTGCCTATCGCGGCGGCACCAGTGATCCCGAGCCGTTGGCGCCACGCTTCCCCGACGACGAAGTGGGGCAGCTGGCCCAGGCGCTGGACGACTATTCCTCGCGGCTGACCGAAGTGGTGCAGCGCGACCGTGAATTCAATGCAGACGTCAGCCATGAGCTGCGCACGCCGCTGGCGGTGATCCGTGGCGCTACCGAACTGTTGCTGACCCGGCCCGGCCTGGACGAGAAGGTGCTGCAGCGCCTGCAGCGCATCCAGCGCGCCGAACAGCAGTGCAGCGATCTGATCGGCGCGCTGCTGCTGCTGTCGCGCAACGAGCGCGGGCAGGGCACCAGCAACGTCGCCCGCGTGGCCGAGCAGCTGCTGGACGCACACCGTGCGCAGCTGGGTGGCAAGCCGCTGGAGCTGCTGCTGGAAGGTGAGCGCAATCTGGTGATCGACGCGCCCGAGGCGGCGCTGTCGGTGGCACTGGGCAACCTGATCGGCAACGCCGTGAAGTACTCGCAGGACGGCGAGGTACGCGTGTTCGTCGGCACCAATTCGGTGTCGGTAACCGACAGTGGCCCGGGCCTGAGCGAGGAAGACGCGGCCAAGCTGTTCCAGCGTGGCTACCGCGGCACGCATGCTGGCCACTCGCAGGGCGGCGGCATCGGCCTGTCGATCGTCAGTCGCCTGTGCGACCTGTACGGCTGGCAGGTAAGCGTGCGCCCCGGCGGCCAGCGTGGCGTGATTGCCACCCTGACGTTCTCGCCGAAGCCGTTGTAAGGGCCCCTGCTTTGGTGGGTGCCGACCTTGGTCGGCACGAACCCCGCCGACCCTGCATCGCGCCCTGTGCCGCTTGTGCCACCACCGTGATCGCTGCCGCGCCCCGCGCGTGTAGATCCACGCCATGCGTGGATGCACTTCGGTAGTGCCGGCCGCTGGCCGGCAACCAGGCCTCAACCCCCGGCCAACCCCAGATACCGCGCATGCAGCTGTTCCACCTGCACCTGCAGGTCCTCCGGCCGCCCATCATTGACCACCACGTCATCGGCCAGCGCCAACCGCTGTGCGCGGCTGGCCTGCGCAGCAATCATCCGGTCGGCCAGCGCGGCATCAATGCCATCGCGCTGCATCAGCCGCGCATGCTGCACGGCTTCGGGCGCATCCACCAGCAATACCCGGTCCAGCCACGGGTAGGCTTTCTGCCCGCCCACCTCGGTCAGCAGCGGAATCGCGGCAATCGCATAGGGGCTCTCAGCCTGCTCGCACTGCTGTTGCATCAGCAGGCGGATGGCCGGGTGGGTGATGGCTTCCAGCGCCGTCCGCTCGGCCGGGTCGGCAAACACGTGGGCGCGCAGGCGCCCCCGGTCCAGGCTGCCATCGGCCAGCAGCATGTCGGCGCCGAAACGCTCGGCGATACGGGCCAGCGCCGGGCTGCCGGCAGCCACCACGGCCCGTGCGGCCAGATCGGCGTCGGCCACCACGATCCCCAGCGCCTCAAAGCGCCGGGTCACCTCGCTCTTGCCCGAGGCGATGCCTCCGGTCAGGCCAACCACATAGCGGCTCATGGGGACTCCCCTCAGCGCAGCCCGCTCATCACCAGATACTGCTCCACCAGTGGCGCACCCCACATGAAGTACAGCCAGCCGGCGATGGCCAGGTACGGCCCGAACGGGATGGGCGTGGCGCGGTCACGGCCGCGGCTGTACAGCCAGATCGAACCGATGATGGCGCCCAGCACCGACGACAGCAGGATGATCGGCAGGATGCCCTTC
This sequence comes from Stenotrophomonas sp. FR024, assembly GCF_047500745.2. NCBI lineage: Bacteria > Pseudomonadati > Pseudomonadota > Gammaproteobacteria > Lysobacterales > Lysobacteraceae > Stenotrophomonas > Stenotrophomonas sp. FR024. The sequence goes on from NZ_JAXAXM020000026.1 coordinate 33,518, forward strand.
AGACCACACCAGGCGCCCAGGGCCGCCAGCAGCTTGAAGTCGCCGTGGCCCATGCCTTCCTTGCCGGTCAGCTGCTTGAACAGCCACCAGACAGTCCACAATGACAGGTAGCCCACCGCCGCGCCCACCAGGGCGGGCTTGGCTGGCATGTAGAGGTTGTCGATGCTGCCTATCAGCCCCAGCCACATCAGCGGCAGGGTCAACTGGTCGGGCAGCAGCTGCGTTCGCAGGTCGATGCCGGACAGGGCGATCAGGAAGCAGGTCAGCACGATGGCACCGAAGCCCTGCCAGCCGAAGCCGAACTGCCAGACGCAGGCCAGCACCAGCACCGAGGTCAGTGCCTCCACCAGCGGGTACTGCAGCGAGATCGGCGCCTTGCAGTGGCGGCACTTGCCACCCTGGATGATCCAGCTGAACAGCGGGATGTTCTCGTACCAGCTCAGCTTGTGCTTGCAGTGCGGGCAATGCGACGGCTCCACCACGATCCCCGGTGGGGGTGGTTCATAGAAGTCCGGTTCCTCCAGGACTTCGCGCGCATCGCGCTTCCACTGCCACTCCAGCCGCTTGGGCAGCCGCAGGATGACCACGTTCAGGAAACTGCCCAGCAGCAGTCCCAGGGCGGCCGCGGCGGGGTAGCCGAGGCCGGGGTGCTGGTCGAGAAATGCCATTGATACCTTTAGCCGACGACGGCGCCGAGTTTGAAGATGGGCAGGTACATCGCGATGACCAAGCCACCGACAATGGTACCAATGAACACCATGATCATCGGTTCCAGCAGGCTGCTCAAGGCATCCACGGCATTGTTCACTTCCTGCTCGTAGTATTCAGCCACCTTGAACAGCATGGCGTCCAGGGCGCCCGCCTCTTCGCCGATGCCGGTCATCTGGATGACCATGTGCGGGAACAGGGCAGTCTGCTTCATCGCCATGTTGACCGGATAGCCGACCGAAACGTCATCGCGCATGCGCAACACGGACTCCTCGTAGACCTTGTTGCCGGTCGCGCCGGCCACAATGCCCAGCGCCTCCACCAAGGGAACACCGGCCTTGAAGGTCACTGCCGTCGTACGGGCAAAGCGGGCGATGGCACTGTTGTGCATGATCTGCCCGATCACTGGTACCTTCAGAATGGCCCGATCCAAGCCATGCTGCATCTTTGGCGATCGCTTGTAGGCCATGATCGTTCCAACGACCACCGCAACGATCACGATCACGATGGGCAGCCACCAGCTAACCATGAATCGAGATAGTCCCACGACCATCTTGGTAAAGGCCGGAAGGTCTGCACCGAAGCTGGTGAAGACTTCTTCGAACTGGGGAACGACCCATACGAGCAGGATCGTACTGACCAGGAAGGCCACCACCAGAATCATGGCGGGGTAGAACAGGGCCTTCTTGATCTTGCCCTTCAGTGCTTCGATGTTCTCCTTATAGGAGGCGATCGTGTCCAGTACCGTTTCCAGCACACCGGCGCTTTCACCCGCGCGCACAAGGTTGCGGTAGAGCTCGTCGAACTGGACAGGGTGACGACTGATCGCTTCGTTCAGTGAAGAACCCCCCTCGATGTCAGCCCGAATCCCATCCACCATCTTCTTCATGCGTGGGTTCTTGTGCCCGCTGCCGATGATTTCCAGTGCCGAGACGATCGGTACGCCGGATTTCATCATCGTGGCCATCTGCCGGCTGAAGAACGCGATGTCCTTGGCAGTCACCGGCTTGCCGGCTGCGCCGAACAGCGGCTTCGGCTTCGGTTTGACCTGGCCGGGGTTGATCCCCTGCTTGCGTAGTTCGGCGCGCAGCAGATTGGCGTTCTTCGCCAACTGCTCGCCCTTCATCTTAATACCCCGCTTGTCGGTCCCCTCCCAGACAAACGGTTGCAGCTCCATGGTGCTACGCGCCACGGGCTCTTTCTTGATCGCACTGCGACTGACAGACATGTTGGCTCCCCAAGGCCCGCCATCCCCAGGCGGGCATCCTGACCGGCGATGGTAGCCGGTTCAGGGCCGTCCGGGGAGCCTGCTGGCGTGACGCCGCGCAGGGTTTTCGACCTGGCGAGACGAAAGGTGACGTACCGCGTCACATTGCCGCGTCCATCGCAGATTCGCTTCTGGGGGGTTCCCATCCGCGAAATTGCTGCCATCATTGGCGCGGGGAAATCGGGGAGACGCTGCCATGGGAGATTGGCACGTAACCTGCGTTGATCCACCCGCGGGGAAGGGCAGCCTGCTCATCCGGTCATCTGGCCGGCAGCCACCCCCGACATCAACCACTACTTATCTTGGGGATGTACCACCATGAAGAACCAGAAGGGCTTCACCCTGATCGAACTGATGATCGTCGTCGCGATCATCGCCATCCTGGCCGCCATCGCGCTGCCGGCCTACTCCGACTACACCAAGAAGTCGAAGGTGTCGGAAGTGATTCTGGCTGCTTCGTCGCTGCGTACCGCTGTGGCTGAATATGCTGCTTCGAACAATGCACTGCCGGCTGCTGCCTGGAGTGGCTACGAGGCCCAGTCTTCGAAGTATGTCAAGAGCGTTGCTTGGCAGACCGGCAAGATTGTTGCAACTGCACAGGGTATTGACCCGGCTATCAATGATAAGACCATTGAGCTCAGCGCCTCTCTGAATTCCACCAATGGTACTGTTGCGTGGACCTGCGGCGGCGACATCCCGGCCAAGTTCCGTCCGGGTAGCTGCCAGTAATTCCACCGCTCTTTCGAGCGGGCAGTGTTTCAAGGGAGCCCCGCTTTACGCGGGGCTTGCTTTTTTGGGGGAAGGATAGGGAATGAATGCTCTGCGCAGGATGGCGCCATGGTGTTTTGCATTGGCGCTGATTGTCTATTTGAGGCCATACACCGGTATTCGTCACGACGCCACTCTGTATCTTGCGCAAGCGCTGAGGGTAATCTCGCCGGACGTATTTAATCGTGACCTCTTCTTTGTTGCTGGAAGCCAGGCCGACTTCACGGTCTTCCCGCAACTCTTGGCCGCCTTGCTTCGTTATTTTCCAGTGGGCGATGTTTTTCTTGCGCTTACCTTCTTCACCAGGTTGTGCTTCTACGCTGCAAGTTGGTATCTGATCCGAGTGCTCTTCCCTGGGAAAATGCAGTGGCCTGCTATTTTCTCATTGATCGTGATGCCTACTGGATATGGCTCATACAGCATATTTGCATACGCAGAGCCTTTTCTGACCGCTCGCCCCATTGCCGAAGCTCTGTCTCTGATCGCTTTGGGCCTTTTGATTCGTCGCCACTCGATGTGGGCAATTATTGCCTTGGGCATCGCAGGAGGCCTGCATCCATTGCAGGCGCTGGGTGCGGCGATTGTTGCCTGGTGCTGGCTGGTTATGCAGAACCGACGATGGCTGTGGGCGCTACTGGCGGCGATCCCTGTCTGCATCTTGGGCATTGCCAAGGTCGGGCCGTTCTCCGGATTGTTCACTAGGATCGATCCGGATTGGATGGAGCTGCTGCTGCAGTTGAGTGACAATATTTTCCTCTCCCACTGGGAGGTCCGGGACTGGTGTATTGTCGTCACGGATTTTTATCTTCTGTATCGGCTTTCCCGTTGTGTTCCCATCGATAGTCCTCTTGTCGCGCTCTGTAAGGCGGTCATGGCGGCATTCGCCGTCGGACTCACGTTGTCCGTTCTCTTCGCCGATATGCTGCAGTTGGCGTTGCCCGCAGGCGCCCAGTTTTGGCGTGTGCTCTGGGTAGTTCACTGGTTTGCGATGGCAGGTTTGCCATGGGTGCTGTGGGATCAGTGGCAACGCCAGCCGAAGGATTGGGTCGCGATTATTCTGATGGTGGCGATTGTCGGGACGGGCGCGAGTGTCTCCCGGACGACTCTGCCATGGGCCGTGCTCGGCCTGATTCCTCTGAGCATTGCTTGGCCTTACGTTTCAGCCAAGGTGGGAAGAACCATCAAGGGTTTCATGCTGGTTGGTCTCATTGCGATTCTTGTGGTCGCTTTGTTTCGCTATCAGTTCAGTGCGTGGCTAGTTTTCAAGGCGCTCGGTAGCAGTCTGGAACGTGTCCGTCAGGATGTAGTGATACTGGGTTACCCGTTAATAGCTGGCTCATTTGTAGCGCTTCTTGCCTGGATCTATACCCGCTCAGGGAGGAATCTCGGTGCTGCACTGGGAGTGCTTTCTTTGATTGCATTGGGAGGGGCGGTACACCTTTGGGATTCGCGGAGTCCTTGGTCGAGAGTGGTTGAGGCATCTGCAGGCCAAGATGTGTTCGGTGAGCATGTGCCGCTTGACTCGACTGTCTACTGGTACTCGGCAGAACCCTCGCCGTTAGGGCCATGGCTCGTGCTAGGACGTGCAAGCTACTTCAATATCTTCCAAATGGCAGGGCAGGTTTTCAATCGAGGCACATCATTCGCAGGCATACAGCGCCAGCTCCAGATTGGACCGGTGAACGTCCAAGGTGAGATCTGCGACACTGTGAACGCGGTAAACGGAGAGCCTGATTCGTGTTGGATCGGCGACGCTGGGCTGCGCTACATGTGTACGCCTTACAAGGACGTCGCTGCGCCCGACTATTTCGTCCTGCCTTTCCGACAGACTCGCCATGTGCGGGGAACATGGGAGGCTCGTCACCCGGATACCGATGAGCTTCTCGGCAGCTACTACCTGTACAAATGCAGTGACTGGAAAGATCCCTCCGGTAAGGCACACATTGATCGGCAGTCTTGGAACTCCGTTTCGGTTCGTGGTGGGGAGGGAACTGACAATGAATAGATCCTCGCGCGGCGCAATTCACGGGAAGGGAGTAGTTGGCGAAGGTATTGGCTATCTAGCAGCATCTGCCATCGCCTTGGCGGCTGATCTGGGAGCGTTCTATCTCCTCTCATGGTGGATTGGCGGCTGGTACTTTGCTGCTGCCGGGGGCTTCCTGGTTGGCAGTGTTGTCGCCTACGTCATCAGCGTTCGCTGGGTGTTCGTTCGACGCGCGGTCAGCTCTGCCTCGGCGGAGCTGGCCATATTCGTGCTGATTGGTTGCTTCGGTCTGCTGGTTGTCCAGGGCGTGATGTGGGTCTGCATTGAGTGGCTTGGTATGCCGGGGAGCATTGCTAGGCTCGTTGCGGTCGGGTTCTCGTTTACGTCGAACTTCGCATTGCGTAAGTTGATTCTTTTCCGGTCGCGGGCACGCGAACGGGCCATCGGGGAGGTGGCATGAGCAAGCATGTAGTAATCATCGGCGCGGGTCCGGCGGGTTTGACTGCCGCGTTGGAACTAGTCGGTCAGCCGGGTGTGCAGGTCACCGTGCTGGAGGCGGACGACTGCGTGGGGGGCATCTCGCGCACGGTCAACCACAATGGAAACCGCATCGATATTGGTGGGCACCGGTTCTTTTCGAAGTCGGACTGGGTGATGCAGTGGTGGGCGAACCTGATGCCCATCGAACACACAGGCGATGTGCCGTTGAATCTTCGCTACCAGGGCCAGGCGCGTGAGGGCTTGCCGACGGGTGCGCCTGTGGCAGAGAGCTCACAGGCGACTGCGATGCTGGTGCGCAACCGCCTGTCGCGCATCTATTTCAATCGGCGCTTTTTCTCTTACCCGTTGAAGTTGAATGCGGACAGTTTCCGAAACCTCGGGGTGGGCAAGTCCGTATTGTTCGGTTTCAGCTATCTGCGCTCGCAGGTTAGCAAGATTGAGCCGGAAGTGAGCCTGGAGGACTTCCTCGTGAACCGCTTCGGGCAGCGCCTTTATCGACAGTTCTTCAAGGAGTACACCGAGAAGGTATGGGGTGTGCCCTGTAACCAGATCAGTGCCGAATGGGGTGCGCAACGCATCAAGAGCCTGTCGATCACCAAGGCGGTGTTGCATGCTGCGCGAAGCGCGCTGGGCTTGAACGGAAAGGCTGAACAGACTTCGTTGATCGAGAATTTCCTGTATCCGAAGCATGGCCCCGGTGAGATGTGGGAAACGGCTGCCGCGCAGTTCGTCGCGCGTGGTGGCACGTTGTTGATGAAGCATCGCGCTGTTGGCCTGGAAGTGGGCGAAGGTCTGGTGCACAGCGTCACCGTACAGTCCGGGACTGGCGAAGCCTTCAAGTTGGAGTGCTCGCACGTTGTCTCGACCATGCCCGTGCGTGAGCTGGTGTCCGTCTCGCGGACAAGCTGGCCCGAGGATGTGGCTGCGATCGCCGATGGACTGCAGTACCGTGATTTCATCACTGTTGGCCTGCTTTACGATGCTTCCGATCTTCCGCGGGCACTGGGCGACAACTGGATCTACATTCAGGAGCCGGGTGTGAACGTTGGGCGTGTACAGGTCTTCAACAACTGGAGCCCGTACATGGTTCGTGATGCATCGAAGGTTTGGATGGGACTCGAGTTCTTCTGCCGAGAGACTGATCCATTGTGGAACATGGATGATGCCGACCTGCAGGCACTGGCCCAGCGCGAGATGCTCCAGATCGGCTTGGTTACTACCGAGCGTGCACAGGATGCGGTCGTGATCCGAGTACCCAAAGCCTATCCAGGCTACTTTGGTGAGGCCTACGCTCAGTTCGACCGATTGCGGTCTGCATTGGATCAGGTACAGAACCTGTTCCTGGTGGGTCGCAATGGCATGCACCGCTACAACAATCAGGATCACTCGATGCTGACAGCCAAAGAGGCTGCTGATCAGATCCTGTCCGGTAACGTGGACAAAAGTCGGCTGTGGTCGATCAACGTGGACGATGAGTATCACGAAGAGGCCAAGGCCTGAGACCAAGGCCCTCCTCATGTCTCCGTCCCGGCGCGTGCCGGGATTGAGGAAGACGATAGTCCAGCGCGGTATTCGATCTGACGTGGAGTCATGCAGATGTGGAACGTCCTTGTCTGTGGAGGGGCGGGTTACATCGGTAGCCACATGTCACAGTGGCTGGCCGAACAGGGCCATGCGGTAACCGTGTTGGACAACCTGTCTACCGGTCACCGGCAGGCAGTTAAATGGGGGGAGTTTATCCAGGCAGATCTACTGGACGAGTCTTCGCTCGTGCGTGCGTTAAGCGGGCGGCGCTTTGACGTCGTGATGCATTTCGCTGCGAGTTCGTTGGTTGCATCTTCAGTCGTCGATCCATTTCCCACCTATCGGAACAATGTGGCCGGTACGCTGAATCTACTGACGCAGCTGCGGCGCAGTGATATTGGCAAGTTGGTCTTTTCATCCTCGGCTGCTGTCTTCGGGCAGTCGTCGGCTTCCCTTGTCGACGAACAGCAGCCGAAGCAGCCGATCAATCCCTATGGCGCCAGCAAGTTGATGGTTGAGCGGATGCTTGCTGACGCTTGGGAAGCGTATGGCTTGTCATCAGTGGTACTTCGTTACTTCAATGCTGCCGGTGCTCTTCCTGAACACGGCATAGGTGAGGCGCATGCGTGCGAGACTCATCTGATTCCGAACGTGCTCAGGGCCGCCGCCGGACGGGCGCCACCGCTGAAGGTGTTTGGAGTGGACTACCCCACACCTGACGGGACCTGTGTGCGGGACTATGTGCATGTGCAGGATCTCGCACGGGCTCATGGATTGGCGATGAACCTGATGGAGCGGAGCCCGGGAGCCCATGACTTCAATCTTGGCAGTGAACAAGGCTACTCAGTCATGGATATCGTTGAGGCTGCCGCGCAGGTGGTCGGGCGCGCAGTACCTTTCGAGGTAGTCGGCCGCCGGCAAGGGGATCCGGCCCGGCTGGTGGCGTCCAGTGCCAAGGCGCAACGGGAGCTGGGATGGGAGCGAAGCTGGCAGGACCTGGTAGCTATCGTCGAGAGCGCTTGGGGTTGGCATCGGGAGCAGCCGTTCTGAAGGCGGACTTTGTGTGTCTGGACAAGCGTTCACACGGGCTGCGCGGTTAGTATGTCACCCCTGTAGACAACACTATGGCCGCCACGGCGGCCGTCTTGGGCCAGTAAAGGAAGCGTATGAGCGCAGTCACCACCCCCAATCTGGTCGGCATCACCGGCCTGGCCCGTCGCTTGGTCCAGGACGGTGCCTTGGACGAGGCCTCCGCCCGCGACGCCATGGCCAAGGCGGCGGCTGCCCGCCAGCCGCTGCCTACGTGGTTCGCGCAGAACAAGCTGGTCAGTGCCTCGCAGCTCGCCGCCGCCAACGCGGTCGAGTTCGGCATGCCGCTGTTCGATGTTTCCACGTTCGATGCCAGCCAGAACGCGATGAGCCTGGTCAGCGAGGAGCTGCTGCGCAAGCACAACGTATTGCCGTTGTTCAAGCGCGGCGGCAAGCTGTTCGTGGGTACCAGCAACCCGACCCATGCGCTGGACGAGATCAAGTTCCATACCAATCTGGTGGTGGAACCGATCCTGGTCGATGAGGACCAGATCCGCCGCACGCTTGAGCAGTGGCACGCCAGCCACGACACCATCGGCGATGCGCTGGGCGGCGACGACGAGGGCATGGCCAACCTCGACGTTGGACTGGGCGACGAAGACAACGCGGGGGGCGACTCCGGCATCGACGCCAAGGGCGACGACACCCCGGTGGTGAAGTTCGTCAACAAGGTGTTGGTCGATGCCATCCGCAAGGGCGCATCGGACATCCACTTCGAGCCCTACGAAGACGACTACCGCGTGCGCCTGCGCATCGACGGCCTGCTGAAGATGGTGGCGCGCGCGCCAGTGAAGTTGAACCAGCGCATCGCCGCGCGCCTGAAGGTGATGGCGCAGCTGGACATCGCTGAGAAGCGGGTGCCACAGGACGGGCGCATCAAGCTCAACCTGTCCAAGACCAAGCAGATCGACTTCCGCGTCAGTACGCTGCCGACCCTGTTCGGTGAAAAGGTGGTGCTGCGTATTCTCGATGGCAGCGCGGCCAAGCTGGGCATCGACAAGCTGGGCTACGAGCCGGACCAGCAGAAGCTGTTCCACGACGCCATCCACAAGCCGTACGGCATGGTGCTGGTGACCGGCCCGACCGGCTCGGGCAAAACCGTGTCGCTGTATACCGCGCTGGGCATCCTCAACGATGAGACGCGCAACATCTCCACCGCCGAAGACCCGGTGGAAATCCGCTTGCCCGGCGTCAACCAGGTGCAGCAGAACAACAAGCGCGGCATGACCTTCGCTGCCGCGCTGCGCTCGTTCCTGCGACAGGATCCGGACATCATCATGGTCGGCGAAATCCGCGACCTGGAGACGGCCGAGATTGCGATCAAGGCGGCGCAGACCGGCCACATGGTGCTGTCTACGCTGCATACCAACGATGCGCCGCAGACCATCGCGCGTCTGATGAACATGGGTATCGCCCCGTACAACATCACCAGCTCGGTGACGCTGGTGATCGCCCAGCGCCTGGCACGCCGGTTGTGCGGCAACTGCAAGCGCCCGGCGAACCTGCCGGAGCACGCGTTGCTGGCCGAGGGCTTCACCCAGGCGCAGCTGGATGCGGGCATCCAGTTGTACGAGGCGGTGGGCTGCGATGAGTGCACCGAGGGCTACAAGGGCCGAACCGGTATCTACCAGGTGATGCCGATGACCGATGAGATCGCCACCATCGTGCTGGCCGGCGGCAACGCACTGCAGATTGCCGAGGCGGCGCAGCAGATCGGGGTGAATGACCTGCGGCAGTCGGCGTTGAAGAAGGCGGCAGCGGGTGTGACCAGCCTGGCCGAGATCAATCGCGTTACCAAGGATTGAGGTAAATCCACGCCATGCGTGGATGCCGCGATGCATGAGGTTGCCGGCCAGCGGCCGGCGCTACCGCGTTGGTGGGTAGATCCACGCCATGCGTGGATGGCGCGGCGGCGCACGCCAACCAAGGTTGGCGCCTACCAGGGCCGTTCGGCCCTTACTCCATCCCCAGCTTCTTCAGCTTGTAGCGCAGCGCGCGGAAGGTAATCCCCAGCTGCGCAGCCGTGCGGGTCTTGTTCCAGCGGTTCTCTTCCAGCGCGCGCTGGATGGCGCTTCGTTCCAGCTGCTCGATGTACGAGGGCAGGGCGGCACCGCCCGGCTGCAGGTCGGCCACCGCTTCGGCGGGAGCGGCGCCGCCGGGCGCTCGCGGGGCGTGCTGCGGCAGGCGCAGGTCGTCGGCACCGATGCGGTCTTCTTCGGCCAGTGCCAGCGCGCGCTCCAGAATGTTCTCCAGCTCGCGCACATTGCCCGGGAACGCGTAGTGGGCCAGCGCTTCCAGCGCCGATGGCGCCAGCAGCGGTGTGGCACGGCCGTGGCTGCGGGCCAGCCGCGCCAGCACGGCGGCAGCCAGTTCCGGCAGGTCCTGGCGGCGCTCGCGCAGCGGCGGCACCTTCAGTTCAATCACGTTGATGCGGTAGTACAGGTCGTGGCGGAAGCGCCCGTCCTCGACCAGCTCGGCCAGGTCACGGTGCGTGGCCGAGAGAATGCGCACGTCCACCGGTTCTTCGTTGGCCGCACCCACCGCACGCACCGACTTTTCCTGGATGGCACGCAACAGCTTCACCTGCATCTGCAGCGGCAGCTCGGCCACTTCGTCCAGGAACAGGGTGCCGCCATGTGCAGCCTGGAACAGGCCCGGCTTGTCGGCATGGGCGCCGCTGAAGCTGCCTTTGCGGTGGCCGAAGAACTCGCTCTCCATCAGCTCGCCGGGAATGGCACCGCAGTTGACCGGTACGAACGGACCAGCCGCACGCGCGCCCTGGGCGTGGATGGTGCGCGCGACCAATTCCTTGCCTACGCCCGATTCACCGAGGATGTAGACCGGTGCCTGGCTGCGCGCGACCTTGCCGATGGTGGTGCGCAGTACGTCCATCGCCGGCGAAGCGCCGAGCAGGCGTGCAGCCTGTTCGGTGGCGGGGCCGGGCGCAGGGCGTTCGGTGTTGTTGAGTTCCAGCGCGTGCTTGACCAGGCCGCGCAGCACCGAGATGTCCACCGGCTTGCTGACGAAGTCGAAGGCGCCGGCCTTCAGCGCTTCCACGGCCAGGTCCATGCTGCCGAATGCGGTGATCATCGCCACGGGTGTGCGCGGGTAGTGCTGGGCGATCTCGCTGACCAGCTCGATGCCGTTGCCATCCGGAAGGCGCATGTCGGTGATGCACAGGTCGTACGGGTTGCTGGCCAGCAGCTCGCGCGCTTCGGCCAGGTTGGCGGCAGTACTGATGCGCAGCCCCATGCGGCCGAGGGTCAGTACCAGCAGTTCGCGGATGTCGCGTTCATCGTCGACGACGAGGGCGCTGCGGGTTTCGTTCATGGGCGTGAAAGATAAACGAGGGGGCTGGAAGCGACAAATGTTTGACGCACAGATTTGGAATCAGGTGGGCAACAGCGTGTGCGGGCCGGGCAGCACCAAGCGGAAGCACGAGCCTCCTGCCGGCACCGGGATGTAGTCGAGCCGTGCCTGGTTGGCGCGGCACAACTCGCGGGCGATATACAGGCCCAGCCCGGTGCCGTGCTCGGAGGTGGTGAAGAACGGACGGAACAGCTGTGCGGCCACGCTCTCGGGAATGCCGGGACCACGGTCCATCACGTCTATCACCGCGCTGCGCTCGTGCTGCGCCACGCGCAGGCGCACCCGCGCCGGCTGCTGGCCGATGCGGCCGTATTTCAGTGCGTTGTGCACCAGCACGGTGAGCACCTGGTACAGGTGTTTGCTGTCGACCTGCGCCATCACCGCCGTGTCGCTGATGATCGGTTCGATGCTGTCGGTTTCCAGCGTCTGGCCCTGCTTGTACTCCAGCACGAAGCGGCGCACGAAGGCGACCAGGTCGACGTTCTCGGGTGTGGCGCGCTCGCGCCGTGCCAGCCCCAGCACGCTCTCGACGATGCCGTTGGTGCGCTGGCATTGCTGGCGGATGATCTGCAGCAGGCGGCGGTCGCTTTCGTTGAAACCGGTGCCTTCCTCCAGCAGCTGCACGGCGTAGTTGATCGCCGCCAGCGGATTGCGGATCTCGTGGGCGAGGCTGGCCGAGAAGCGGCCCATCGCCGACAGGGTGAGCGATTCGGCGCGCCGCGAGACCACGCTGGAGTCGTCCAGGAATACCAGCGCCAGTTCGCTGCCGGCCAGCAGGCGGGCGAAGCGCGGTTGCACTTCCGGCTGGTCGGGGTTGAGCTGCAGCGGCAGTTCGTCCTGCGCCCAGCCGTTGCGCCAGCGCTGCAGGCGGCGCGCCAGTTCCGGCGCGGCACTGGCCAGATCCAGCCGTCCCGTCTCACCGATGCCGTCGTTGTCGCCGAGCAGCATCGAGGCCGCTTCATTGGCCAGGGTGATGCGGTTGTCGGCGTCCACCACCAGCACGCCGGTGCGCATGCGGCGGATGATCAGTTCGTTGATCTGGAACAGGTTGGCCACTTCGTCGCCGCGCTGGTTGGCCAGCTGCTGGTTGCGGCGCGCGCGGTTGCCCACCTGGTAGCTGATGAAGGCCAGCGCCAGGTAGCTGGTGGCGAACATGGCCAGCTCGGCCAGCGTGCGGGTGGGGTCACCGCCTTCGAGCACCTTCCAGAGGTATTCGGTACCGGTGGCCAGGCTGGCCGCAACCGCCAGGCCCAGGCCCCAGCTCAGCGGCAGCAGGGTGGCGGCAGCGGCGATGTTGAACAGCAGCGACATCGAAATGCCGGCGCTGGCACCGGGCAGGGCATGCGCCAGAAGGGTGGCGGCGATGATGTCCACCAGCACGCTGCTGACCACGATCGGGCGCAGCCAGCGTTCGTTGCGGCCGATCGCCAGGGCCAGCAGCGACAGCAGCAGATAGATCGCCGCGACGGTATCGGCCAGACGCGGGTGATGGGCCTCGCCGACCATGCCGGACAGGGGGCTGTAGAGCAGGCCGGCGATGACCGCGGCGATCAGCACCCGGTACAGCGCGAAGAAGTACAGCTCACGCCGCGGAATCGATTCGATGCGGTCGATCAATGAAGCACTGGGTGACACGCCGGAACTCCCCTTCTGGCTGCCTGGGTCTGGAATCTGCGGCGGCCCTGCCTGGCATCCCCTGAAGCCGGGCGGGTTCGTCGCTTCTATATGGCCCGCGGTGGAAGCCGCCGGGCAAGCCCGACACTACACACCTTGGTTGACCAGTATAGGGCCCCCGGCAGGACGCCGCCGGAGCCGCCCGGATCGCGCATTTGGCCTGCCGTGGATACCGGTGGCCAACGCCGGCCCGGGCGCAACTGCCTGAATGGCGGTGAAAATCTGGCCGGGTGTGGCGTTTTGTACAGACTTCTTTGCGCCCCGGCGCTGGCTCGGCCACAATAGTGGGCCCGCCGCGGTCCATGCCGGCGCCCCGCCGGGGCCCTGAGGAATTGCGTGCGGTCGTTCCTATTCCCACGGTGACGCATGAATTTCCACGAATACCAGTCAAAACAACTGCTTGCCGAGTACGGCATCCCGGTCCCGGCCGGCAAGGTCGCTGCGACCCCGGACGAAGCGGTTGCCGCTGCCAACTCCCTGGGCCAGGGCCCCTGGATGGTCAAGGCGCAGATCCACGCTGGCGGCCGCGGCAAGGCTGGCGGCGTCAAGTTCTGCAAGACCACCGACGACGTGAAGGCCGCTGCGGCCAAGATGCTCGGCACCAAGATGGCCACCTACCAGACCGCTGGCGTTGAACTGCCGGTCAACCTGGTGCTGGTGACCACCGCCGGCGAGATCGTCAAGGAACTGTACCTGTCGGTGCTGGTCGACCGTGGCACCAAGACCATCACCTACATCGCCTCTTCGGAAGGCGGCGTGGAGATCGAGCAGGTCGCCGCTGAAACCCCGGAGCTGATCCACTCGCTGAACGTCGACTTCGTCGAAGGCGTGCAGGGTTACCACGGCCGTGATTTCGGCTTCAAGCTGGGCCTGACCGCCAAGCAGGCCGGCCAGTTCGCCAGCATCATGGTGAACCTGTACCGCCTGTTCAACGAAAAGGACCTGGCCCTGGTTGAAATCAACCCGCTGGCCATCCTGGACGACGGCAACCTGTACGCGCTGGACGGCAAGTTCGACAGCGACGACAACGCCGCGTTCCGCCAGAAGGCTCTGGTCGCCATGCGCGACAAGACCCAGGAAGATCCGACCGAAGTGATCGCTTCGGAGCTGGACATCAACTACGTCACCATGGACGGCAACATCGGCTGCATGGTCAACGGCGCAGGCCTGGCCATGGCCACCATGGACGTCATCAAGCTCAACGGCGGCGAGCCGGCGAACTTCCTGGACGTGGGCGGCGGTGCCAACAAGCAGCGCGTCATCGAAGCGTTCAAGCTGATCCTGTCCTCGGACAAGGTTGAAGGCATCTTCGTCAACATCTTCGGCGGCATCGTCCGCTGCGACATGATTGCCGAAGGCATCATCGCCGCCGTGAAGGAAGTGGGCGTCAAGGTTCCGGTCGTGGTGCGCCTGGAAGGCACCAACGTGGAAGAAGGCAAGCAGCTGCTGCGTGACAGCGGCATGGCCATCATCCCGGCTGACAACATCAACGATGGCGCCAAGAAGATCGTTGAAGCTGTCAAGAACGCTGCCTGATTCGACACCAAGGAATTCCCATGTCTGTTTTGATTAACAAGAACACCAAGGTGATCGTGCAGGGCTTCACCGGCCAGCAGGGCACCTTCCACGCCACTCAGATGATCGAGTACGGCACCCAGGTTGTTGGCGGCGTGACCCCGGGCAAGGGTGGCACCACCCACATCGACCTGCCGGTCTTCAACACCGTTGCCGACGCCGTGCAGAGCACCGGCGCCAACGCTTCGGTCATCTACGTGCCGCCGCCGTACGCGGCCGACGCGATCCTGGAAGCCGCTGCTGCCGGCATCAAGGTCATCGTCTGCATCACCGAAGGCATCCCGGTGCTGGACATGCTGCGCGTCAAGAACGTGCTGACCCGTTCGCATCCGGACACCGTGCTGATCGGGCCGAACTGCCCGGGCGTCATCACCCCGGGTGAGTGCAAGATCGGCATCATGCCGGGCCACATCCACCAGCCGGGCAAGATCGGCATCGTGTCGCGTTCGGGCACCCTGACCTATGAAGCGGTCAAGCAGACCACTGAAGTCGGCCTGGGCCAGTCCACCTGCATCGGCATCGGTGGTGACCCGATCAACGGCCTGAACTTCGTCGACTGCCTGAAGCTGTTCAACGAAGACCCGCAGACCGAAGGCATCATCATGGTTGGCGAAATCGGCGGTGACGCTGAAGAAGCCGGCGCCGAGTACATCAAGAACCACGTGAAGAAGCCGGTCGTCGGCTTCATCGCCGGTGCGTCGGCTCCGGCCGGCAAGCGCATGGGCCACGCCGGTGCGATCGCCTCGGGCGGCAAGGGCACTGCCGAAGGCAAGTTCGCCGCCATGGAAGCTGCCGGTGTTGTCACCGTCCGCTCGCCGGGCGACCTGGGCGCTGCCATCGCCAAGCTGGTGAAATAAGATCGACTGCCTCCGGCAGACGATGCTGTAGAGCCGGCCGCTGGCCGGCTGCTTGAAAACAGAAAGGCCGCCTCCGGGCGGCCTTTCTGCGTCTGGTGCCCTGACCATCCCGGTAACCCCATCCACGCATGGCGTGGATCTACTGAGCCGGGGCTGTCCACGCAGTGAGCGCGCCCGGCGCGCGCATGGCGCAGCGCTACAATGGGCACATTGCAACCACAGGCTGGATTCCCATGGCTTCGATCCGCATCGCGATGGCGCAGTTCGACTTCCCGGTCGGCGATGTCGCCGGCAACACCGAGCGCATCATCGAGATGATCGGCCAGGCGCGCGACGAGTACGGCGCCGAGCTGGTGATGTTCCCCGAGCTGGCGGTGAGTGGTTATCCGCCGGAAGACCTGCTGCTGCGCCCGGGCTTCCTGTACGAGTGCGAGCAGGCGATGGCCCGCATCGCTGCTGCCTGCCGTGGCATCACCGCCGTGGTTGGTTGGCCGCAGGCGGCCGGTGCGGTGGTCTACAACGCCGCCAGCGTGCTGCGCGATGGCCTGGTCGAGCAGACCTACCGCAAGCGCGAGCTGCCCAACTATGCGGTGTTCGACGAGCGCCGCTACTTCGATGTCGATCCGGATGGCGGCAGCTGCGTGTTCGAGGTCAACGGCATTCCGGTCGGCCTGCTGATCTGCGAGGACCTGTGGTTCGCCGAGCCGCTGGCCGACACCGTGCGCGCCGGTGCGCAGCTGGTGGTGGTGCCGAATGCCTCGCCCTACGAGCGTGGCAAGCATGCCCAGCGCGATGCGGTGCTGGCCGCACGCACCCGTGAGAGCGGGGCGGCGATCGCCTACGTCAACGTGGTCGGTGGCCAGGACGCGCTGGTGTTCGACGGCGCCTCGGTGGTGGCCGATGGCGACGGTACCGTGCACCCGGCCGCCGCCGCCTTCGTCGACCAGTGGCTGGTGGTGGAGTACGACGGTGAAAGCCGCCGCTTCATGCCGCACGTGTGGATGGACGATGGCGACGAGAGCATGGACGCGCTGGCCTGGCGCGCAGTGACCCGTGGCATCCAGGACTACTGCCGCAAGAACGGCTTCAAGAAGGTGTGGCTGGGCCTGTCCGGCGGCATCGATTCGGCGCTGGTGCTGGCCATGGCCGTGGACGCGATGGGCGCGGAAAACGTCACCGCGGTGCGGTTGCCGTCGCGCTATACCGCGGGCCTGTCCAACGACCTGGCCGCCGAACAGTGCCAGGCATTGGGCGTGAAGCTGGAGGCAGTATCGATCGAGCCGGCGTTCAAGGGCCTGATGGAATCGCTGGCGCCGATGTTCGAAGGCACTGCGCCGGACGTGACCGAAGAGAACCTGCAGTCGCGCAGCCGTGGCGTGATCCTGATGGCGCTGGCCAACAAGTTCGGTGGCCTGTTGCTGACCACCGGCAACAAAAGCGAATACGCGGTGGGTTACGCCACCATCTACGGCGACATGTGCGGTGGCTATGCGCCGCTGAAGGACCTGTACAAGACCGAAGTGTTCGGGCTGTCCAAGTGGCGCAACACCGTGGGCGGCGCGCCGGTGATCCCGCCGGCCGTGATCAGCCGCCCGCCGTCGGCCGAGCTGCGCGAGAACCAACTGGACCAGGATTCGCTGCCGGCCTATGACGTGCTGGACGGCATCCTGTACCGCTACATCGACCAGGAGCAGTCGCGCACGGAGATCGTTGCGGCCGGTTACGACGCGGCCGTGGTCGACCGGGTGCTGCGCCTGGTGCGCATCAGCGAGTGGAAGCGGCACCAGGCTGCGCCGGGGCCGAAGGTCTCGCGCCGGGCATTTGGCCGCGAGCGTCGTTACCCGATCAGCAACGGCTACAAGGGCTGAAGCTGCGGTTGGCGGGTAGTGCCGGCCGCTGGCCGGCAACCCCGCATACCGCGTATCCACGCATGGCGTGGCTCTACTGCGTTCGGTAGTGCCGGCCGCTGGCCGGCAACCCGTATACCGCGCATCCACGCATGGCGTGGCTCTACTGCGTCCGGTAGTGCCGGCCGCTGGCCGGCAACCC
>NZ_JAXAXM020000027.1:0-32457 GCF_047500745.2 Stenotrophomonas sp. FR024
GAACGCACAGCCGCCAGCGGCTGGGCCGGGCCCCGGAGGGGGACTTGCAGCGGCCCCCGCAACCGGACCCACCCCGCCATCCCCCAGGAACCCAGCTTTTGCTCCGGCTGTTGCTTCGGCTCTGGCTCTGGCCTCTGCAGGCGCCGGGTGCAACCCGGCCGATACCCTCCCAGTGCTAGGCTGTGGCTACCGACAACCACGGAGGCGGGATGGGGGCGATCGTGTTGTTGCCGCTGTGCGTGGACGATGCCGCGCTCGACCGCTGCCTGGCCGCGCTGGATGCCGGCACCGCGCCGGGAACCGCGGTCTGGCTGGCCGATGACGCGCAGACCGGCCCGCGTGCGCAGGCGGTGGTGGAGCATTGGTTGGCGCATACGCCGTTGCAGGCCGAATACACCCGCCGCGCGCGGCCGTTGGGCGAGGTCGCCCATCTGGATGAGATGCTGCGCGCCTGCGAGGGCATGGACGTGGCGGTGCTGGCGCCGGACAGCGTGCCCGCGCCGGGCTGGCTGCAGCAGCTGCAGGATGCCTTCGCCCGCGACGCCGCCATCGCCACCGCAACCCCGTGGTGCAATGCCGGCGAAACCGCTGCATGGCCGCGGCTGGGCGAGATCAATCCGGAACCGGAGGACCCGGCGCTGCTGGCACACACCTGTGCCACGCTGCCGGTGCTGCATCCGGAGCTGCCCTCGGCGGTCACCCACGCGGTACTGGTGCGCGGCAACGCGCGTCGCCGCGCCGGCGGCCTGGACGTGGACAGCTACGCCGGCTGGAACGCGGCACTGGTGGACCTGAGCCTGCGCATGGCTGGCCTGGGATGGCGCAACGTGCTGTGCGAGACCGCCTTCGTCAGCCGGGAAGGGGAGGCGGTCAGCCGTGATGGCGATCTCGAGGCCCTGGCCGCGCGCTGGCCGGGGTGGGTGCCACGGTTGGCTGACTTCCTCATGCACGATCCGCTGCATGGCCTGCGTGCCGATCTGCAGCAGCGCATGCGGCAGGCGATAATGCCGAAGGAACAGGGTGACCTGTTCGTCTCGTCTTCCGCGCCGGAGCCTCCTGCTTGAATGTTGCCATTGCCGCCATCGTCGTCACCTACCAGAGCGGCAGCACCATCGACGCCTGCCTCTCGCGTCTGCGCCAGGCGCAGGACGTGGCCGAGATCCGGGTGATCGACAATGGCTCGATGGATGGCACGCTGGATATCGTGCAGCGCCATGCCAGCCACGACCCGCGCGTGCGTCTCGTCGGCAATCCGGACAATCCCGGCTTTGCCGCCGCCAACAACCAGGGCGTGGCCGATTCGCACAGTCCATGGCTGGCCTTCATCAACCCGGACCTGATGGTTGAACCGGAGACGTTGGCCGCACTGCGCAGCCGCGCGGAAGGACTGGGCGACTGCCTGCTCGGTGTCGAGCAGGTGGACGAGCAGGGCCATGCCGACGAAGCCGTGCGCCGCCGCGACCCGGATTTCCTGATGATGCTGCGCTCGCCGGGCAAGGGCTCGAAGCTGGCGGTGCCGCGTGACCCGCAGCAGGCGCTGCAGCGGGTGCCGGCGCTGTCCGGTGCGCTGCTGATGATGCCGCGTGCATTGTTCAACTGCATCGGAGGTTGGGACGCCGGCTATCGTCTGCATGCCGAAGACCTGGACCTGTGCCGGCGTGCACGCGAAGCCGGAGCAGTGGTGGCGATCGCCAATGACCTGCAGGTCACCCACGTTCGTGGCGTCTCCAGCCGCTCGCGGCCGTTCTTCGTTGAATGGCACAAGCACAAGGGCCTGTGGCGCTATTTCCAGAAGTTCGAGGCCAGGCAGCGTTCGCTGCCGGTGCGGGTAGCGGTGTGGGGCGCGATCTGGGCGCACGCGCTGATGCTGGTGCCGAAGCTGCTGCGCAAGGCGCTGTAGCGCCGCAAGAGCATCCACGCATGGCGTGGATCTACCAATGTTGTTTCCCGTGAGCTGAGTGTGGCCGCAGGCACCCCGGTTCACCCTGCCGGGCGCATAATCCGCCCCATGCCTATCATCCAGTCCCTGCTCGACACCGACCTGTACAAGTTCACCATGATGCAGGCGGTGCTCCACCAGCACCCCGGCGCCCAGGTGCAGTACCGGTTCAAGTGCCGCACGCCCGGCATCGACCTGGCCCATTACATCGACCAGATCGACGAAGAGATCGACCACCTGTGCAGCCTGCGTTTCAGCGACGCGGAGCTGGACTACATGCGTGGCCTGCGCTTCGTGAAGCCGGACTTCGCCGATTTCCTCGGCCTGTTCCACCTCGACCGCAAGTACATCCAGCTGCGCGCGTCGAAGACCGTGCCCGGCGAGATCGAACTGGACATCACCGGGCCCTGGCTGCACACCATTCTGTTCGAAGTGCCGCTGCTGGCGATCATCAACGAAGTCTGGTTCCGCAACACCACCACCGCCGACTTCGCCGAGGGCGAGCGCCGCCTGCAGGCCAAGGCCGCGCTGCTGCGTGATACCCCCGGCTTCGAGCAGTGCCGCATCGCCGACTACGGCAGCCGCCGCCGCTACTCGCGCGACTGGCATGCCCGCCTGCTGCCGTTGCTGCGCGACGCCCTCGGGCCGCAGCTGGTCGGCACCAGCAACGTGCATTTCGCCCGCCTGTACGGCATGACCCCGCACGGCACCATGGCCCATGAGTACCTGCAGGCGTTCCAGGCGCTGGGCCCGCGCCTGCGCGATTCGCAGGTGGCGGCACTGGAGTCGTGGGCACGCGAGTATCGCGGCGACCTCGGCATCGCGCTGTCCGACGTGGTCGGCCTGGATGCGTTCCTGCGCGACTTCGACATGTACTTCTGCAAGCTGTTCGACGGCGTCCGCCATGACTCCGGCGATCCGTTCGACTGGGGCGACCGCATGCTGGCGCACTTCCAGCAGCGCCGGGTGGATGCACGCAGCAAGGTGCTGGTGTTCAGCGATGGGCTCGACATCGCCAAGGTGATGCGCCTGTACGACTACTTCCGTGGTCGCTGCCAGGTCGCCTTCGGCGTCGGCACCCACCTGACCAATGATCTGGGGCCAACGCCGCTCAACATCGTCATCAAGATGGTCCGCTGCAACGGCCAGCCGGTGGCCAAGCTCAGCGATTCGCCGGGCAAGAGCATGTGCGACGACCCGGGCTACCTGGCCTATCTGCGCCAGGTCTTCGAGCTGCCGCCGGCGTAAACACGCCGGCTTACAGGTAGTCGACCACCACCAGGTAGGCGCCCTGCAGCGGCTGCTGCTTCGAAGCCTGCACGCTGTAACGCTCGGAGAAGGCGATATCGCCGGCGCGCATCGCGCTGGCCGACACCGACAGCTTCTGGCCCTGGCGCTTGCCGTCGCGCAGCGTCGCGGCCTGGCCATCGGCCAGCGCCGTCACGGCCACCGTCGAGCCCTTGGCCGAGGGCGGGCAGGCGGCCAGGCTCAGCTCACCCTGGGACAGGTTCGTCGTGCAGCCCGGCTCGGCGATACGGCCGCTGAAACGGATGCTGCCGCTGCTGGCCTGGGCCAGCGCACTGACGGACATCAGGGCCACACACAGCAGAATGGAGTTCCTCATGACACGTTCTCTGGTTCGGTGTGTCCTAGTTAGCGACAGGTTCGATCCGTCTTTAATAGGACAAATCCGAATCTGCTAGGGCCATCACCAAGAAAGAGTGATGCGCATCAAATAAGGCGATTTCCACCTGAAAAAAGCCTGTTTTCGCGCATGCCGAACGCGCCACGGGAAGCGTCATGCAGGGTCGTTTGTGACCTGATCGCCTTGCCGTCAAATCCCCTACGCCCGCCGGGCTCTCATTCCGCCTACCACGTCACATTTGAGGCGTCAATGAATTGGCGTTCAGAAAAATAATGAGACTTTCATCACAGTTGTGCCTATACTTGCGTCACGGATTCAGGGGAAGGTATGTCCGAGTCCGGCCACAGGTGAGACGCAAGGATGGGTCTTGATAGCCCGGCAGTGCTCCTTGCTTCCTCCTCTACTTCTCATCTCTTCAGTAGGGTTAGGTAAAAGCGAATGCACAAGATCAATATCATCGCCGCTCTGATGCTGGCCGCCGCTCCGCTGGCCGCCAACGCCGCCGACGGCACCATCACCTTCAACGGCAAGGTGACCGACAAGACCTGCACCATCTCGACCCCGGGCGGCAAGGACTTCGCCGTCAACCTGCCGACCGTGTCCAAGAACACCCTGGCCACCGCCGGTGCCGTTGCGGGCCGTACCCCGTTCGCCATCAACCTGAGCAAGTGCAGCGCCGGCAACGTCGCCACCTACTTCGAGCCGGGTTCCACTGTTGACTTCAACAGCGGCCGCCTGGTCAATCAGGCTTCGGCCAACGCTGCCACCAACGTGCAGCTGCAGCTGCTGGGCTCGAACAACACGTTCCTGCCGATCAAGGCGGCTGGCCTCGGTCTGGCCCAGGAGAACTCGCAGTGGGTCACCGTCGGCACCGACGGCTCGGCCAATCTGAACTATTACGCTGAGTACTACGCCACTAACGCCGCCACCCCGGGCGACGTCACCAGCAGCGTCAAGTACACGATCATCTACAACTGATCGTAGTCGTACCCGCGCTGGCCGGCGTACGCGCCGGCCAGTGCATCGCGGCCCCTGGCCACATACCTCGAGCGTAGTACTTCCGATGAAAGCATTCTTTCCCCGGGCGCTGCTGCTGGCAGCGTTCACGCTGCCCTTCTGCCAGAACGCTCTGGCCGGCGTGGTGGTCAATGGCACGCGAGTGATCTATCCGGCGCAGGCGCGCGAAGTCACCGTGCAGGTCGACAACGTGGGCGATTCGCCGGCGCTGGTGCAGGCCTGGATCGACAGCGGCGACGCCAACCAGACCGCTGATACCAGCGATGCCCCGTTCGTGCTGACGCCGCCGATCGCGCGCGTCGAGCCGGGCCGCAGCCAGGCGCTGCGACTGATCTTCTCCGGCGCGCAGCTGCCGACCGACCGTGAGTCGGTGTTCTGGCTCAATGTGCTGGATGTTCCGCCGTCCCCGGACAACGCCGACAGCGGCGAACAGAATTACCTGCAGGTCGCGTTCCGTTCGCGCCTGAAGCTTTTCTACCGGCCGCAGGGCCTGAAGGGCGTCGCCAACGACGCGCCCGCAGCGCTGCGCTGGACCCGCACGGGCGACCGTCTGCGGGTGGAAAACCCGAGCCCCTTCCACGTCACTCTGGCCGAAGTACATGCCGTGACCGGCAGCAGTGAAAAGGCCGTCGAGGACAAGGGCGCGATGGTCGCGCCCAAGCAGAGCCTGGAGTTCGCCGCACCGGCGGGCACCGACCAGGTCCGCTTCATCACCATCAACGACTACGGCGGCCGGGTGGAACACACCATCCGCCTCGGCAGCACCGGGGGCTGAACGCGCCGCGCCGGCCTTGGGCCTGCGCATCCCGCCACCGCCGCTGTGCGGCGAATTGAAGGAATGTCAGTGTGATCGGAAACAGATTGACATTGTCGATCCATCAGGCGCTTTGCCTGTTGGTTGCTGGCGTGGCCTGCCCAGGATGGGCGCTGGCTGCCCCGGCCAATCTCGGCGAACAGGCGCTGATGGCGCAGAGTGGTGCGGCCAATGCGCGTGCACCGGAATCGGCCCAGTTCAACTCCAGCTTCCTGTCTGGCCAGGCCAAGCAGGTCGATCTGGCGGCCTTCAGCAACGGCAACCCGATGGTGGCCGGCAACTACCGTGTCGACGTCTACGTCAACGGTGCCTGGCAGGGCCGTCGCGATCTGCAGTTCAAGGCCGATGCGCAGGGCCGTGTCGACGCCTGCCTGCCGCTGCCGATGCTGGAAGAAATGGGCGTGGACAGCGAAGCCGTGCTGCTGCAGCAGGATCCGTCCGTGCCGACCGACAAGACCAGCTGCGTGCCGGTTCAGCAGCGCATGGCCAATGCCTATGGTGTCTATGACAGCGGCAACCTGCGCTACGACCTGAGCATCCCGCAGGTGTTCCTGCGTCGTGAGGCACGCGGCTACGTCAACCCGGCGCTGTGGGACCGCGGCATCAATGCCGGCTTCGTCGGCTACAGCTTCAATGCCATCGACAGCGACAGCCGTGTCGAAGGTGGCCAGCGCAACCGCAGTGCCTACCTCGGCCTCAACGCCGGCATGAACCTGGGTGGCTGGCAGTTCCGCCACGATTCGAACCTGACCTGGTCCGAGGGCGATGGCCGCCATTGGCAGAGCATCGCCACCTATGCGCAGCGCGGCATCCCGCAGGTGCGCGGCATGCTTACCATCGGTGAGGCCTACACCACCGGTGAACTGTTCGACTCGATCGGTTACCGCGGTGCCAGCCTGGCCAGCGACGACCGCATGCTGCCCGATTCGCTGCGCGGTTACGCGCCGGTCGTGCGCGGCATCGCCGAGACCAACGCACGCATCGAAGTGCGCCAGAACGAGCAGCTGATCTACTCCTCCACCGTGTCGCCGGGCAGCTTCGTCATCGACGACCTGTACCCGACCGGCTACGGCGGCGACCTGGAAGTGAGCGTGATCGAGGCCGATGGCCGCCGCCGCGAATTCAAGGTGCCGTTCGGTTCGGTGCCGCAGATGCTGCGCGAAGGCGTGTCGCGTTACTCGCTGACCGCCGGCCAGGTGCGCAACAAGCTGCTGGCCGATGAGCCGTGGCTGGTGCAGGGCACCTACCAGCGCGGTATCGGCAACCAGCTGACGCTGTATGGCGGCAGTGCACTGAGCGACGGCTACCTGTCGCTGCTGTACGGCGTCGGCCTGTCCACGCCGGTTGGCGCGTTCGCCGCCGACGTCACCCATGCACGTACGACGTTCGACCACTACGGCAACCACACCGGTGCCAGCGTGCGCTTGAGCTACAGCAACATGATCGGCGAGACCGGGACCAATCTGACCCTGGCCGCCTACCGCTATTCGACCGAAGGCTTCTACAGCCTGCAGGACGCGCTGTATGGCCGTGATTCGGACAAGCGCGGCATCGATCCGACCACACGTGGCCGTCAGCGCAGCCAGTTCCAGGTAACGCTGAACCAGCCGCTGGGCCGTCGTGGCGGCGCGCTGTACGTGACCGGTTCGGTGCGTGACTTCTACGACCGTTCCGGCACCTCCAAGCAGTACCAGGTCGGCTACAACAACGCCTGGCGTTCGGTGAACTACGGTTTCTCGGCGCTGCGCACCGAAGAGGGCGTACTCGGTCGCTCGGATACCCAGTACCTGCTGTCGATGAGTGTGCCGCTGGGCCGTGGTACCCACCCTGTGTCATTCAGTGCTGATCTTGGCGTGCGCGACCGCGGGGGCTACGACAACAGCCGCGTTGGCATCACCGGTTCGGCCGGTGTCGACAACAACTTCAGCTATGGCGCGGCCCTGTCCGATTCCCGCGAGGGCAGCACCACCGCGATCGGCAACGTCGAATACCGCAGCCGTTATTCCGCATTGAACGCCAGCTACAGCCACTCGCGTGACTTCCGCCAGGCGTCGGTGGGTGCCAATGGCAGCGTGGTCGTGCATCCGGGCGGTTTCACCTTCACCCCGCAGCGTGGCGACACCATGGTGCTGGTCGAAGCACCGGGCGCGCGCGATGCGATCGTCAGCAACGCCCCGGGCCTGCGCGTCGACGGCCGCGGCTACGCGGTGGTCCCGTACGTGTCGCCGTACCGCCTCAACACCGTCACCCTCGACCCGCAGGGCATGGCTCACGACGTCGAGCTGGAAAGCACCAGCCAGTCGATCGCGCCGTTCGCCGGTGCCATCAGCTACCTGCGCTTCGATACCCGCAAGGGCAACGCGCTGCTGATCCAGGTGCGCAACACCGATGGCCGCACCATGCCGTTCGGTGCGCAGGTCAAGGACGAGCAGGGCCAGCCGGTGGGCATGGTCAGCCAGGGCGGCCGCCTGTACGTGCGCAGTGACAAGAACCAGGGCAGCCTGCTGGTGGAGTGGGGCGCCGGCGCCGACCAGCGCTGCACGGTCGATTACCAGGTTCCGGCGGGCGCCGATGCGTCCAAGACCGGCTTCATCCCGCTGGAGGCAGCATGCCGATGATTTCTTCCCGTGGCCGCAAGGCGCTGAGTGCCCTTGCATTGCTGGGCGGCGTGCTGCTGGCCCAGCAAGCCAGCGCCGCGTGCAGCCTGAACTCTTCGTGGTTCACCGCACAGGACGTCACCATGGACATGGGCCAGATCGTGATCCTGCCCAGCACGCCGGTCGGCGGCGTGATCAAGGAGATCAGTGAATCGATCACTCAGCGTGATAGCGTGGCCAGCTGTGATTGGAGTGGCGGCTACTCGCGCGGCGAGTATGTCAACGCGGCGCAGCAGCGCCCGGTGCCCGGTTTTGCCAATACCTATGAAACCGATGTCCCTGGCGTTGGCATCAAGCTATTCCGCGATTCAGGGGCGATCCAGGCCTACTATCCGCACAGCATTCCATTCAACGGTGGGGCGAGGATCAATCTCAATGGCGGTCGATTCCGTATCCAGCTGATCAAGACAGCCGCGCAGACCGGTTCCGGCGTGATCGCGCCGAACGGTCGTTTCACTACATACTATTTTGATGGTGATGGCAGCCGTCGCCCGGTGTTGACCTCCACCTTCAAGGGCTCGGGCACCACCGTGGTCAGCCCGACCTGCGAAGTGCAGGCGGGCAGTCGCAACATTGCCGTCGATTTCGGCAGCGTGCCCAACACCACGTTCACCGGTGTCGGTTCCAAGGCTGTAGATCGCGATTTCGAGATCCGCCTGAACTGCCAGGGCAGCAACGTTGCTGCCTACCAGAGCAAGATCGGCATCCGCCTCGACGCCGACCAGGACAGCTCGAACATGCCGGGCGTGCTGAAGCTCAGCGCGGCCACCAACAGTGCCACCCGCATCGGCATCCAGATGGTCCAGCGTGATGGCAGCACCGAGCGCGAAGTGCGTTTCGGCCAGACCGTCAACGTCGGTACCACCGTGCCGGGTACCAGTGTCATGGCGCTGCCGCTGCGTGCCCGCTATGTGCAGACCCAGGCCGGCACTGTGGGTGCAGGTGTCGCAAACGGCCAGGCCACCTTCACCATCCAGTACGAGTAAGGCGGCCGCAGGCCGCGCCACTGCTGCGTTCCACCGCAACGTCGCCCGTTCCACGGGCGGCGTTGACTGCGTCTTGATCTTCCAACGATGAAGATCAATGCCACGACGCGCGTACCATCATTCGAATGTGATGTACGTCGCGATTTTGGAGTTTCCTCATGAGGTGACCGTCTCCTGCCTGCGGGTGTTGGACGGGAACGCCGAAAGGATCCAGACGTGGCTACAGCTCCTGGCATTCCCTCGCGCCGGCCTTTCGGAGCGCTGCGATGAAGGTCCTGTCGGTGTTCGGCACGCGACCGGAAGCGATCAAGATGGGGCCGCTGGTAAGGGCCTTGGCGGAGGCTGCGGACATCGAATCGGTGGTCTGCATCACCGGCCAGCACCGGGCGATGCTGGACCAGGTGATGTCGCTGTTCGCGATCACCGCCGACCATGACCTCGATGTCATGGTGCCTAACCAGACCCTCAATGGCCTGTGTTCCAAGCTGTTCGAACGGCTTGACGCGCTCTACACGCAGGTTCGCCCGGACCGGGTACTGGTGCACGGCGATACCACCACGGCGATGACCGCCGCACTGGCCGCGTTCCACCACCGCATTCCGATCGGTCACGTCGAGGCCGGCCTGCGCACCGGCGACATCAACCGGCCGTGGCCGGAGGAAATGAACCGGCGGGTGATCGATGTGGTCGGCCACCAGCTGTACGCGCCCACGCCCAGCTCGCGCGCCAACCTGGCCGGTGAACACCTGGGCGGGCAGATCCTGGTCACCGGCAATACCGTCATCGATGCCCTGCAGCAGACCGTAGAGCGGCTGGATGCCGACCCGGCGCTGCGTGCGCGGGCTGACGAACCCTTCCACATGCTTGACCCCGATCGTCGCCTGCTGCTGGTCACCGGCCATCGCCGCGAGAGCTTCGGCCAGGGCTTCGAGGACATCTGCCGTGCGCTGGCTGAGCTGGCGCGGCGGCCGGACCTGCAGGTGCTGTACCCGGTGCACCTCAACCCGAACGTGCAGGGACCGGTCAACGCCCACCTCGGCCATCTCGACAACGTGCACCTGGTGCCACCGCAGGATTACCTGCGCTTCGTGCGCCTGATGCAGCGTGCGGACGTCATCCTCACCGACTCCGGTGGCGTGCAGGAAGAAGCGCCTGCGCTGGCCAAGCCAGTGCTGGTCATGCGCGACGTCACCGAACGCCCGGAGGCGGTCGAGGCCGGAGTGGTGACGCTGGTCGGCACCACGCCCTCGCGCATCGTCGAGGGGGTCAATGCGGCACTGGCCCAGCCACCGCAGCCGACCCGCTTCGATCCTGATGCCAGCCCCTACGGGGACGGCCGCGCCAGCGCCCGCATCGTCGCTGCCCTGCGCGGCACGCCGCTTCCCGAATTCTCGCCCGGTCTCCGCAGCGGCGGTGCCGCCCACCCCCATCCGCATGAAGTGACGCCATGACCCAGACCGGCCGCTCTGCCCTGTTTGTTTCCGCCGCCGCGTTCGTCCTGTCGGGCGTGGTCGGCACTGCCCATGCCGCCGACAACGTCGCCGGCCAGTTCGCCGAATGGAGCGGCGACAGCACGGTGAACCGGCAGATGACCCTGCGCGAACTTGGTTTCCGCCAACCGCTGGTGCTGAGCGGGCAGGAGAGCCAGCGCGAGGTCTACCTGCCGGTGCCGGCCGGCGTCGCCACCCGCGATGCGCAGCTGCAGCTGGATGGGCGTTATGTGCGCGGTCACGCCGGGCGCACCTCGGGCCTGTGGTCGGTCGATGGCGATCCGATCGCCGCGCGCTCGATTACCGACGCGCAGGGCGACGCCAGCCAGCTGCTGGCCATCGATGGCGAACCTCGCCAGAACGGCTT
The DNA here is from genome assembly GCF_047500745.2 of Stenotrophomonas sp. FR024. NCBI lineage: Bacteria > Pseudomonadati > Pseudomonadota > Gammaproteobacteria > Lysobacterales > Lysobacteraceae > Stenotrophomonas > Stenotrophomonas sp. FR024. The sequence goes on from NZ_JAXAXM020000027.1 coordinate 10,916, forward strand.
CGTGCGGGTCGGCGTCGGCTGGTGGTCGATCGTCTCCGACTACCAATGTGCCGACCAGAGCGCGCCGGCCAACGTGTTGCGGCTGTCGCCGGACTCGCGTTTCAGCTACCGCTTCGATGGCCGGGCCGTGGACACCGTGGCCAAGGCCTGGGGCGCGCTGCCACCGCAGGTGCGCCTGCTGGTGGATGGCAAGGCGCTGCAGGCGCCCGCCTACGACGCCGCCTGGCGCGTCGGTACCGCGTTGCAGGGCGGTGGCAAGCAGGTGCAGGTGGTGGCGCTACCCAAGGTCGGTGACAGTGTCGACCTGACCGGCATCAGCATCCCGGCCAGCCTGCAGGGCGTGCCGGCCTACGCTGCGCTGGCGACGGGCGAGCGTGCGCATGTGATCAAGGATCTGGCCGAAGTTGGCGCGCTGCTGTCGCTGCGTGACAGCGGGCCCTTGGCCGCTGACGTGATGATCGGCAGTGATGCGCTGCGGGCCGGCGTACGCGCGGCACTGGACGCGCTGGCCGTACAGGTTGCGGCTACGGGTGCCGATGCGGGCGCTGCCTTCGCCGCGTGGCGCGGTACCGATATGGGTGGCCTGGAAAAGCCCACGGCCAACGCATCGGTCAGCGTGGTCGCCGTTGCTGGCCGTCCGACGCTGGTGGTCGACCCGGCGGCGGCGGGCAAGGTCGCCGGGTTGTTCGCCGAACAGTGGCGCAGCTACGCGTTGGGCCGCAGCCTGCAGGTCAGCGCGGCGGGAACACCGAAGCTGGACGGAGACCAGGTGCTGCTGAGCCGGCTCGGCAACATCGCCGGCACGATGGATGTGGTCACCCGCGCGGACCGCAGTGCCACCTTCGACCTCGGCGTGCTGTCGGCCGATGGGCGCCTGCCCGAGGAAGTGGTGATCGATGTCTCGGCGGCGCCCAACGCCGCCGGGCAGGGCGCGGTGGCCACGATCCATTTCAACGATTACCTGCTGGGCGGCAAGGTGCTGTCGGCCAATGGCCAGCCGCAACGGCTGGTGGCCAAGGTGCCGGCCTACGCGCTGTCGGCGCGCAACGAGATCCGCGTCAGCTTCCTGCGCCAGCCGGCACGACCTTATTGCCACGATCCGGCCACCGCCTATCCGGTCTCGATCCTGCCCAGCAGCCACCTGACCCTGGCCAAGCGGTCGCTGGGCAGTGATTTCGTCGGCGCCAGCAGTCAGCTGTCGCGCGGCAACCAGGTGTTCGTGCCGGCCACGTGGCTGCAGGATGCACCGGCATCGCTGCGCAAGGTGATTGCGGTGGCCAGTGCAGTGGGTGCCTCGCCGGAGGCGTCGGAACTGAAGGTGGTCGATGCCGGTGCGGCGGTCAGCCCGGGCGTACCGTGGCTGGCATTCGGTGTGGCGCCATCGGGTGTCGATGTGGCCGGCCTGAAGGACGGTCATCTGCTGATCGGCGGGAAGCCGCAGCCGCTGCTGGATGTCAGCGGCCTGGACCGCGCCGCGGTGGTGCAGGTCGGCACCTCCGGCGGCCAGCTCGGCGTGCTGTACAGCGACCTGGGCGCACAGGCACCGTCATTCGGCGCACCGTTCCGGCTGCTGCGCGGTGATCTCGCCGTGCTCGACGGCAGTGATGCCGTGCGCGAGTTCGACCGCCAGGATCCTTACGGGAGTCGCGTTGCCCAGGATGGCAATCCGCAATCGAAGTGGGAACGGCACATGATCTGGTTGCTGCTGCTGGTCGGCGTGATCGTGTTCGCGCTGCTGGCCGCCCGCGTCACCCAGGTGCGCCGCCGCAAGTCCGCCAACACAGGGCACTGATCCACCGTGGACGGTCTGTTCTGGAACATCCAGCTGGCCAACTACTACGCTGCCCTGGAAACCACGGCGGCGGCGGTGGCCGTGCTGATCCTGATCTCCAGCCTCGATGACCTGTTCATCGATGTCTGGTACTGGGTGCGCGAGAGCTGGCGGGCGCTCACCATCAAGCGTCGCGCGGCGTACCGGCCACTGAGCCAGGAAGACCTGCTGCAGCGGCCGCAACAGCCGCTGGCGATCATGGTGCCGGCGTGGATGGATTACGACGTCATCGCGCAGATGGTGGAGAACATGATCAACGTGCTCGACTACCGCGAGTACGTGGTGTTCGTCGGCACCTATCCCAACGACCAGCAGACCATCGACGAAGTGGAGCGCATGCGCCGCCGCTACAAGCGCCTGCGCCGCGTGGAAGTGCCGCATGACGGGCCGACCAGCAAGGCCGACTGCCTGAACTGGCTGATCCTGGCCATCTTCGATTACGAGAAACGCCACGACATCGAGTTCGCCGGGGTGATCCTGCACGACAGCGAGGACGTGCTGCACCCGATGGAACTGCGCTTCTACAACTACCTGCTGCCGCGCAAGGACATGATCCAGTTGCCGGTCACCTCGCTGGACCGCGAGTGGTACGAACTGGTGGCCGGCGTCTACATGGACGAGTTCGCCGAATGGCATGCCAAGGATCTGGTGGTGCGCGAAAGTGTTTCCGGCATGGTGCCGTCGGCGGGCGTCGGTACCTGCTTCTCGCGGCGCGCGCTGCTGGCGCTGAGCGCGCAGACCGACAACCAGCCCTTCAACACCGACAGCCTCACCGAGGACTACGACGTCGGTGCGCGGCTGGCGGCGATGGGCATGCAGTCGATCTTCGCGCGCTTCCCGGTGCAGTTCCGCGTGCGCCGCCCGTCCTGGTTCGGTTGGGGACCGGTGCGCGAGCGCACCCAGCAGATGGCGCTGTGCGTGCGCGAGTACTTCCCCGACAACTTCCGCGCGTCGTACCGGCAGAAGGCGCGGTGGGTGCTGGGCATCGGGCTGCAGAGCTGGGAGTCGCTGGGCTGGCGCGGCTCGCTGGCCACCAAGTACCTGCTGGCGCGCGACCGCAAGGGCATCATCACCTCGTTCGTCAGCATCATCGCCTACCTCATCTTCCTGCAGCTGCTGCTGTTCTGGCTGCTGAAAATGACCGGGCTGTGGACGATGCAGTTTCCCAGCGTGTTCCAGGCCGGTACCTGGCAGATGAACGTGGCGCTGCTGACCACGGCGGCGCTGGCGACCCGCGTCGTGCAGCGCTTCTACTTCGTCAACCGGCTGTATGGCTGGGAACACGCGCTGATGTCGATCCCGCGCATGGTGGTCGGCAACATGATCAATTTCATGGCCACCGCACGCGCGTGGAAGGTGTTCCTGGCCTACCTGCTGTTCGGCAAGCGCATGGTCTGGGACAAGACCATGCACGACTTCCCGGATGCGGCGCAGCTGGTGCAGACCCGCAAGCAGCTCGGTGAGCTGTTGACCACCTGGCAGGCGGTGGAACCCGAACGCCTGCAGCAGGCGCTGGATCAGCAGCAGGCAGGGCGCCAGCAGCCGCTGGGTCGCATCCTGCTCACCCAGGGCTGGCTGGATGATGAAACGCTGGCCGAGGCGATCGCCTTCCAGGGCGACCTGCCACGCGCGGTCATCGACGTGGACTACCTGCGCGCCTGCCAGTTCCCGGTCAGTGCCGATGCATGTGTGCAATGGCGCATGCTGCCGCTGCCACCGCGCCAGCAAGGCACCCTGCGGCTGGCCGTGGCCAGCCCATTGCCCGAAGAGGCGTTGGCACTGCTGAAGCAGGAAACCCGCAGTGAGCACGTCGAACAGAGCATCGCCCGCGAAAGCGAAATCAACGCGGGCCTGCGCCTGATCGGTGGCGACCGGCAGTGGCACCTGGACAACGTGCCGCTGCTGGGCGACCTGCTGGTGGAGATGCGCCTGATCGACCACGCGCGCTTCGAGATCGCACTGGATGACTACATGCCGCAGCGCGACGGCCGCATCGGCGATTACCTGGTCAAGCAGGGCATCACCACCGAGGAGGCCGTGGCCCAGGCCATGCAGGAGCAGCGTCGACGTGCGGCCGCGCTGCAGTCACCGCCTCCCGGAGCCTTGCCGGCATGAAGACCACGCTGCTGTCCACCGTCATTGCCGTCGCGTTGGCCACGGCCAGCGTATCGGTACAGGCCCAGGCCGATGCGCAGCTGCCATTGTCTGGAGCTGCCTACCGTATCGCCGAACAGGCGTTTGCCGCCTATGAGCGTGGTGACTACCGAGCGGCGTACCAGCAGTCCACTGAAGCGATCCGGCTGCGCCCGGATGTGGTGCGGCTGCGCCTGCTGCAGATCTATGCGCTGCAGAAGCTCGGGCGTGGCGCAGAAGCGCAGCAGCAGGCGCGGCGTGCGCTGGATGCGGGGTTGAAGGATCCCGCCTTGCCGGCGCTGGCGGCTGCCACCGCTGCACGTAGCGCGGCAACCGGAGGCGAAGGTGCGCGCACGACATCCCCATCGCGTCCGGTCGGCAGCGCCGCAGACCGCAGCAGGCAGCAGGCCTACGCGCTGGCCACCGAGGCGTACGCGGCCTATGACGCCGGGCGGATGGGAGAGGCGGCCAGCAAGGCCGAGCAGGCGTTCCGGCAGCAGCCGAAACAGAGCGCATGGGCCCTGCTGTGGGTGGCGGCACTGGAGGCACAGCAACAGCCCGAACAGGCCGACGCCGCCATCGGCACCGCGCTGCAGCTGGGGGCACCCAACGTCGAGGAACTGCGCGCGCGCCGCGTGGCACTGGGTCGCCAACGCGCCCTGCTGCAGGCCCAGCAGGCCTATCAATCGCTGTCCGCAGGCGAGGATGCCGCCGCCATTGAGCAGGCACACGCTGCCGTGGAACTGGCCCCCGACGTGGCTTCATACCGGCTGCTATTGATCACCGCGCAGCTGCAGGGCGATCAGCTGGCCGACGCTGAGCACAGTGCTGATCAGGCATTGCAGGTAGATGCCAACGACCTCAATGCACGGGTCATGCGCGGTTACCTGCGCCAGCGCCAGGGCAGCACGTTGCGGGCCAATGAAGATTTCGACGCCGCGCTTGCCACGCCGGGATCAACCGCGCAGCAGCGCAACGTGCGCCTGCTCGCGGTGGATGCGGCACTGGCTGCCGGCGATCGGGTGCGTGCGGCTGCACTGCTGGCACCGTTGCAGGCGCCAGTGCCAGCAGATGAGAGAGACGCACGGGCACAGCTGCTGTTGCAGCAGGGCATCGAGCAGCGCGCCAAGGCGATTCGCTCCAGTCGCGCGCTTCCCCGCATCAGCGCCGAGGCCTACCCGGCACCGGTCCAGCACTGCCAGTCCGGCGACACAGGCAATGTCTGCGAGCTGATGCCGGCCGACCTGCAGGGGGATGGCGGTGCCGCACAGCGCGCCTACGCTGCCTATGCGCGGCGGGACTACGCTGACGCCATCGATGAGGCACGGCAGGCCGTGCAGCACGCACCGGACGACGCGAACCTGCAAGGCCTGCTGACCACCACGCTGGCAGCGGGCAACCGTGCCCAGCAGGACGAAGCGCGGCGGCGGCTGGATACGGCGCTGGCACAGCACCCTGATGACGCAGGAGCACTGATGCAGCGCGGCTACCTCAACCAGAAGGCCAGGGATCCGGCACAGGCACTGGCCGACTTCCGTGCCGCCGAGGCCACCGGCAAGGCGCCGAAGAGCGTGGTGCTGGACCAGGCGTACGCGAGTGCGGCCAACGGCGATCATCCACAGGCGGTGACGCTGCTGCGTAGCGCCATTGATCGCGCCGACGTCGGTGAGCTGCCGCTGGATGAGCATCAGCGCTACAACGTGCGCAATGCCATCGCCAACTATTCACGCGAGTGGGGCGTGGTCGCCTCGGCGGGTTTCCGGGGTGCGCGCCAGGCCGCAACCAATGTCGGCGGTGCGGCGATCAGCACGCCGGGCGATTCGGTGTTCAGCACGCTGGAGGCGTTCTGGCGGCCACCAGCGTTCAATGACCAGCATGGCACGCTGGAGCTCTACGCACGCCTGCTCAATACGCTGTACGACGAAGGCGGCACCTATGAATCGATCCGTGCGGTGGATCCGTGCACCGGCGAATCAACGCCGGATGCGCGTGCACGCGCCGAGCGCCTCAGTCATTCGCGCTCGACCACCGGCTGGCCGTCCACCATCGCCTCTTTCGGCCTGCGCTACGCCTTTGGCCAGACCGGTTTGAGCGCCGGCATCGAGCGCCGCCAGTTCCTGGGCAGTGCCACCCGCCAGGGCGAGGTCTACCCCGCATCGGCAGCGGTGCAGTGCCGCCTGCAGCTGGCCCTGAACCGGCCACTGGAAGCCAGCACGCTGGCGCGCTACCGCTTGGCCAGCGGTTCCGGTGGATGGATGTCCTACCTGACCTACGGCTATTACCACGGCACTGATCTGCGCACCGATGTGAACCAGTGGTGGATGGTCAGTGGCTATGCGCAGGGGGGATATACCTGGGACGACAACGGTGCCACCTTCACCCTCGACGCGCTCGATGCCAACGGCACGCCGGTGCGGCGCCTTGGCGAGGCCAATGGCCGCCTGCATCGCGAACAGTGGTTCGCTGCCGGTGAACTGCGTGCCGGGCGCAGCTTCCGTTTCGGTGCCGGGCAGACGCACTGGGTGGTGACACCCTATGTCGTGGTTGGCGCCGATTGGCTGGACCAGCGCTCGCGCGTGCGTGACATCCGTTATCCGCCGTTCCCGGCGCAGTCGTTCGCGCTCAACGATACGCAGCGCAGCTGGTCACTTGGCGCAGGGCCAGGCGTGGGCGTGCGTTACTGGTTCCGGGAGGACCACTACAACACGCCGCGTTCCTACCTGGACCTGACCGTGCAGTACCGCATCGCGATCGGCGGTGGTGATACGCAGCGTGCCAAGGGCCTGTTCGCCACCGCCATCCTCTACTACTGAGGAAGGCCCCAGCGTCGCCGCAGCGCTGCGGCCTGCGGTGTGTCCTGGGTCAGCCATGGCTCCAATGCATAGACCAGCACGTGCTGTGCGCCGCTGTCGCGTGCCCATGCCAACTGCCGCTGGATGCGTGCGGCATCGGCCGTTTCGCCCTTGAATCCGCTGCCGTCGGCGGGGCCGCCGGGCAGTTCGCGGAACAGTTCAACGATCGCATCGAAACCGATGCCGTTGGCATGGAGATGATCGAGCAGCGGTTGCAGCTGCTGCACGTTGCCGGCGCCGGCCACCCCCACGCCGTCCTGCACCATTGGCCGCAGCGCGGTCTGTGCCAACACCGCCTGCCACAGCGTGACCAAGTTGCCATCGGTCTGCAGGCGGCTGAAGTAGCAGGACATCGCGCAGTCGCCACCGCGTGCGCTGGCGGCCTGCACCAGCCCGTGCAGCCACTGCGCCAGCCATTGCTGGCGGGCCGGATCGGCCCAGTGGTACTGCTCCAGCTCGTAGGGCAGGTACCAGCCCCCGAAGGCCGGCTGCTGCGCCCAGGGTGCCTGTGCCAACCAGCTGCGTGCGTGCGCCAGGCTCTCGGCCAGGAAGGCCTGCAGCGTTGCGTCGTCTGCGCCGATGGCCTGCCACCAGCGCTGCTGGAAGGGCAGGCCGACGCGGATGCGGATGTCGTTCTCGCTGGCAGCGGTGAACAGCTGCTGCAGGCTGCCGTCGGGCAATGACCAGTCGCCGTCACTGCCACCGACGATGCCGGTCCATTGCAGCACCAGCTGCCTGCAGCCCAGCGTACGTGCAAGCTTCAAGGATCGCTGCCAGTCGGCCAGGCCCCACTGCAGGTGGCTGCGCCAGGGCTGCAGGAAGGTGCCATCCACCTGCACCGGCAGCGAGCAGCCGGGCAGGGTGGCGAGCGTACCGGCCAATGGCGCCAGCACTGCCGCACGCAGCAGCCGGCGGCGCAACGGCGAGGACGGATCAGCAGGAAGGACTGGCGGTGGCATGCCCGCATCATCCCAAAGCACCGTGCGCGGCAGGTGAACCAGCGCCCGGTAGCGCCGGCCGCTGGCCGAAGCGTGCTCCGGTAGTGCCGGCCGCTGGCCGGCATCACCTACCGCTTATTCCAACGCGTAGCGCAGGGTGAACAGCACCGCCACCAGCCACACCGCCGGATGCACTTCGCGCCAGCGGCCGGTACCGGCCTTCAGCGCGGCATAGGCGATGAAGCCGAACGCCAGGCCATTGGCGATGGAGTAGGTGAACGGCATCGCCAGCGCACACAGTGCCGCCGGCACCGATTCGGTCAGGTCGCTCCAGTCCACTTCCACCAGCTCACGCAGCATCAGCCCGGCCACGAACAGCAACGCCGGTGCGGTGGCATAGCTGGGCACCATCGCCGCCAGCGGCGAGAACAGCAGCGCGGCCAGGAACAGTGCCGATACCACCAGTGCTGTCAGGCCGGTACGGCCACCTACCTGCACGCCCGAGGCGCTTTCGGCAAACGCGGTGGTACTGCTGGTACCGAGCATCGAGCCGGCCACGATCGCGGTGCTGTCGGCCAGCAGCGCACGGCCGAAGCGCTTCTGCGCGCCTGGAAGTTTCAGCAGGCCGGCGCGACCGACCACGCCGTACAGCGTGCCGGTGGCATCGAACACTTCCACCAGCACGAACACCAGCACCACCTGCAGCAGCACCGCGATCGGCGCACCGCCGTCATGGTGCAGCAGGCCCGGCAGGTCCAGCTGCAGGAAGGTGGGTGCCAGGCTCGGCGGCAGCGAGACCAGACCCTGGTACTGCACGTCGCCCAATGCCCAACCAGCGCCGGTCACGGCCAGGATGCCGATCAGGATCGCGCCACGGATGCGGCGCGCTTCCAGTACCGCGATCAGCAGAAAGCCGGCCAGCGCCAGCAGCGGCGGCGCCGTGTTCAACGGGCCCAGCGCCACCAGCGTGTCTTCATTGCCGACGATCACGCCGGACTTCTGCAGCGCGATGATCGCCAGGAACAGGCCGATGCCGGCCACGATGGCCGAGCGCAGCGACGAAGGAATGCCCGACACCAGCCATGCACGCACACCGGTCAGCGACAGCACCAGGAACACCAGGCCGGAGATGAACACCGCGCCCAGTGCCTGCTGCCACGGCAGGCCGGCAGCGCCGACCACGGTGAAGGCGAAGAACGCGTTCAGGCCCATGCCGGGCGCCATGCCGACCGGGAAGTTGGCGGCCAGCGCCATCACCGCCGAACCCAGTGCAGCAGCCAGGCAGGTGGCCACGAACACCGCGCCCGCATCCATGCCGGTGGTGCCAAGGATCTCGGGATTGACGAAGACGATGTAGGACATCGTCAGGAAGGTGGTGACACCGGCCAGCAGCTCGGTGCGCACGGTGGTGCCGTGCTGCTGCAGCTGGAACAGGCGCTCGAACAGGGACATGGGGCTTCTCGCGAAGGTGTCGCCAGCAAGCGGGCGACCCACAGAAGGAGAAAGGCCGCGCGAGCGCGGCCTTTCCTGTTGCCTTACTTCAGCGCCTTGAAGCGCAGGCGCTTCGGCGCAGCGTCGTCGCCCATGCGGCGGCGCTTGTCTTCTTCGTACTCGCGGTAGTTGCCCTGGAAGAACTCCACGTGCGAGTCGCCTTCGAACGCCAGGATGTGGGTCGCGATGCGATCCAGGAACCAGCGGTCATGCGAAATGACGAAGGTGTTGCCCGGGAACTCCAGCAGCGCATCTTCCAGCGCACGCAGGGTTTCGATGTCCAGATCGTTGGACGGTTCGTCGAGCAGCAGCACGTTGCCACCCTGCAGCAGGGTCTTGGCCATGTGCAGGCGGCCACGCTCACCACCGGACAGCGAACCAACCATCTTCTGCTGGTCCTGGCCCTTGAAGTTGAAGCGGCCGATGTAGGCGCGCGACTGGATCTCGATGCCGTTGATGTTGAGGATGTCCAGGCCGCCAGCGATTTCCTGGAAGACGTTGTGGTTGCCTTCCAGCGCGTCGCGGCTCTGGTCCACGTAGGACAGCTTCACGGTCGGGCCGACCACGATCTCGCCGGTATCCGGCTTTTCCTGGCCGGTGATCATCTTGAACAGGGTCGACTTACCGGCACCGTTCGGGCCGATGATGCCGACGATGGCGCCGGCCGGCACCAGGAAGCTCAGGTTGTCGAACAGCAGGCGGTCGCCGAACTTCTTGGAGACGTTCTTGAACTCCATCACCGCATTGCCCAGGCGCTCGCCCGGCGGAATGAAGATTTCATTGGTCTCGTTGCGCTTCTGGTAATCGACCGACTGCAGCTCTTCCAGGCGGGCCAGACGGGCCTTGCCCTTGGTGCGGCCGCCCTTGGCGTTCTGGCGCGACCACTCCAGTTCCTTCTGGATCGCCTTCTGGCGAGCCTTTTCCTGGTTGTCTTCCTGCTTCAGGCGCTCATCCTTCTGGGTCAGCCAGTCGGTGTAGTTGCCCTTCCACGGAATGCCGCGGCCGCGGTCCAGTTCCAGGATCCACTCGGCGGCGTTGTCCAGGAAGTAGCGATCGTGGGTGACCGCCACCACGGTGCCGGTGTAGCGCGCCAGGAACTGTTCCAGCCATTCCACCGACTCGGCGTCGAGGTGGTTGGTCGGTTCGTCGAGCAGTAGCATGTCCGGCTTCTGCAGCAGCAGGCGGCACAGCGCCACGCGGCGCTTTTCACCACCGGACAGCTTGCCGACCACGGCATCCCACGGCGGCAGGCGCAGCGCATCGGCGGCCACGTCCAGCTGGTTCTCCAGGGTGTGCGCGTCGCCAGCGGCCAGGATCGCCTCCAGGCGCTCCTGTTCCTTGGCCAGCGCGTCGAAGTCGGCGCCTTCCTCGGCGTAGGCCAGGTACACCGCGTCCAGCGCGGCCTGGGCCTGCAGCACTTCGCCCACGCCTTCCTCGACCGCTTCACGCACGGTCTTGGTCGGGTCCAGTTCCGGTTCCTGCGCCAGGTAGCCGACCTTGATGCCCGGCTGCGGGCGGGCTTCGCCCTCGAAATCGGTGTCCACGCCGGCCATGATCTTCAGCACGGTGGACTTGCCGGCGCCGTTCAGGCCCAGCAGGCCGATCTTCGCGCCCGGGAAGAAGGACAGCGAGATGTCCTTGATGATCTGCCGCTTGGGCGGGACCACCTTGGACACGCGGTTCATGGTGTAGATGTATTGCGAGGACATGCGGTCTCCGTAGGCGCGGCCCTGCGCCCGACCCGTCACGGGAACATCCCGTTGCGGCAGCGGGCACAGACTGAAATGGAATACCGCCAATTATAGCCGGAACCGGTTCCGGGCCGCGCCCGGGCAGGGGCGCCGGGCTGGCCGCGGCCTGAATACCCGGTCACAGTCCTGTAGCGGGAAGCGTTTCCAGCCGGAAACGGTTCAGATCGGGTGCGCAATATGGGCTCACCACCCACCCGAGCAGAGGTCTGACATGCGCATCAATCGAGTAATGGCCGGCGCCGTGGCCCCGGCCTTCGCCGACAACGACCACCGCCGCGACCACGACCGCCGCGAGTGGCGCGAGGACCGCCGCGAATGGCGCCAGGACCGTCGTGACTGGGAACGCGACCGCCGCGAGGCCCGGCGCGACTACCGCCAGGATCGCCGCGAGTGGCACCGCGACCATGACCGCTACTACCGCCCGGCACCGCCGCGTGTGGTGTACCGCCCGGCCTATGGCCCGGGCTACGGCTGGAAGGTCGGCCATCGCTACCGCGACTACTACCGTGGCCCGGTCTATGTGGTGAACGACTACCCGCGCTATCACCTGCGTCGCCCGCCATATGGCCACCACTGGATCCGCGATGACCGCGGCAACATGCTGCTGGTGGCCATCGCCACCGGTGTGATCGCCCAGTACGTGCTCAGCAGCCGCTGAGGATCGCAGTCGGGGTCGGATCCCTTTGCAGCGCAAAGGGCTCTGCCCCCGCAACGCCACTCGAAACCATACGGGGCCGGATTCCTTCGGGGATGCCGGCCCCGTCCGTTTCGGCCCCGGCAGGCCCGGTGCGGGGCTACAATCGGGGGCTGAGCCGTACCCCCTTTTCCCTGCCTGCTGGAGTACCCGATGTTCCCGCGTGACGTCCGCATCGAATCCTACGATCCCGAACTGGCCAAGGCCATCGCCGCTGAAACCCAGCGCCAGGAAGACCACGTCGAGCTGATCGCCAGCGAGAACTACACCAGCCCGGCGGTGATGGAAGCGCAGGGCAGCCAGCTGACCAACAAGTACGCCGAAGGCTACCCGGGCAAGCGCTACTACGGTGGCTGCGAATACGTGGACATCGCCGAGCAGCTGGCGATCGACCGCTTGAAGCAGCTGTTCGGCGCCGACTACGCCAACGTGCAGCCGCACAGCGGCTCGCAGGCCAACCAGGCCGTGTACTTCGCCCTGCTGCAGCCGGGTGACACCATCCTCGGCATGAGCCTGGCCCACGGCGGCCACCTCACCCACGGTGCCAAGGTCAACGCCTCGGGCAAGCTGTTCAACGCCGTGCAGTATGGTGTGAACGACCAGGGCCTGATCGATTACGACGAAGTCGAGCGCCTGGCCCTGGAGCACAAGCCGAAGATGGTCGTGGCCGGCTTCTCGGCCTACTCGCAGGTGATCGACTGGGCGCGCTTCCGCGCCATCGCCGACAAGGTCGGTGCCTACCTGTTCGTCGACATGGCCCACGTCGCCGGCCTGGTTGCTGCTGGCGTCTATCCCAGCCCGCTGGAACACGCGCACGTGGTCACCTCGACCACCCACAAGACCCTGCGCGGCCCGCGTGGCGGCATCATCGTCGCCAAGGGCGCCGACGAAGACCTGGTCAAGAAGCTGCAGTCGATCGTGTTCCCGGGCATCCAGGGCGGTCCGCTGATGCACGTCATCGCCGGCAAGGCCGTGGCCTTCAAGGAAGCGCTGGAACCGGGCTTCAAGGCCTACCAGCAGCAGGTGGTGAAGAACGCCCAGGCGATGGCCAACACGCTGATCGCGCGCGGCTACAAGATCGTCTCCGGCGGCACCCAGAACCACCTGATGCTGGTCGACATGATCGGCAAGGACGTGTCCGGCAAGGACGCGGAAGCCGCGCTGGGCAAGGCCCACATCACCGTCAACAAGAACTCGGTGCCGAACGATCCGCGTTCGCCGTTCGTGACCTCGGGCCTGCGCCTGGGCACCCCGGCGGTGACCACCCGTGGTTACGTCGAACAGGATTGCGTGGACCTGGCCAACTGGATCGCCGACGTGCTCGACGCACCGAACGATGACGCCGTCATCGCCCGCGTGCGCGACGCCGTCAGCGCGCAGTGCCGCAAGTACCCGGTCTACGGCTGATCGCAGCAGGGGTCGGATCCCTTCCCGCCGGGAAGGGCTCCGACCCCGAAGCCCGGATCGAAGCAGGGGTCGGATCCCTTCCCGCAGGGAAGGGCTCTGACCCCGGTATCGGAGCAACCGCGCATGGATGAGCGCCACCTCAAGTACCTCTACGCCGCGCTGGCGGTGCTGTTCGGCCTGCCCAGCCTGGCGATGGGCGGCGCGGCGGCGACGATGCTGTTGCTGATGGGGCTGGGCCAGTTTGGTCATGGCACGCTGGTCTCGGTAACGGTGATGCCGCTGTGGGGCCTGGCCGGCATTGCCGGCTGCCTGGCCTGGTTGTGGCTGAGCGCGGGTTTTCTGTTGCAGGGGCGTGCCGGGCTGCACGTGCACCGCCTCTGGTGGTGGATGCTGCTGGCGGGCGGTCTCGCCGCCTTGCCCCCGCTGGGGCTGGCGCTGTGGTGGGGCATCGCCGTGCACGGCGAAGGCCTCGGCTTGTTGCTGCTGGGCCCGTCGATGCTGGTGCCGGCTGCGATGCTGGTGTGGATCAAACGCTGCGGATGATGCGGCCCAGGGAAGGAAACCGAACGCATGGATGAGCGTCTGCACAAACGCTGGATGGCCATTGCCGGCCTATTGGTGGGCCTGCCCACGGTGGCCGCCGGAGGCACGGGTGCCGTGCTGGGTCTGATGGTCGTATGGGATGGCAAGTACCTGACCGGTGACGAGTACAGGATCCTGCTGCTGTGGTCGTCGGCCGGGATCATCGGCCTGCTGTCGTGGTTGTGGCTGAGCGGCCTGTTCCTGTGGCGCGGTGTTACCGGCCTGCGCCAATCGCCGGTTGTCGCCTGGATAGGCCTGGCGCTGGGAAGCCTGGCCGCGCTGGGCGTGGTCGCCGCCACGCTGTACTTCACCTTCAAGCGCGGGGAGATCTCGACCCTGGCCTTCTTCGGGTTCGGCCCGCCGCTGTTGGTGATGGCAGGGCATCTGGCGTGGCTGCGTTGGGCGCGCGCGGCCTCGGCGCCGCCGGCACCCGGTTGAACGCGCAGCGCTGACCGCGCTGGCGGTTCTGTTCGGCCGAAATGCAGGCACTTCCGCGCAGACAGCATTTGCTGCGGGGCCCTTTCTCAGGTACCTTTGCGACGCTGCCATGACCGTGGCAATAGGTACTTTCCTGAGCCAGGCGTTCCATGCACTGCCCCTTCTGCCAACATGCCGATACCCGGGTCATCGACTCGCGCGTCTCCGAAGACGGCGCGACGATCCGTCGTCGGCGTGAATGCGAAGCCTGTGGCGAGCGCTTCAGCACCATGGAAACGGTGGAGTTGAAACTGCCCGCCATCGTCAAGAGCGATGGCACCCGTGAAGCATTCGACCAGCGGAAGGTCCGCGCTGGCTTCGACCGCGCGCTGCAGAAGCGTGCGGTGGCCGAAGACAAGATCGAAGCGGCGGTACGCGCCGTGGTCCATCAGCTGCGCATCAGCGGTGAGCGCGAAGTACCCTCGATCAAGGTCGGCGAGTTCGTCATGAACGAACTGCGCAAGCTCGACCATGTCGGCTATGTGCGCTTCGCGTCGGTCTACCGCAGCTTCGAGGACGTGGCCGATTTCCGCGAGGAGATCGAGAAGCTGGAGCGCGACCTGCCATCCAGTACCGAACAGCTGCAGCTGCTGGGCGACGTGATCGCCCTGACCAAGAAGAAGAAGGGCTGACGCCCCGGTAGATGCCAACCTTGGTTGGCACAGATATCTGCTTCGGTGGGTGCCAACCTTGGTTGGCACAGTGGCGCCCATCCACGCATGGCGTGGATCTACACCGCCACCAACGGCGCTACCATGGCCGCATGACCGCCCCGTTCTCCGTTCTCGACCACCTGCACATGGCCAACGCACTGCGTCTGGCCGAGCGTGCCGCCTACACCACCCGCCCCAACCCGATGGTCGGCTGCGTGATCGCCCACGGCGAACGCGTGGTCGGGCAGGGCTGGCACCAGCGTGCCGGTGGACCGCACGCCGAAGTGTTCGCGCTGCGCGAGGCAGGAAGCGAGGCGCGCGGTGCCACCGCCTACGTCACCCTGGAGCCTTGTGCGCACTACGGGCGCACACCGCCGTGTGCGCTGGCCTTGATCGAAGCGGGTGTGTCGCGCGTCGTTGCCGCGATGCGCGATCCGTTCCCGAAGGTCGATGGGGGTGGCTTCGATCTGCTGCGCAATGCCGGCATCGAAGTCGCTGAAGGGCTGATGGCGACGCAGGCACGTGAGCTCAACAAGGGCTTCCTGTCGCGTGTGGAGCGCAACCGGCCGTGGCTGCGGGTGAAGCTGGCGGTCAGCCTCGACGGTCGCACCGCGATGGCCGATGGTAGCTCCAAGTGGATCACCGGCCCGGCCGCGCGCGAAGACGTGCAGCACTGGCGCGCGCGCGCAGGTGCGATCCTGACCGGCGCCGAAACCGTGCTGGCCGACGATCCGATGCTGACCGTGCGCCTGGCGGACACCGAAGTGATGCCGCCACTGCGCGTGGTGCTCGATTCGCGCCTGCGTTCGCTCGAATGCAGCCGCGTGCGCGAGGGCGGGGCACCGACGCTGTACCTGCACGATGCTGCAGTGAGTGCACCGGATGCGGCCGATGCCGAATTCGCCAGCGTGCCCAGTGTTGACGGCCGTCTCGATCTTGGCGCGGTGTTGGCACTGCTGGCCGAACGCGGCATCAACGAGGTGCATACCGAAGCCGGCGCGACGCTGGCCGGTGCCTTGCTGCACGGCGGCTGGGTGGACGAACTGCTGCTGTATCAGGCGCCCACGCTGCTGGGCGATACCGGTCGCCCGCTGCTGGCTGGCCTCGGCATCGATGCCATGGACCAGCAGCGCCGCCTGCGCGTGGTTGACCAGCGTCAGGTCGGTGAGGACATCAGGCTGCTGCTGCGCCCGTGAGGGAATGACGCGAAGCAGGGGCGATGCCCTTGTCGTCAGGCTTCCTCGTCGTCTTCTTCGCCGACGGGGCACTGGCCCTTCCACTGCTGCTTCCACAGCCCATGCAGGTTGCGGCAGTACGCGCCCAGTGCCTCGCCCGGCAGTTTCCTCGCCTTCAATCGCAGCTGGTGACGGGTAAAACCGTCGTCGTACTCATGCGGCAATACCAGCACTGCGCACTGATCGTGATACATCAGGAACGCGTGGCAGTCGTCGTCTTCGCTCATCCACGCATCCAGCTGCCTGTCGCTCAGCAGGGTTGACTCGAAGGCAACCGCTGGGATGACCGAGAAGGTCGTAATCCTGGACTTGGGAGCTTTGGCTTGCCCGCACGCCACAAGCGCCAGCAGCGTCAGCAACATGACCATGGTCGACGTCGTGCGGTGTTTCATGCGGTTGCCCCGATGGAAGAGGGCAACAGCATTGACCATGCAGGCCACGCAGGGCCATGCAACGGTTCTGAAAGTGCGGCCGCCCTCGTCGTCGGCGACAATGAGCCGAGCGTGGGCTCGGCTCTACACGAGGCTCACGCGCACTCGTCGGTCCACATCATCTCGGCGATCGGGCGCAGTGCCTTGCACTCCTGCGTCATCTCATCGGCCGACTGCACCTGTGCCTTGGCCTTCAGCTCCTCGGCCATGGCGTCCACGCCGCTGATCTGGTCCGGTGCGACCTTCGCCACGCAGGCACGATGCTGCTGCAGCAACAGGTCGCAGCCCGGTACGCCGGTCACCTTCGGCGCGTTGGCCGCCTGCGCGTCCTGCATCCAGTCCTCGAACGGTGCCAGCGCACCGGCCACGGTGCCCACCAGGTCATCGAAGTTGCCGCTGTACCAGTAGCCGTTGTCCTTGGCCGGGTACAGGGTGAAGGTGCCGATGACCGGCACGCGCGCGCCACTCTGCAGCGCTTGGGTGTAGGCATCGGTGAACTGCTTGCGCGAGGCCGGGCTGGCATCGGATGCGAGGCTGGCGGCGAACAGCGGGCGCACCTTGCCCAGGTCGGGCAGCTGGCAGCTGAAGGTGATCCGTGCCAGCTTCTGGTCTTCAACGTATTCGTTGTCTTCGATCACGCTCTTGGTCGCGCGGCACTTCGAATCACGCAGCGCCTTGGCATACAGCGCTTCGGTGGCCGCAGCGTCGACCTTGGCGCCGGTGCTGGCGAGGACGGTCTGCCAGGGTTCGGCCAGCGCCTTGGCCAGCGCACCCGGGTTCGGGGTCACGGCGTCCTGGCCTTCGAATGCCGGTTTCAGTGCGTCGTTGAGCGTGCGCGTGGCGGCCGCGTCGTCTTCCAGCAGGGTGCGTGCATACAGGTCGAACGCCTGTTCGGGCGACAGCGTGGCCGGGGCGGCCGTGGCGATCAGCGGGGCGCACAGCAGCATGCTGGCCAGCAGAGTACGGGTGGGGGTCTTCATGACGGTGTTTTCCTGTTCCAGAGGCGCGCAAGCCTAGCGCATCTGCGTGGGCTTTCGATGGCGCTATGGGGTCACGTGGTCGTGTATGCCGGCCAAAAAAACGGGCCCCTTGCGGGGCCCGTTCGATCGCACCACGAGAAGCGATCGCTGGATCAGAAGCTGGCGCGGACGCCGGCCGAGTACTGGGTGACGTCGCGGTAGCCGGAGATCTCGCCCACCAGACCCCAGGTCCTGGTGAAGTTGATCTGGCCACCGATGGTGCCGACCCAGGTGCCCTTGTAGTTGTTGCCGCCGTCCATGTAACCGGCCTTGGCCCAGGCTTCGGTCATGCGCGACGGCTTGCCGCGGATGCCCATGGTGGCGCGGGCCAGGTTGGTGTGGTCCTTGTAGCGGTCGCTGTAGCCGTCATAACGATCGGTCAGCTCGGCGTTCTGGCGCACCCAGGCGATGTCGGCGGTGAAGTCGACGCGGTCGGTCCACGGCATGTGGTAGCCGATGCCCAGCTCCGGCTGATTCAGTTCAACCTTCAGCGAACCGTCGCTGTAGTGATAGGTCTTGCTGGTGCGCGACCAGCCACCGAACACGTAGACCTGTTCGGCGATGGCCACGGAGCCACGCAGGTAGCCGCCGTCGACCTTCGGGTCGTCCAGTGCGTTGTCGTCAACCTTGACCTGCGTCCAACCGCCTTCAACGTAGGTGTAGCTCAGGGCGTCGGCCGAAGCCGAGAGCGGGGCGGCGGCCAGCAGGGCGGCCACGATCAGCATCTTGCGCATGGGAATTCCTGTGAATTTCAGTCCTTTGGCGGGCATGCCCAGCGGGCTGCCCGTGGCGACCTCATGTCGTCCGGGGCAGAATTTTAATGAAAGTTTTACAAATTGCGAGCGACGGCCGTCACAGCTGTGGCATCCGACCCCGTTCAGCACGGGCTGGTACACTAGCCACGCCGGTTCGCCGGTACACAAACGTCTTCAGGGCGGGGTGCAATTCCCCACCGGCGGTAGGTGCGCAAGCACGAGCCCGCGAGCGCCCCGGCCCACGGCCGGGGGTCAGCAGATCCGGTCCAATGCCGGAGCCGACGGTCATAGTCCGGATGAAAGAAGACGGTGCCACAGGGCTCATGCCCTGCGTGCGCCTGTTTGCCTTGCGGCGTTTTTCGCTCACTTTTCGCGGAGAACGTTACTTGTTTACTGGAATCATCGAAGGCGTCGGCCGTCTGGCCGCACGCGAATCCATCGGCGGCGATGTCCGCTTCACCTTCAATGTCGGGACTCTGCCGTTCGACAACGTGCAGATGGGCGAGAGCATTGCCATCAACGGCGTCTGCCTCACCGTCATCGCATTCGACGCCAGCAGCTTCCAGGCCGATGCCTCCACCGAGACCCTGGGCCTGACCACGCTGGGCCAGCTGGGCGAGGGTGCGGTCATCAACCTGGAACGCGCCATGCGCCCGACCGACCGCCTCGGCGGCCATCTGGTCAGCGGCCACGTCGACGGCCTCGGCCGGGTGCTGTCCATCCACGAAGACGCGCGTGCCCAGCGTTGGCGTTTCGCAGCGCCGGCCTCGCTGCGCCGCTACATCGCCAAGAAGGGCTCGATCTGCGTGGACGGCGTCAGCCTCACCGTCAACGAAGTGGACGATGAAGGTTTTGAAGTCGCCCTGATCCCGCACACGGTGGCCAACACCGCCTTCTCCGCCGCAGGCGTGGGCAGCGCGGTCAATCTTGAAATCGATCTGGTCGCCCGCTACGTCGAACGCCTGATCAGCGTGCCGGCCAACGGCCAGCACCCGCATGGAGATGCAGCATGAATTTCGCCCCGATTCCGGAAATCCTGGAAGACATCCGCCTGGGCCGCATGGTCGTCATCGTCGATGACGAAGACCGCGAGAACGAAGGCGACCTGATCATGGCCGCCGAGCTGGTCAAGGCCAGCGACATCAACTTCATGGTCACCCATGGCCGTGGCCTGGTGTGCCTGCCGCTGAACCGCACCCGCGCCGCCGATCTCGGCCTGGCGCCGATGGTGCAGGCCAATACCGCGCAGTTCCAGACCAATTTCACGGTCAGCATCGAGGCCGCCGAGGGCGTCACCACCGGCATCTCGGCGCATGACCGCGCGCACACCATCCGTACCGCGGTGAAGCCCAACGCCAAGCCGTCGGACCTGCACCAGCCGGGCCACATCTTCCCGCTGATCGCTCAGCCGGGCGGCGTGCTGACCCGCGCCGGCCACACCGAGGCGGCCGTGGACATGGCCATGCTGGCCGGGCTGGAACCGGCCGGCGTGCTGGTGGAGATCCTGAACCCGGATGGCAGCATGGCACGCCGCCCGGAACTGGAAGTGTTCGCCCGCGAGCACGGTCTGAAGATGGGCTCCATCGCCGACCTGATCGCCTACCGCCTGGCCACCGAAAAGACCGTCGAGCGTGTGGACGAGCGCGAGATCGAGACCGAGTTCGGCCCGTTCAAGCTGGTCACCTACCGCGATCGCATCGCCCACGACGTGCATTTCGCCCTGGTGCGCGGCACCCCGGATGCCGAAACGCCGACCCTGGTGCGCGTGCAGGTGGAAAACCCGCTGGCCGACCTGCTGCACTGGCGCCGTGATGACTTCGGCGTGGCTGCCACCGATGCCCTGCGCGCGATCGATGCCGAAGGCGCCGGCGTGATGGTGGTGCTGTCGGCCCCGCGCGACGGCGAGGCCCTGCTGGCCCGCCTGCGGCAGCAGCCGGCGCCGGTGGTACCGGGCAAGGACAAGGACGTGAGCCAGTGGCGCCGCAATGGTGCTGGCGCACAGATCCTGTCCGACCTGGGCCTGGGCAAGCTGCGCGTACTGGGCACCCCGCGCCGCCAGATCGGCCTGGCCGGCTACGGCCTGGAAGTGGTGGAGACGGTGACCCTGTAATGGGTAGTGCCGGCCGCTGGCCGGCAATCACGGGGACTGCGGTTGCCGGCCAGCGGCCGGCACTACCGGTGGGTGGCGACCGTTGGTCGGCACGCCCCGGGCCCCCATCGGCCACGGCCGGGGCCCATCCACGCTAGAATTACCCCCTTATCGAGTCCCCCAAGCCGCATATGAGCCACTTCGAAGGCGATCTTCGCACTCCCGAATCGGCGCGCTTCGCCATCCTGGCCAGCCGCTGGAACGCCCGCATCACCGACACGCTGGTCGCTGGCGCCCGCCAGAGCCTGGCTGGCAACGGCATCACCGAAGCCAACATCGACGTGATCCGCGTGCCGGGTGCCTGGGAACTGCCGCTGGTGGCCGCGCGCCTGGCCGCCGCCCACGAACACGCCGCCATCCTTACCCTGGGCTGCGTGATCCGTGGCGATACCCGCCACTACGAGCACGTGGCCGATCGCTGCGCCGAAGGCCTGATGCGCGTGCAGCTGGACTTCGGCGTGCCGGTGCTGAACGGCGTGCTGGCGGTGGAACGCGTTGAAGACGCCGAGGCCCGCGCAGGCGGCAGCCACGGCAACAAGGGCGAGGAAGTCGCACTCGCCGCATTGGAAATGGTCAATCTTCTGGAGCAGCTGCCATGAACAAGAACACCCAGGGCAAGCCCTCCGGTAAACCCGTCCGCCGTGATGGCGTCGATCCGGTGCTGCGCTCGCGCGCGCGCCGTCGTGCTGTGCAGGCCGTCTACGCCTGGCAGATCTCCGGCGGCAACGCCCAGTCGCTGATCGCCCAGTTCGCCCACGAGCAGGCCCGCGAAATCGCCGACCTGGCGTACTTCGAAGCACTGCTGCACGGCGTGCTCGACAACCGCCGCGACATCGACGAAGCGCTCGGCCCGTACCTGGACCGTGGCATCGAAGAAGTGGACGCGATCGAACGCGCGGTGCTGCGCCTGGCGGCGTACGAGCTGCGCTACCGCTTGGACGTGCCGTACCGCGTGGTGATCAACGAAGCCATCGAATCGGCCAAGCGCTTCGGTTCCGAGCATGGCCATACCTACGTCAACGGCGTGCTGGATCGTGCCGCCGTGGAATGGCGCAAGGTCGAATCGGGTCACTGACCCACCTGTGGTAGTGCCGGCCGCTGGCCGGCAGCTGCAGGGATCCTGAGGTTGCCGGCCAGCGGCCGG